>DASRTD010000274.1:0-6070 GCA_035656115.1 Mucilaginibacter sp.
ACAGGCCAGGCCGACCGCCAGGCCAAACACGTTGATAAATGAGAATCCTTTATTTCTGCCGATGCCGCGCCACGCAGTGACGATAAAATTCCTGATCATAGCTGAATTTTTTTATAAAGGGTTAATTTACATACCAAACAGGCTGAGTACTGATAATCAATTAGTTATTTTCACTAACGAAAAAAAACTGTACGAAGGCGTAACAACGGGTGTACGGTAATGATACAATTTAATTTCGGAAGTCGGAATGCCGATTTCGGAATTGGAAAAATGCTGACTCCGCGGTGTTGAATATAGATTATGCACTATTTAAGAAGCCTTCATCTCAAATCAACCTAAAAATAAAAGTCCCGGCAGGTTAAAACCATACCGGGACCGTTCAACCTTATATAAACCTCTAAACTTAGTTAAAGCTGATAGTCAAGTGACCGCTGGCGTCTACATTAACAGGTACACCGCCGCCATTTAGCGTCCCCTTAACATGGGTTTTATCCCATTCGCCGCTAAAATTAGATACCGATTGCGAGCTGATCCTGTCGGCAGAAAGGTTCAAATCAAGCCCCTGTTTCCCCGGCAATGAAAGGTCAATATGGCCGCCGCTGTCGTCCAGTTTTACATATTTGCCTAGCTTTATCAACTCGATATGCATGCTGCCGCCGCTTGTTGATGCCTCGAGGGTGCAGGCCATGTGAGTTAAATTAACGCTGCCGCCGCTGGTGCCGGTAACCAGTTCGCCTTCCACATCACTTGCCTCGACGCTGCCTCCGCTGGTATTTGCATTGATATTGCCTTTCATGTTGTCAAGGTGCAATGATCCGCCGCTGGTTTCCAGCTTAATTTTGCCGTGGCAATTGTTTGCGTGAATACTGCCGCCGCTGGTTTCCAGGTCAATATTTTCACCGGAGTTGGATACTTCGATGCTTCCGCCGCTGGTTTCACCTTTCACCATGCCGTTCAGGGCGTCAATATGCAGGCTGCCACCACTGGTGCTGAAATTTTCGTTCCCGGTAAGGTTGTCCAGGTGGATGCTGCCACCGCTGGTACCCAAATGCGTATTCACTTCCCTTGGCACATAAACTTTGAACGAAATGCTCAGCTGCCTTCTCCAGTCCCAGCCGTCGCCATCGTGTTTTCTTTTGGCGCGGGCGTGCAGTTCATGGTTGCTGGCAGAAATATCCAGTTCATAATCTTCATTCAGCCGTTTCTCAATTTCATCCTTTGAAAGGTCCATTCCGTTGTTCCCCTTGATATATACCTCAATCCGCGGAGATTCGCCTGAGGCGCCGCTCACAGTGATGCTGCCACCGGAAGTTTCTACATAAACATCCTTTATGCCACTGCTGGCCAGTGATTTAGTTAGGTAAGGCGTCCTATTATCCTGTGCTAAAGCGAAATAGCTTTGACAGGCGATAAATAATAACAACAAATACTTTTTCATTTTTTCGATTGTTTATACAATAGATGCGGGTTTTGTTCGCTGCGTTGCATCTGTTGCGAAAAAAGTTGGTAGTTCATGGTTAATAGTTCATGGTTCATGGCAAATTGGGGTCTGTAATGGAGTTTTCACCCTCTTTCACCTAAAACAGAAACTGCTACTGCCGCTACCAACCGCTATTCACTTCTCAGGCTTTTCACAGGGTTCGCTAAGGCTGCTTTTACCGCCTGGAAGCTTATTGTTGCAAAGGCGATCAATACGGCAGATAGACCGGCAATCGCGAAAACCCACCACTGCATGTTGATTCGGTAAGCGTAATTTTGCAACCATTTATCCATAGCATACCATGCAATCGGGCTGGCTATTAATAAGGAAACGGCCACTATCATTAAAAAATCTTTCGATAGCATGCCGGTGATGTTAAACACACTGGCACCAAGCACTTTGCGGATGCCGATCTCTTTTATCCTTACTTGTCCCGTATACGTTGCCAGCCCGAACAGGCCCAAACAGGAAACCAGGATGGCGATGATTGCAAATGCACTAAAAAGCGTACCAGAGCGTTGATCGGATCTGTATAAATTGTCATAATCCGCATCAAGGAATTGATAGGAGAACGGGAAGGCCGGGTTGTATTGTTTCCAGATTTTACTAACTGCAGCGATGGCTTTTGGCGCGTCCTTACCGGTGGTACGAATTGAAATGCGCCAGTCGTTTCCGGGCTGGTACGCAAATACCGCCGGCTCGATTTTTTGCTTCAGTGATGCAAAGTGAAAGTCCTTTACAACGCCTATGATCGTTCCATTGATGTCATGCAATTTAAAACGTTTACCCACCGGGTTTTTGATGCCTGTTTCGCGCACCGCAGTTTCGTTCAGCAGATAGTGCGCGGTATCTGTTTTATAGCCCGAAAAGCCGGTTCCGGTGGCAAGCTTAACTTTAAAAAAGCTCAGATAATACTTGTCGATGTACATGGGATGAATGAGAAACATAGTGCCCTGGACTTTGCCATCCCAATCCGTATCGCCGGTATTGCTGCCAATGCTTACGATGTTGTCGCTTGAACTGGTTACACCATAAATGCCGGGTTGTCGCAGCAGTTCAGCACGCAGCGCCTCGTAGTTCTTTTGCATATCGCGCATACCGAAGGAGAATACGTAGGATTTGTCATATCCAAGCTCTTTTTCGCGTATATATTTCAACTGATTGTTTATTACCAGGGTGCCAATGATGAGCCCGATAGAGAAGATAAATTGTGTTACCACCAATATTTTGCGGAAGGCAGCATTGCCTATACCCAACGAGATTTTACCCTTTAGCGCACTAATTGGTTTAAATGAAGATAATAACAAGGCTGGGTAAATGCTCGAAATGGTCAACGTGGCGAACAATGTCAATCCAATCACCTCCCAAACCCGTCCGTCAAACAGGTTGAACACCATTTGCTTGCCCGAAATATTATTGTACAGCGGCATCAGCAATTCAATGGCGCCAAAGGCCAGCAATAAGGCTATTGAAAAGAAAAGCGCTGTTTCGATAACGAACTGGGCAAAAAGCTGCTTCCGCTCCGCCCCTATTATTTTGCGCACACTTACCTCTTTTGAGCGCAGCATAGCGCGGGCTGTGGACAAGTTAACGTAGTTGATGCAGGCGATGAGCAGGATAAATATCGCTACGATCAAAAATATCCGTACCGTTTGCATCACCGATTCACTGCCATCGGCATTGTAAAGATGTATTTGTGTAAACGGCTGCATCTGGTATTTTACTTTTGCTGCATCGGGGCCGGGCTGGTGCTGAATATGAATTTTAGTGAACTTATCGGCTATTGCCTGGGTATTTGCGCCGGGCGGCAGCAACAAAAAGGTATTGGTATAATAGTTCCCCCAATCCTCATCCATTGATTTCCAATAATCTGTTTTACTATACTGTTTTTTTCGCACTTCCATTGAAAACAGCATATCAAATTTAATGGATGAGTTTTCAGGAGCATCGGCCATCAATCCGGTCACGGTATAGCTGTCCTTGTTGTCGGCCAATATAGTTTTCCCGATTGGGTCTACGTCGCCAAAGAAGCGTTTTGCCGTTGATTGCGTGATCACTATGGATTTGTCGTTGGGAAAAGGTGTATTAACATTTCCCTTTAACATTTTAAAGTCGAATATTTTGAAAAAAGATGGGTCGACATACCAGTTACCATTATCACCCATCCCCAATAATCTGTCCTTATACCTGAATACCTGGTACTCATAGGCATAAACCAGCCGTACCGCGTTTTGCACGCCGGGCACTTCCTTCAGCGCATAGGTTGCAACAGGCCCCTGTACACCTCCCCATATCTGTTTGCTGCTGCCGGTTCCGATCTGTGCTTCCATCTGGTACAACCGATCCGCCTTGGTGTGGAACCGGTCGAAACTCAATTCATCGCTCACCCAAAGCAGGATCATTAGTCCAACCGTTAGCCCTACCGTAAGGCCGACAATGTTGATGGACGCGTAAAACTTATTTTTTAAGATGTTACGCCATGCGGTTTTGAAATAGTTTTTAACCACGATTACACCGATTTATTTTTTGATTACACCGATTTTATTTTTTGAAATCATACGGACTACAAGTCGTTTTTCCTTTCAACAACTGCCAACTGCTACTGCTAACTGCCTACTCGCTCCTCAAACTCTTCACCGGGTTCATCAGCGCTGCCTTAGCAGATTGAAAACTCACTGTAATTAAGGCGATCAAAATGGATAGTACCGCTGATAACGCAAATATCCACCAATCCATGCTGGTGCGGTAAGTATAATCCTCCAGCCAAACGTGCATGATCCACCAGGCCAGCGGCGTTGCAAAAAGCAGGGCGATAGCCACCAGCACCATAAACTCCTTTGACAATAAACTAAACAAGGATCCGACGCTTGCGCCCAATACCTTGCGGATACCGATTTCTTTGATGCGTTGTTCGGCAGTAAACATGGCCAGGCCCAGCAACCCCAGGCATGAAATAAAGATGGCTAAAAACGCAAAAGCTTTTGACAGCTTGCCAACAACCTGTTCATTGTCATAAAGCTTCTGGTATTCCGAGTCCGTAAAATAATAAGTAAACGTAAAATTGGGGTTCAATTCTTTGCACAACTTTTCTATAGTGGCCAGGGCTTGCTTTGTTTGCCCTGGCTGCGTGCGAATCAATATGTTTCCGTAGGAGGTTGAATCACGTAAATTGATGATCAGCGGCTGTATCGGATCATGGAGGGAGTTAAAATGAAAATCCTTTATCACGCCGATGATCTGGCCTTGTTTTTTATCCCAAAGGGTAAGCGGGCTGCCAATGGGACGAGCATAACCGATTCTTTTAAGCGCACTTTCATTGATCAGGTAGTTGAGGGTATCTGTGCCAAAGTCGCGCGAGAAATCGCGGCCCTGTACCAGTTGCAGTTTCATGGTTTTAATGTAGTCGTATCCTACATCAATATGGGTGAATTCTATGTTCAAATTCGGGTCCTTGCCCACCCATTTTACACCTCCTGTCGTACTCCCAAAATTTACAGGCGCATCCGACGAACGGGTGATATCTTTTATACCGGGACTCCGCAGCGCTTCATCTTTAAATACTTTGAACTTCGCCGGCAGGTCCCCTTCAAGCGGAACATAGATCAGGTTTTCGCGGTCGTATCCCAGGTTTTTGTTTTGGATATAATTTACCTGTTTGGATACGACGATGGTACCTACGATCAGCACAATTGACATTATAAACTGAACAACCACAAGCCCCTTTCGAAACCAAATTGAGCCGGTGCTTAACTTTCCAGTTCCTTTTAATACAGTAACAGGATTAAATGCGGATAAGAATAATGCCGGATAACTCCCGGAAAGAAAGCCGGTAACCAGGGTGAGCAATACCAGGCCGAGCCAAAACTGGTAATTGGCAAAGGGATAGCCGATCTGCTTTTCGGTTACCCAGTTGAAAACCGGCAGTAATATCAACACCAGCAAGACGGCTATCAGCATCGCTATAAAAGTAAGCAGGATGGCTTCGCCGATAAACTGCCTGATGAGTACAGACCGCACCGCACCCACCACCTTACGCACACCTATTTCCCTGGCACGTTTTACAGAGCGCGCCGTGGTAAGGTTCATGAAATTGATACAAGCGATCAGCATTATAAACAGGGCCACGACACTAAACAGGTGCACATATTCAATGCGCCCGCCGTCCGGTTTGCCGTTAGTGAAGTTTGAATACAGGTAAGAATCACTGGTTTTTTGCAGGCCCAATTCTTCCCTGAAGGCTTTATTTTGTTCTTTGTTGTATTTATCCAGGAACCTGGTTATCTTTTTATCAACCAACGCGCCATTGGCGTTCGGGCCAAGCATTACAAACGCTGTGGGGCCATTGTTGCCCCATTGCTTAGCCCAGCCATTTTCCTTTAAAAAGTTTTGCCAGTTAACGATATACTCAAATTGCCGGGAGGAATTATGCGGTACATCTTCAAAAACCGCAGACACTTTAAAATCCTTTTGGTTGTTATAACGGATGGTCTTCCCGATCGCCGCCTGTGGGCTGCCAAAAAAATCGTTAGCCATTTTGCGCGAAATAGCCATACTTAACGGCGTGTTTAAAGCTGTTTTAGCACTGCCTTC
>DASRTD010000275.1:0-29130 GCA_035656115.1 Mucilaginibacter sp.
ACAAAAAACCAAACCGGGCCCAATACGGTTTGCTTATAAAAAGCCACAAAATCACGGCGCACTAACAACCCCAGCAAGTCGCGGTAATGCCACACATCGCGTAACTTCAGGTCGAACAGGTTGTTTTTGGGGGTTATTTCAATGTCCCATTGTTCGTTTTCCACTTCACTCATTCAATATCAGCTTTTCTATTTGGGCCATATAGTCAATCTCATTGAAATGACTTAAACATTGGTCTTGCAGATCGTGTCTTTTACTTTCGGGCAGCGGCGTGGTCAGGTAGTCCGACAAAGCTTTTTCCAGCTCGGCCAGGCCGTCCGGGTTTATGGCTGTGCCGAGTTCCCCATAACGTATTGCATCGACGCTGCCATCCACATTGCCGCATATTACAGGCAGCCCGCAGGCCAGTGCCTCGATAAAGACAATGCCAAAGCCTTCTTTTTTACTTGGCAATACAAACAGGTCGGCAAGCAGGAAATAGTCGGATAGCTCTGTTTCTTTGATAAAACCCGGCAGGATCACTTCCTTGTCCACCTTATATTCTGCAATAAGCTTTTGTATCCTGATCTCCTCTGTGTGATCATACTGTCCGGCCAGGATATACCGCACATTCGGGAATTTATCTTTTAACTTACTGATTACTTTTATCACCTGGTCGTGCCCCTTGTACTGCTCAGTCGACGCCAGGCGGGTTAGGGTAAATATGACCTGGTTTTCGTGCGTCAACCAATAACGTTTCAGCAAATGTTCCGGCTTGGTAAAGTCTGTGGGCAATTTCATGAAAGGATCGACTGCATTATTTAAAACGGTGCACTTTGCCGGGTCCACCTGGTGCAGGCTGACCATTTGCTGCCGGGTAAAATTACTTACGCAAATCACCTTATCGCAGTATTTGAGCAATGACTTACGCAGCTCCGACAACGGCCGCCACACTTCAATGCCATGGGCAATGAGCCAAATTTTACATTTGGGATGCATCGCCTTTATCAAAAGGCCTACAATAGCCAGGTTGATATGGCTTAGGATCACGATATCCGGCGTTCCTGAATTAAAGAGGGTTTGCAGTATAAATTTGCGCCGGTTTTGGCCGAATCCTTTAAAATTTTCTTCCGGCACGTACTGCGGCATCAGGTCGGCCTTTGAATCATAAAGCGACCATAATTTAAATTTCCAACTATTCCGTTTTGCCAGCAAATTTAACGAATGCGCCAGGGTGCGTGTCATTTTTTGAATGCCGCCGGTGGTGCTGAATGTTTGCAGGGTAAATAAAATTACTTTTTTAGACATGCAATTGTACCTGGTACAGGGCAAACACTTTTGACCAGTGCATTTGTCCCGATTTAAACTTGATGACTAAATTTTGGGCGAACCTGCCCTTGTACAAATGTTCGTTGCTTATCTCCGAATGGCGCACCATCCATTCCTGGAACGGGAAGGTGAAACCCATTTTGGGCCGGTTCCATATCGCTTCGGGCAATATTTTACTAAAGCTGTCAATCAGTATTTTTTTGGGCTGATTTTTATTAAACCTGATCTCGGGCGCTATGCTGCAGGCCAGTTGCTGGAAATCTTCATCAAGGAACGGCACACGTACTTCCAGGCCATGGCTCATGCTCATTACATCAGTGTCCCTCAGCAACTGGTTTTGCATGTAGAGGTTGGTTTCAAACCAGGCCGCCATTTCCTCGTTATAGGGGCCGAGGCCGGTAATCGTTTTTTCGCTAAAAAGCACTTTGCCAACCTGGTTGGTATCGGTATCTAATATTTTGGCTATGTCGCCCGGGACGAAAAGGCCCCTCAGCAACAGGTAATCGGCAAGGTAATGGTTATGTGCCAGGAAAGATATTTTCCGGTACCTGTCAGTCTTAAAATAATTGGCTGCAAAAAATAATGGAGACGGTGATCTTCGCAGGTATTCGATATACCTGATCCGGTTGAACGATGGATAGCCGCCGAAAAGCTCATCGGCGCCAACGCCGCTTAAAACCGCCTTTAACCCATCCTCATGTGCGTACTTGCTAATAAACCATGTATTTATGCCATCGGTTGTCGGCATATCCATATCACTTATTATTCGAGGGAACAATTCTTCAAAATCCTGCTGCTGCACCAGGTGTGTATGCTTTTCGCCGCTTATCTTTTTTAAGACAGCGCTTTGATAGGCTCTTTCATCGTATTCTTTTTCATTAAAAAAGATGGAAATTGTTTTTAGTTTCTGTTTCTTATGGCTATTAGCTAAAAGCGAAATGAGACTCGAATCAACCCCGCCGCTCAAAAATACGCCGATAGGAGCATCGGCTATCAGCTGCCTCTCTACCGCCATCTGCAGCGTGTTCCGAATAGCCTCCTGGGCCTCCTGAATATCGGTAATGAGCTTTTTTTCGGGTGGCTTATAAAAACGGGCGATGCTGAACTTCCGGGTATTGTGTTCCCAAATCAAATAATGGCCCTTGGCGAGGCTTCGCACATTTTTCAGCGTGGTATACGGTTCCGGCAAATGGCCGAATGCCAAAAACCTGATAGGCCAGTTGGGATCGTCCTCATCTGTTATCCCCGCTATTTTGAACGCCCGGACTTCGGACGCAAAGCTTAACGATTCTTTTTCGGCATAATAATATAGCGGCTTTACGCCGGTGGAATCGCGAACCAGATAAGTTAATGCCCTTGCCTTGTCATAAAGCGCGAAGGCAAACATTCCCCGAAGCTTTGAGAACGCCGAGACGCCCCATTTTAAATAAGCGTTGATGATTACCTCCGTATCCGTATTAGAGTGAAAGTTGACACCAAACGTTAAAAGCTGCTGTTTTAATTCGGGGTAGTTATATATCTCCCCGTTGAAGGTTATCCAAACTTTTTGCTGAACATCGGCCATCGGCTGGCGCCCGTTCTGGCTGAGATCGACGATAGCAAGACGGCGGTTGCCGAAGAACAGCCCCGCCGCCTCATCCGAAAAATAGCCTTCATCGTCGGGCCCACCGTGTTTCAGGGCATCGCACATCAGGCCCACCGTCTTCAGGGCCGCCTCAGGCGCCAGCCGGTTGGATATTATTCCAGCTATTCTGCACATATCTTAAAAATATTCATGGCTTCGCCCCGTAAGTTACATAATATAAATATAACTTACTGTTAATCAGTCGTTTAATTAGTTTTAAAAAACTAATTTATATGGGCATTAATATATTAATTAAAATGCCGTTTCGTATTAAGAAAACACTAAAAATGCGGCTAAAACCTTCCGATCAATGATGCGGCTACGTTTACGATAATAGAATAACCTAAGTTTTCCAATCGTAAGGCAAGCTGTTTTTGCGATCGGTAGGAAATTATCTCGCCTTTAAGCCCCTTTAGGGGGCCGGCTTTGATAATAATACTTTCTCCGGGTTGCAGGTCAGTTTCGGTAACTTCCAATTCGTAGGGACTGGCAATTAGTAATTTTAGCTCATTTATCTGCCTGTCGGGCATCGAAGCGATTTTGCCTGAGAAGTATATAAAGCGCGCTACTCCTTTCGTCATTAATACCTCTGTTTGTTCATGTTCTTTGATCCGGACAAATATGTACGATTTGATAAAGGGTTCGTTAACCCATTTTTTTCGGTCGCTCCATTGCTTCAGTCGCCGTTGCAGCGGCAGGTAAACTTCGATGCCCTTATTGACAAGTGCTTCGCAAGCTTTTTTTTCTGCCCGTGGATTCGTGTAAACCGGGTACCATTTGGCTGAACCGGGGGCTGATCTTAGTGGCATAAAATAATTCCTTACCTGTTAAACCACCCTCTTATATCCCACCATTTTTTCTTTTTTTCATCTATGTAATAACCTGAGCTCTCATATCCGCTGTAATCTGAATAATAATAATATCTCGATCCATAATTTTCGCCGGTAAACTTGGTGGTGTAATACCTCGAATGTAACAGGTCCTCGGCGTAAGCGTTCAGCACGATCACCGTATTGTCGAGGTGATATTCATGGGCGATACGCTGCGGAACTGTTGCAGCATAAAATTTCGATTTACCCGAGCGTATTACAAACAGGTTGATATCGCTCATTCTTATCAGCGGAATGGCGTCAGAAACCAGCCCGATGGGCGCCGTATCGATCATGATGATCTCATACTTATCCCGCAGTGAAGCTACCAGCTGTACCATGCGGTCGGTGTGCAGAAGTTCCGATGGGTTAGGCGGGACCGGGCCCGAAATGATAAAATCGAGACTCGCATGATTTGAGTGCATGACAATATCTTCCTCGGTGCATTGGTTTGCGAGGTAATTACTTAAACCGATGTCATTAGGCACATTGAAGGTTTTGTGCAGTTTGGAACGACGGAGGTCGGCCGCTATCAGGATCACTTTCTTTTCTATCAGCGACAATGTGCTCGAAAGGTTTACGGCTACAAATGATTTTCCTTCGCCCGCTACTTCGGATGTGATGCAAATGATCTTGCTTGTTTTTTCGGACGCCAGGAAACTCAGATTTGTGCGCACCGAACGAACCGACTCGGCGAAGATGGATTTTGGCCGGGCTATGGCAAGTATCTGAGAGCTAAACTCGTCAATCTCCTCCGGAAATTTTCTGATGACGCCTATTATTGGGATTGTCGTCAAACTTTCAATGGTTTCCTTATCGTAAATATAGGGATTGGTAACCCTGATCAGGATGATTGCCCCAAGCCCCAGGGCCAGGCCAAATATGATGGCGTTGCGGTGTATACCCTTTTCATCAGGCGAAACCGGGCCGAAATTCGGTTGCGCTATGTCGATAATCGTTGCCCCGGGCAATACGCCCGCGCTGTTAATCTGGGCATCGAGTTTCTTCTCCGACAGGTATGAGTACACCTTGTCGTTAATATCAAAGTCCCGTTTAAGGCTAACCAGGTCCTGCTCGGTAGCGGGGAGCTGCGCTATTTGCTGGTTAACCGGGGCGATCTGCTCATCAAGGTATTTGATCTTGCTTTCAACCTGCGCCTTTGAAGAGTTTATGCTGTTAAAAATGCTGTTCTTCAACTGCAGTATCTGTTGATTTATATCCTGGATAGGCTGCGAGCTTGCATTATAAGTTTTCGCCAGCGAGTTCTTTTCAACAAGCAGATTGTTTAGGTTGACGATAATTTCGTCGAGTTGAGGATCAACCACGCCGCCCAGGTTAAAGCTCAGGCTCACATCTTGTTTTTCCTGTATGATTTGCTGCCTCAGCTGGTCGAGTGCAAGCAATTGTATCTTTAACAGTGATCGCTGGGCATCAATATCTTTTGCTTTACCAACCATCTGGTCGGTAGCGGTATTGATGTCCATCATTTTTTTATTCTCCTTAAACTGCTTGATGGAGTTTGCGGAACCTTTTACCTGTTTCGACAAAAAATCCAGCTGGCTGTCAATAAACTGGATCATCTGGCTGGTTGATAGTGTGCGCTGGTACCTGTCGTAATTCAGGTACTCCCTCATGATGGCGTTCAATATATCGGCCGCAAACTGGGGGTTGGAGTCCACCTGCTGAACGGATATTATATTTGAATTTTTTGATGTTTCCGAAGCGTGAAAACCTCCGGCTACCCTCCCCAGGAAATCCCCGGCCGAGTTCAGCTTAAAAAGATAAGATGTACTGTTTGGCAGGTCGCCTGGATATTTGATACTAAAAGTGGTTGGACCTATTGTGAAGGGGGTGTCGTATCGGTAGGTGTAATGAATTTCCCGCGGTCCATTTTTATAGCTTATGGTAAAGCTATTCCTGTTAATCGGCCTGAAGGTTACCAGGTCGCGAAAAAAATTCAAAGTATCAAATTTCACCAGTTCAACATCTATCGGCTTGTTCGGATACAGTTCGCTTGTACGGTTCAGTACCCTCCCCACCACAAAAAAGCTCATGCGGTAGTCAAGCTGTTTTATCGCGTTTAATAAAAGCGGGGTGCTTTGCAGTACAACAATTTCGGTTTGAATATGCGAGGCGCTGGCACGGTCGGGTACTGATGACACGCCGCCGATTTCGGGCAACTCCGATTTTTTTTCCTCGAACTTCATAACCGCCGAGGTAGAATAGGTTTTCGGCGTATACCACAGGTAAACATTGGCCACAATGGTACAAACGATGAGCGACCCCACAATCCAATACCACCGGCTTAAAAGTATTTTGCCAATCTTAAAATAATCGATCTCCTGGTTGGGTAGTTTTTGCTTTATCCGGTCAGTTTCTTCCATCTACTTTTTTACAAGCGTAAAAATAATCAAAGCAGTATTAAACAAAATAAGGGCCGGTTGAAGGATAACCGAGAAGTTTTGAAGATTTTCATTGCGCGCTGCACGTCTGTTCTCAGAAACGTAAACAATATCGCCGCTTTGCAGTAGCGACTGCGGATCGCTTATGGTACGTATATCACTCAAATCAACATGTATTACCTTTGGATTCTGCTCGCTACCTCTTATTATTTTAATGTCTTTCTCATTCGCCCTGTCGGTAAGCCCGCCTGCCTCGCCAATCAATTCAACCAGCGTCGTTTTGTCCTTAACCAGCGGGTAATTTGCCTGGCCTTTTATTTCTCCGAGTATGGTTACTTTAAGATTAATGATTTTTAATTCGATAATAGGATTTACCAGCAGAACCTTAGCGTACAAATCCTGAATCAGTTTTTGAGCGTCTACCCGGGTTAATCCTACTACTTTGGTCTTTCCTATAGCGGGCAGGTCAACGGCACTGTCCGCCGCTACCTGGAAAACTTCCCCCTGCGAAGCGTTGCCGCCCGATGTATTGCTGCTTACCGGCGTAAGGTTTGTAATAAACTTGGTGTCCTGCAGGTTCCGTATCTGCAACAAATCTTGCGGCTGTATCCGGTACACCTCGACGGCAACTGCTTTTTTTGCCGCGCCCGTATCCGCAGAAAGCGCTTTCTTTTGTTGAAAAAGTACCTGGTATTGCTTGTTTGAACAAGAGGAACAAGTAAAAATCACCACAAAAATGAAGAATGCGTAAGTTAATTTTTGCATATATATCCTCTTATTCTGCTTTATATAGGCTTATTAGGCACCCATTTCAAATTTACGTATTTTTGTGCCGATTAACTGTGCGTTTTTTTCCACGTGGGGGCAACAAAAATTTCTTTAATTACTGTCACCTTTAATGCCGGAGGCACCATTGAGCAGTGCATCCGGTCGGTTATCGGCCAAAATTATGAAAATGTAGAATACATTGTAATTGACGGCGCTTCTACCGATAACACTATTCAAATTATCAACCAATACCGCAATCATATTCACCATTTCGTTTCCGAAGCCGACAAGGGCATTTACGATGCCATGAATAAGGGCATAAAGTTTGCAACAGGAGATGTAGTGGGAATGCTTAACGCGGATGATGTTTTTTCGAACAACAATGTATTAGCAGACATTGCAGCGGTTTTTGAAGATAAAAGTGTCAGGATTCTTTATGGAGACCTTGATTACGTAACTGAAGCGGGGAAAATTTTCCGCAAATGGCGGACGGGACGGTACACGCAAGGAAAGTACAATTGGGGATGGATGCCCCCGCACCCCACGTTTTATTGCCGGCGGGAATTGTTTGATGACTACGGCCTTTACGGCCTGGATTTTGGAACTGCCGCCGATTATGAATTGATGGCCAGATTGATGCACAAGTACCGCATAAATGCTTATTATCTTGAAAAGGTGATAATTGACATGAAGACCGGCGGTACGAGCAACAAAAATCTGGGTAGCCGCGTAAAAGGACTCATCGGCGATTTAAAGGCGATGAGCAGTTCCGGAATTCGGGCACCTTTTATAACAGTTTTGCTGAAGCGAGTTCGTAAAATTGGTCAATATTTATAAAAACCGGGGCTGTATGTTAAAATGTTTATAATATATTTTCGGTTTAATTGACATTTGTTAACTATTTTCAGCGCCGATATAAATTATTGATTAATATGATTAACCCCTAATTGATAAAGCGAAATGATGGATTTTCTACATAATCATACTATTGTCTACTACCTGTTTATCGTAGCAGCTTCAATTGGCATTACCTCATTTGCAATTCCCTCGATTTTGCACGTTGCCCGCTTCAGGCACCTTTATGACGACCTTGGACATTTCAGAAAAACCCATGACCACGGCATCCCTCGTTTAGGCGGCGTTGCTATTTTTGTTGGCTTTACCATTACCGCGCTGCTATTCTGCATGGCCGATAAGTCGTTGCCTAATAATTACTTACTAACGGCATGTATCATTCTTTTTGCCATGGGGTTAAAGGACGACTTGTCGGGTGTTAACTCCAGTACCAAGTTTATCATCCAGCTGATCGTTTGTACTATCCTTGTTGTTTTGGGGGATATCAGGCTAACCAGTATGTACGGCGTATTTGGCATTTACGATCTCCCCTACCTGCTCAGCGTCTGCATTTCCATCCTGTTTATTTTGATGATCGTTAACGCTTTCAACCTTATTGACGGTATCGACGGCCTTGCTGCCGTTACCGGGATTGTGGTTAACTGCGCTTTTGCCGCTTTGTTTATATACGGCCGTCAATACCAACTGGCAGCCGTTTCGCTGGCAATGACCGGCGCCATTATCGGCTTCCTCAAATTTAATTTAACACCGGCCAAAATATTTATGGGCGATACCGGTTCGCTGCTCATCGGTTTAATATCGGCAGTGATGGCAATAAAGTTTATGGAAGTAAACAAATTTCCCGCCCACGCATTGCCGCAAATTTATTCGGTTCCGGCCTTAACGTTTGCCATATTGATCGGTCCGATTTTCGACACCACCCGGATTTTTATTATACGCATTGCCAATCGCACATCGCCTTTTGTTGCCGACCGCAATCATATGCATCACCGCATGCTGCGCCTGGGGCTTAACCATTTGCAAACCACGCTTATTTTGGCAGGCATCAATATCCTGTCCATCTGCATGGTGCTGATGTTTACCGAGTACGGGAGTTCAACCCTCATTGTCATGATCGTCAGCGTTTCGCTGTTGTTCAACTGGGGCATCACATTTCTTATCCGCTCAAAAGAGCGCAGCGGTTTGGCATTGCGGAATCTGTTTGTTTGATTCTCGCTTATCAGGGATGTTGCTTTTTTTCAGCGTATTGTAAATACTGCTGCCGGCCGGCTTTTCACAAATGTCCGCCTTTTTATTTTATTAGCTTTGCCCTGTTATACACATCATCGTAATGAGAATTGCAATAAATGGTTTTGGCAGGATCGGGCGTATTTTTCTTCGCAATATTTTAAGCCGTGAAAATATAGAAGTGGTTGCCATCAACGACCTTACCGATACCGCCACGCTTGCCCATCTTTTTAAATATGACTCCGTCCACCGGGCCTTTAAGGGCGATATTCGCTTCGATGCAGATAATCTTTATGTTAACGATCGCCCGATAAAGGTTTTTGCGGAGCGTGATCCCTCCGCCTTGCCCTGGAGAGAGCTTGAAATTGACCTGGTTATCGAATCAACCGGGAAATTTACCTCGCGACAGGGTGCTGAACTGCACCTGCACGCCGGGGCCAAACAGGTTATTATTTCGGCGCCGGCTACCGATAAAAATATACCAACCGTGGTTTTGGGCGTTAACGAAGGGCAGATAAACCTTCGGTCGCCCATCTTATCCAACGCTTCCTGCACTACCAACAACGTGGCGCCCATGGTAAAAATACTGGACGACAACTGGGGCATTATTGACGGATACATTACCACGGTGCACTCCATGACCGGCGATCAAAGCCTTCATGACGCCCCGCATAAGGACCTGCGCCGCGCACGTGCCGCATCGGCATCCATTATCCCAACCAGCACAGGCGCGGCAAAAGCCATTACCAACATTTTTCCGCACCTGGAGGGCCGCCTCGGCGGCGCAGGCATAAGGGTGCCTGTTTTAAATGGCTCGCTCACTGATTTTACATGTCTGCTAAAAAAACAGCCCACGGTGGATGAAATTAACGGGGCTTTTATGAAAGCTGCTGCCGGCGAGATGAAAAACATTTTGGAGTATACTACCGACCCGATCGTATCCACCGATATCATCGATAACCCCCATAGCTGCATCTTCGATTCGCAATTAACTTCAATCGTAGGCGATTTGGTTAAAGTGGTAGGATGGTACGATAACGAAATGGGCTATTCGAGCCGGCTCGCCGACCTGGTTGAAAAGATAAGTTTACTGTAGCAAAACTCCAGGTTGCTTGTTATATTGAATACACATCCCGCCAAATAAAAGTAAAAATCAACAGCAGATGGTCCAGTTTATAACGGTTACTGAAACATTACCACTGCGCAATTTGGTGCTTCGCGGGGGGAAGTTAACAAACGAGCAGTGCCGTTTTACAACGGATGACCTGCCGGGGACATTTCACCTGGGATATGATATTAACGATGATCTGGTTTGTGTTGCTTCCTTTCATCCGCAAAATTATGGCGATTTTTCCGGCTCCGGCTACCAGCTAAGGGGCATGGCAACCGCCGAAAAGTTTCGCAGCCGGGGCATAGGCAACCAGGTGCTCAATTTTGGCATTGTTTACCTTAGAGGCCAAAAGGTGGATTACCTTTGGTGCAACGCCAGGAAGCGTGCCCTCCCATTCTACATAAACATGGGGTTCGAAGTCATTTCGGACGAATTTGAGGTGGCCGGTATAGGCCCGCATTATGTGCTGTATGTTAAGATAAGGTGACCTTATTAACAGGCGGTTCTTCTTTTTAACTTTGGCGTTCATAATTCAGAAATATTTGCTGAATTTGGCATCCTCAAAATAAAGCCGGAATAATTACCATGAAAACGATAGATCAAATTAGCTTTGCCGGGAAAAAAGCCTTAATCAGAGTGGATTTTAATGTCCCCCTGGATAAAGATTATCATATTACCGACGATAACCGCATGACGGCGGCGCTGCCAACCATCAACAAGATTTTGAAAGACGGCGGAGCGGTGATCCTCATGTCGCACCTGGGCAGGCCAAAAGGAGGCCCCGAAGAAAAATATTCGCTGAAACACCTCATTCCGCACCTATCTGATCTTTTGGGTCAGCACGTTGAGTTTGCCGACGATTGCGTCGGCCCGGAGGCGGTTGAAAAAGCGAAAGCCCTGGGTAGTGGTGAGGTGCTGCTATTGGAGAACCTTCGTTTTTATAAAGAAGAAGAAAAAGGCGATGTCGGCTTCGCCGAAAAGCTTTCCAAATTGGGCGATATTTATGTAAACGACGCCTTCGGCACCGCGCACCGGGCGCATGCCTCTACCGCCGTCATCGCACAGTTTTTCCCGAATGCCAAATATTTCGGCTACCTGATGGCTGCCGAATTGCAAAATGCCGAAAAAGTACTGAATGGTGCTGTACGGCCTTTTACCGCCATTATGGGCGGCGCGAAAGTATCGGACAAGATAGAGCTGATCGAGCGCCTGCTGGATAAAGTAGACAGCCTGATCATAGGCGGCGGGATGGCTTATACTTTTGCAAAGGCGCAAGGTGGTAAGATCGGCAAGTCGCTGGTTGAAGAAGATAAGCTCGACCTTGCGCTCGAACTGATAGATAAGGCAAAATCAAAAGGTGTAAACTTATTATTGCCTACCGATTCCGTTGTTGCCGATGCATTTTCGAACGATGCTAATACCGGCATCGCCCAAAACAACGATATTAAGGATGGATGGATGGGCCTCGATATTGGCCCGGATTCCATAAATGAATTCAAAAAAGTGGTAGAAGGCTCCAAAACCATTTTATGGAACGGCCCGATGGGCGTTTTTGAAATGGAAAAATTTGAGCAGGGAACCAGGGCAATTGGTGAAGCTGTGGTGAAAGCAACTGAGAATGGTGCGTTTTCGCTCATCGGAGGAGGAGACTCGGCCGCTGCGGTGGCCAAGTTCAACATGACGGACGAGGTAAGCTATGTTTCCACCGGCGGCGGCGCTTTGCTGGAATATATGGAGGGCAAAGAACTGCCGGGGGTGAAGGCGATAAACGAATAAAGAATTCGGAATTCGGCCGGATAGACATCGGTATTCGATTTCCTATCGCTATACTGATACTTACAAGTAACAAAATTGTGACGACAACCCACCTGGTTGTCGTTTTTATTTTATTCGTTACTTTTAAAAACTTTTTAATTTTTTTTATGAAGAGACTTATCTTATTGGTTCTTGGCTTCGGTTTTTTAGCCTTTCGTTCTTTCGCACAGCCGGGTGGCAATAGCCCCGACGCCGCTTATGTGAAGGCTAACTACACCAAGTACGAATACCAAATTCCGATGCGCGATGGTATAAAGTTGTTCACATCCGTTTACGTGCCTAAAGATACCACCAAAAAATACCCCATCATGATGGACCGCACGCCTTACAGCGTTGCGCCGTATGGGCCGGATAAATATAAAGGCAGCCTTGGGCCCTCTTCCTTGTTTCTGCACGACGGGTATATCTTCGTTTACCAGGATGTGCGCGGCCGCTGGATGAGCGAAGGGCTATTCAGGGAAATGACGCCCGAGCTGGAGGTACACAAAACCAATAAAGAAGTCGACGAAGGGACTGACACTTATGATACCATCGACTGGCTCCTTAAAAATATTCCGAATAATTCGGGCAAAGTGGGCGCCTGGGGGATATCTTACCCCGGTTTTTTTACCACTACCTGCCTACTGAGCCGCCATCCGGCCTTAGTTGCCGCTTCACCGCAGGCGCCAATGTCCGATTTGTACCGCGACGATGCCTTCCACAACGGTGCGTTTATGCTGGTGGCCAATTTTAGCTTCTACCCCTTCTTCACCAACCGGCAGGATGACAAACCAACCCAGCGCCGCGGTGGCAATGTGGTTTACGGCACCCAGGACGGCTACCAATATTATATGAAAATGGGCTCGATGAAAAACTCTAATAAACCGGGTTATTATGACGATACCATCCGACTGTGGAACGAAATGCTGGACCACCCCAATTACGACCAGCACTGGAAAGACCGTAATGTGCTGCCCCACCTTCATGATATCAAAACCGCAGTGCTGGTAACAGGCGGCTGGTATGATGCGGAGGACCTTTACGGTGCGATCAATACTTATAAAACCCTGGCAAAAGACAATCCCTCGACGCCCATTTATTTTACCATGGGCCCCTGGGTGCATGGCGGCTGGGCACGCGGGCCGGGCGACCATCTCGGCGATGTTGACTTTGGCGGGCCGACAGGGCCGTTCTATCGCGAAAAGATAGAATTTGCCTTTTTTAGCCACTATTTAAAAGGGACTGACGGCGATATACCCAAAGTATCCACTTTTGAGACCGGCGCCAACCAGTGGAAAACATACAATACCTGGCCGCCAAAGGAAGCCGCAGATAAAAACCTGTATTTTCTTCCGGGCGGCAAGTTATCTTTCGATGCGCCAACGGCCGAAACCGGCGCGGATGAATTTGTGTCCGATCCCAATAGGCCGGTGCCATTTATTCAGACACCTGACCTGGACATGAAACGCGAGTACATGACCGGCGACCAGCGTTTTGCCGAGACCCGTCCCGACGTACTTACCTACCAAACGGAGGTGCTCGACCATGACGTTACCCTCGCCGGCAACATCTGGGCAAACCTGAAAGTTTCGACAACAGGAACCGATGCGGATTGGGTGGTAAAAGTGATTGATGTTTACCCCGACAGCGCCAGGAATAACAAATTTACCGGTAACGGCGTGTTTATGTCGCATTACGAGCAGATGGTGCGCAGCGAGTCCATGCGCGGCAAATTCCGTAAGGGATTTGATAAACCCGAGCCTTTTGTGCCAGGGCAAGTATCCCCTGTCGACTTTGAATTGCAGGATATACTGCACACCTTTAAAAAGGGCCACCGGATAATGGTGCAGGTGCAAAGCACATGGTTCCCGCTGATAGACCGCAACCCCCAGGTGTTTGAGGACATTATGAAGGCCGGCGACAACGACTTTAAGAAAGCTACCAACAAAGTGTATACCTCGAAGGCGCATCCAAGCTATTTGAAAGTGAGGGTGATGCCGGGGAATTAAGGCGGCGCGAGTTCTTAAATTGTAATTATACGATACGATTTTTGTAGCGTAGCGCTACACATGCTACACCCTGCTACAAAACGCTACAGAACTGATTATTAACAACTTAACCACTGATAAGATTTTGTCACTGACAAAATCCTGTCACCATTTTTTGCGGTTTTCATCACGAACATGACCCTATAGCTTCGGTTATTTTACCGATACATTGCTGCTCAGCATGGTTACGGTTGTGCTTTTATCGGCGCCGCGTGTGGCTGTGATGGTAAAGGTTGTGCTGCCCGGTTTTATAGCAACAAAATCCCAGCTGTCCATTCCATAGTTACCAACGTTATTGTTGGTGGGCCCCTGGTGCAGGTGGTCGACAAACCTGAGCACTGTTACATCGTATTTGGGTTGATCAAACGAATACAGGCCATCGCCGGGGTTCTGAAGCGTAACATCCAGCGTTTGCCCCTGTGTAAGGGTTACCGGCTTGCCGTTTTGCAATGCCGTGATCTTTATTTCGACAGGCGCGGGCGCGTCCTTTGTCTTATTACATGCTGAAATTATCACCGCAACGACGAATAGTGTTATAATAAGCTTAAATTTCGTGCTCATGGGGGTTGTGTTGAAATGGTTTATACGCTACTTTACGCGGAAAAGCAACATAAAATAACAGCTTGCAACGAAAAAAGCCGATTTTCCATCTTCAATCATTCTCTAACATCCATATGGATCAGTTTGCGTCCTTTTATCAGCATTTTCAGCCGTTGCCGCTTTAGCGAAATATGAACCTGTGCCTGTTCATTTTCTTCAAACTGTTGTTTATAAACTGACAGGATATCGCGATAAGCCAATACGCCGGTTACATTTCCGCCAGTGGTGAGCACAGGCAATATTTCGGCGCTTTGCTTAGCCATTAGTTCCACGGCATGTCTCAATGTATCATCCCCCCGTACAAAACTGTAACCGGGGTGCGTCATTTCGTTTAGTGTGATTTCCGGGTCAAGTCCCTGTATAAATATGTCGCGCCTGTTTATTATTCCCGTGTAGTTGCCCACAGTATCTAAAACCACGAATTCATTTGCCGTATCGTTATTAACTTTGAGCCAGTCCTTTGTGTCTTTTATGGTATTGTCGCCGCTCAAAACCAGGGCGTCATTACCAATTACCTGCTCTACCGTTAATTTACCCAGCGGATCGGCTTCAAACGAGTCAGGAGTAAAAACGCCGCGGCGGGCAATCTTTTCGGTCATGATGGTGTTCTCCATCAAAAAGAACGACACCAGGTAGGATGCGGTGCAGGCGCCCAGCAGCGGCAGCAGCGCATGCGATTGTAGTGTAGCCTCCATCGCGAAGCTAATGCTGGTTAAGTAAGCCCTTGACGCACCGGCAAACATCGCCGACATACCCACCAGGGCCGCCATGGGGATATTTATACCGGAATTTGGAAACCATTGCAAAATAAGCGTGCCAATCACCGCCCCTCCTGCCCCGCCGATGGTAAGCAACGGCGCCAGCGTACCGCCTGAGGTACCGCTGCCCAGCGCAATGGCCCATGACAAGAATTTAAAAAAGCAAAGCCTGATAACGATGGCCAGCGCCATGGTGCCCGAAAGTACATTGATGATATTATCATAACCAACGCCGAGCGTATGCGGCGCAAAATACCCGATCAGCCCAACAATGAGCCCGCCGATAGCCGGCCACCACATCCAGTGAATGGGTAGTTTTTCGAATGTGTCTTCGATGAAATAAACAATTTTAGTAAGACCCAATGACAGGAAACCCGTAACCAGGCCAATGGTACTGTAAATAGCCAAAGCGGTATTTGAAGGCGTTTTCAGGTCCGGCATCGGGAACACCGCGCCGGCATCGAATAGTACATGGTGACCGGCCGCGCCGGTGATGCAGGCAAGTGCTACCGGAAGAATGGCTTTTGGTGAAAACTCAAACAACAATAATTCTATCGCCAGGAAAACAGCTGCGATGGGCGTACCGAATATGGCCGACATACCCGCGGTAGCGCCTGCGGCTAATAAAACCTTGCGCTCGTTGGACGTGATCTTGAATAGCTGGCCGATGGTTGAGCCTAATGCGCCACCGGTTGCGATGATAGGGCCTTCGGCACCGAACGGGCCGCCTGTACCGATCGCGATAGCGGAAGATATCGGTTTTAAAAAGGTGATAGATGGCTTAATCCGGCTTTTATTGGTGAGGATCTGCTCCATGGCCTCGGGTATGCCGTGCCCGCGAATAGCCGCAGAACCATAAAGGGCCATCAGCCCCACAATAACACCGCCGATGGCAGGTATAACAATAACCCATAAACCCAGGTGGTTGGCAGAAGGGCTGTGAAAACTGGCTGAAACAGCGCCGTAAAAAGAAATATTGGTTACAATGTTTATAAGCCAAACTAAAAAACTGGCGATGAAACAAACCACCGCCGCAACCATTATGGCCAAACCGGATATGCGCAACAATCTTGTTTTCTGCACGAAATTTTTTCTGTGCTCGTTTTCGTTGTTTTCCAAGTCGCTTAATGCCGGCGAAATAGGGATACCGCTTGAATCAGGCCTGTTTGTATTGATATTGTTCATTGCAGTATTTGCGTTTTTCAGTATTAATATTCATGGACGCATACACGCCTCCTGAAATTTGTTGCAAAGGTACAACTTTGATGTTTTTAAAAATAGTAAAAAAGTAAAATTATATTGCATGTGCAATATAAAATATATTATTTTCAATAGTTAGTCCATCAAATAATTAATTACGCAATATGCAAATAACGACTACAAAGCAGCTGGATAAGACTTACGAAGTTTTAAAAGCTTCGTAAGTCTTGGGGATTAAATGTTTTGTATTTTTTATCCTAATATTGCACACGACAGATTTTATCCAGCCCAATGGTCAAAAATGAATGCGATTTGAAAAGCTGCTTTTTATGCCGCTTTTGTCTGCCCGACTGGCTGCCGGCCGTTGCCGCCAACCGCAAAAACATAACAGTCAAAAAAGGTCAGGCGCTTTTCAGCGAGGGCGACCCGGTAACGGGCATCTATTTTATTTATTCGGGCATCGTTAAAGTGCACAAGCGATGGGGCGAGGACAAGGAACTGATATTAAGGTTTGCAAAACAGGGAGATATTGTAGGGCATATGGCCCTGGGAAAAGATACAGCATACCCGGTATCGGCAACCGCTGTAGAGGCAGGCACGATTTGTTATGTTGCCATTGATTTTTTTGAATCGACCCTGAATATCAATCACAAGCTGGCCCGGCAGCTGATATCGGTTTTGGCCAGCGACCTGCAGGAATCAGAAAAACGGATGCGCAATTTGGCACACATGCCGGTAAAGGGGCGTGTCGCGCAGGCGCTGCTTACGCTGCGGGGACAATTCGGGACGACACCGGACGGCTTTATTAATATTGAGCTAAGCCGGCAGGATCTTTCGTCATTTACCGGGGCAGCTTATGAATCGCTGTTTAGAGTGTTGAATGAGCTGGTAGAGGAAAATTCGATTTGCATTAAAGGAAAGAGTATTTCAATAGCGAGTGAACCGGGGCTTATGAAATTGGCCAGCGAAACGGAACTATCCTGAAAGGCTGAACATCTGCGGCACATAGAGAACGGAAAAACTATATGCAGTTTCTAAAACTTTAAGTCTGATTCCGTTATTTTAAAATGAATTGAGACCAGGTTTCAGCGGGTACGTTTTGCCCTTCCAAACAAAAATACCCGATGTTCTTTCCGGCAGCGTAATGTTGATCTTCCAGTTATTGCCCGCTTTAACGTAGGACGCCGAAATCTTCCCGTTTGGATGCGGCATCTCACCGGAAACGTCCATCAAAGCGCCCAAATGCGGCTCGATCTTTACCTTACTAAACCCGGGTGCATAACTGTCGATGCCCAGCACGGTGCGATAAAACTCGATGTTCGGGCTGGCGCCCCAGGCATGGCAGTCGGAGCGGGCATGGGGCAAGTCGGATATCTCGGCCCAGGTGGTCAGGCCCATGGCGATGTTTTGGCGCCAGATATCCAGCCAGCTTAAATAGCCATCGCCCAATCCAGCCTTTACCAACGCCTGGTGCAGGTAGTATTTAAAATAGATGGTGCATTGGGTCAAGCTGGTATCGGTCAGCATTTTTTGGGCGACGGCCATTGTCTCGCTCCCGTTCACCAGTCCGGCCAGGATAGCCAGCGAGTTGGCGTGCTGCGAAAACAGGTCCTTATCCTCATTATCGGCATACAAACCCTTTGCTGTGTCCCAATAGTTGAGGCGGATGGTTTTTTCGAGTTGCGCCGCCTTGCCGGCATACAAAGCCGCCATGGAGGGCATGCCCATTTTTCGCTCCATTTCCGAAGCCCAGCGATAAGCCATCAGCAATTGCATATCCATAATGGACGAGCCTCCGTTTTTGCCGGTGGGCGGATGGCTGTAATCATGGCCTTTATCGCCGGCCCAGTCAATAAAATTCCAGTAAGGAACATCCCTCAGCGAACCATCGGCCTGCTGGTACCGCCCGAAAAAGTCGAGCACATCCCTCACGCCCGGCAGTTTGCCTTTCACAAAATCACTGTCCGGCCGGTACATCCAGTAATCGTGCAATACACCCACATACCATAATGAGAAAGTTGGGATGATCTGCGGGCTGTAGCTGGGATGCCGGCTCAGCGTGAGCCCTTCGGCAATACGCGAGTGGTCCATCAGGTTGATGGCATTGCGGGCCAGGCGGTCGTCGCCGCTGTTATAGTACGATACCATGGCCTGAATACGCGTATCGCCAATATATTGCAGCTGCTCGTAATAGGGACAGTCCATATAAGTTTCCATGGCATCCAGCCGTGCGGTGCGCCAGCCGATATCGAGTATCTTTTGGATGACCGGGCTGTCCGTCTGCATTTTGGCATTGCGCTGAAAAGGATAGCCGGTAAAAGTGCCATAAATATCATCAATCGTGAGCGGTTCGTCTTTGGTTTGCACGCGCAGCCGGATGTAACGGAACGTGCGCCAGTACAGGGTATTGAACGACTGACCGTTTGAGCCGTCGGAAATTAAGCTATCCTTCCGGCCAGCAAAATCTTTCCCATCTACGTCGTTGCGGTTGCCTTTTCTCGGACCAAACTGTTTTAAATTGTCAAACAGGGCCTCGGCGTACATCAGACTCAGGGCCGCCCCTTTCCCTCCGCTGAAATTCAGCGTAACATAGGCGCTGGTAAGGTACGTTTGATCGAGCAGCAGCGTGGCAGTGGTATTGGCCGGGATGGTTACTGCGGATTGGGTTCCGGGGAAACCGGCAGGTGGCGTAATGCCATCGGCCTTGCGCAATACCGGGATGCGCTGCAACGTGCGCTCCATCTGCGGGATGGCGGAGGGCACCAGCATCCGGCCAAAAGCATCCGACATACCCTTTGGCTTGCCATGTTCGATTGGCGCAGCATCGGGCCAGGCGCCATCATCCAAATCAGTGTCCATCCAATTTTTTACTGATTTATTCATATCCAGCAGCTCGCCCGGGCCGGCCACATAATAGGTAGGGTAGCCGATGCCGGTAATCGGGCTATAGCCTTTGTCCTGCATGCATTTCCACGAAGAGCCGGTATTAACAATTTCTTCTGCAGGGCTATTACCCTGCGCAATAAAGGCAGTACCCAGGGAAATCTGCGCCTCGGGCCGGTATTGGGCCTCATTCCATACCACAGCGGCGATAACGTTTTTGCCGGCCACCAGCCAGGGAGCCAGGTCCACAGTTTCGTAATTCCAATAATAGGTGTCGCCCCGTGCCGGCCCTAGCGAAACCAGTGTGCCGTTTACGTACAGTTTGTAACGATTATCGGCCGAAACTTTTACAACAAAACCGGCGGGTTTGGCGGGCAGGCTGATGGTTTTGCGGAAATAGTACACCCCATAATCGCGGCCCGCATCGCCCGGCGCTGCAATCCAGTAGGCTTTCCAGCTTTGTGACTGGACGGTATGACTGTTGTTGGGCTGGGCCTGCACGGCCGGCAAAAGCAACAGTGAAAATGCGACGGTTAAGACGGCGGTAAAAAATGGTCTCATGGGCGGGTTATAATCGTTTCTAAATATAACACGTTTTGCACATCATATATTCAATCAGGGGAATTGCTTTTAAAGTTTGAATAGAAGCATCGCCATAGAAAGTTAGTTCGGCGTATATGGCAAGGAGTGGAAGTCAAGTGGGGGCGCTTGTGCTGCCGGGTCGTGGTCTGACTTTACAAGGAAGAAGCAAAATTTACGATAAGGGATACGGATCATTATGCCTGTGACGGGCTTATCACCAGCCACAGGCAATTATTACATCTTATCAATTATTCGGCGTACACGGGGTAGTCCACATAGCCCGCTTCGGCTGCTGAATAGAACATATCCATCTTCAGGTCCTGTGACAGCGGGTGGCCGGTTTCGAGGCGGTCGACGAGGTCGGGATTGTTGATAAAGGGGCGCCCGAATGCGATCATATCGCCCAGGCCGCTTTGCAGGTCAGCTTCGGCGCGGTCAAGGGTGTAGCCGCCGGCGAGGATGACGGTATTTTTAAATTTTTGACGAATGGTTTGCTTGATGGACAAAGGCACGGCCGGTGCACCCAAAGCTGAATGGTCGACCACGTGAACATAAGCGATACCGATTTTGCCGAGTTCTTCGGCCAGGTAGGTATAAGTGGCGTTGATCTCGGGGTAATGGGGCATATCGCTGGCTACGCCGTAAGGAGAGAGGCGAATGCCGGTTCGATCGGCGCCAATGGCTTCGGCTACATCAGCGGCAACTTCCAGCACAAAGCGGCAGCGGTTTTGGATGCTTCCGCCATATTCGTCTTCGCGTACATTGCTAAACGGCGACAGGAACTGCTCCAGCAAATAACCATTGGCCCCATGAAGCTCCACGCCGTCGAAACCGGCTTCCATGGCGTTTTTGGCCGCCGTGATAAACTCCTGTTTGGTGCTTTGTACTTCTTCGGTGGATAACGCTTCGGGCGTGCCCATGTCCTGCATTTGCAGGGTGTCCGTCCACATTTGGCCGGCCGCCTTTATAGCAGAAGGGCCTACCAGCTTTGCGCCTCCAGGAAGGTTAGCGGGGTGACCGATGCGGCCGCTGTGCATAAATTGTATTACAATTTTGCCTCCTTTTGCATGCACGGCTTCCGTTACCTTTTTCCAGCCTTCAACCTGGGCCTGGCTAAAAATGCCGGGGATGCGGGCATAGCCCAATCCGTTCGGCGAGGGCGAAGTGCCTTCGGTAACGATGAGGCCTGCGCCGGCCCGCTGTTCGTAATATTTAACCATTAATTCGTTAGGCACATTGCCGAGCGCGCGGCAGCGCGTCATGGGCGACATAACAACACGGTTTTTTACTTCGATTGCCCCTACAATTGTGGGGCTGAATATTTTTAAGGTTGCCATAAATGAAATTAGGTGTTTAAACTTGTTTTTGTAAAAGTAGGATTGTTTGGTTTGCCGGAAACTGGGAGAACACAATTTGACGCGGGGATGATAGGGACAGGCCGGGGAACGTGACGAAAGGTGCAGAGTCAGAATGTCGCTCGGAAAAACGCTTGTAAAGTTTTAATGGGTGTAGGCTCAGCTGGATGCCGGCAATTGGTGAGAATCTTGCGAGGGCTTTGACCTGCCGGGAAATAAAACAATCAAAGGCGCAAAAAACGGCCTTTGATTGTTTCAGAGGATTACAACGCTTTATTATTTAACCGCAACTATATCTATAATTACCGTCCTGTTATAAAAACGTTCTTCCGGAAGATTGTTTTCAAAAGGCGAATGATCGGCATTGGCGCCAAAACCAAGGGCTTCGAATTTTACATGATCCCTGCCTGAACCGGCGATCGCGCGCTCCAGTATTTTTTGGGTTTGTGCGGCCCTATCGTCAGACAGTTTTTGGTTATAAGCCTCGCCGCCGATAACATCCGTGTGGCCGTGTACAGTAACCGTTGCACTATCTGCAATTAGTGGCGCCACTACCGTAGTCAAAAATTTATCATACTCCGCTATCGATTTCGCTTTATCAAAATCAAATACGATGCTGTAACGGAAGCCCTTCGTAATAGTTGGGGCCGGGCGTACCAAATAAACGGTGCTTTCTTTATTAAGAGTTGCTCCGTTGTTCATGTCAGCGCGCAGGGCAATTTTATAGTTACCGCTTGGGCTATCGCCTAAAATTTCTGCCACCGGTACACCTTGCTGGTCACCTGTGAAAGGGCCGAAATGCTGGATCGCTCCTTTGTCGTTGGTAGCATCGACCGACCACGATTTAACCTGCCCTTTGGCCGAATCGACATTGAAAACCACTTGAAAATCGAGCGGATTTTCCACGGTGGTGATAATATGGACCGGCTTCATCATTCCACCGCCCACTTCCACTAATAGTTCCGGGGACGAAGTTTCTATATCTACCCTGCGGTCTTCGGAGCGAAGAAGGACAAGGTCTTTCGTGCCACCGATATGTTCGGACGAAGGATTGGCTTTAAAACTACCCTTTATTGTGATCCTTGAACCATCAATGCCAAATACGTTAACAAGGTATTGTTTTACCGACCCGGCGAGCTCAAGCCCATCCTTTGGCCCCTGGGCCGAGGATCCATCAAGGGTTATAGCGGCGCCAGCGTTTTCGCGCATACGGTCGCCCAGGATATTCAGCACATTATGATAGACGTTTAACTGCCCGGCAGAACGGCCTGTTCCTGAAGCGGACTGTTCGTTTTGCAACTGATCTTCTTTAAAGGCCGATGCCTGCTCATTGGTGAGCAATACATACCTGCCCGGAATTGTGGTGGCGCCGCCATCAAAAAATACGGTATTCAACATCGGTAAAGTTTCGCTTACCTGGCGCACTACCGGTGTATTTATTGGCCCGCGCACGGAAAAAGCAACATCTGCTACCACGACCGGAGGGGGTATATTTGCGATGGGGGCGTCCGCCACAGGCATTTTACGGCCTTTTCCAAATTTAATGGCAATGCCTACCCTCACGGTAGTAACGGATAAGCTTTCGATACTGCGTGGATCTTGCCCGAAATACGGGTGATAGGAAACGAACGGCGAAAGGTTAACTTTTGATAAGCTGTTTGCCGCCGAAAGCGGAATATCAAAACCCGCGCCAACCTGGCCGGAGAAGATAGTGTTATTGACCGCGCTGAAATCGGCGTTGGTATTCTGCTGGCCAACCTGTGTGTAAGCAAAGTTTTTATTTACATTAAAAGCGAGGCTTGGCCCGGCAAAAAAGAATAAACCTGAAGTTTTGAAACCTAAACGTACACTCGGTTCAATAGAAACGTAGCTTAAGTCGCTGTTTAAGGTCGCCTCGCAATTACAGGGCGCTTCAACATTGTCGAATTTTGCGCCCAGGCCGTCGTAGCCTACGTTAAACATAAATCCCCAGGTAGGCCCGGGCCGGTACTCTGCAAAGATGGATACATAGGGCGCCACACCGGTACCTTTATGAAAAGGGGTTGGAACGATCAATGAATTATCCAGCCTTTGGGTTGTTCCGGTATAAAAGTTAAAATTTGCCGCCCCGGATGCGCCGAACCACCAAACCGGCTGCGTGGTTTGACCATTGACCATTGTGCCTGCGCCAATTACCATCAAAAAACAAATGGCGAATCTTCGCAGTATTTTATTTGTCGATATCATAATACGTTTTCTTTAAAATTAATTGCTGTGTTTATCGTTTGTAAATCTCCCGCCCTGACCCGGATAGCTACCGGACCGGGCAGGAGAATGATTATTAGCCTGTTTCGTTAAGGCATGTTAACGGTTGTGTTTACCATGGTAACCGAAGCAACCAGCGAAATCGCCCTGCCGTTAAGTACCGTTTGAGCGGCATTTCCGGCGGTTGAGAACGAGATGCCCGCCGTAGCAATGATGGTTCCCACCATAACGCCGCCGCCGGCCCCGTTGATCGTAGCTGAACTACCAACATACCAGTATACATTTTTAGCCTGGGCGCCGTTTGTCAGTATAATACTGCGCGCGCCGTTTGGCCCTGCAATACCTACTGTAAGTCCAGCTGCGGTCTGGAATATCCAGGTCGCATTCGGATTGCCTTTGGCATCCAGCGTGAGGTTGCCGTTTGATATTTTAAAGGTGCCGCTTGCCGCTTTGTATACGCCCGGCGCTAAGGTCAGGCCGCCTAATTCGCCCGCGCCCGGGTCGGTGCCCCCTGGTTTATTGGCCGGCGAAATACTGATATAGAAAGCTGTGGCAGCGGCCAGGCCCTGGGATGCGATGGCGAATTTTGGGGCAGTCCCCGGAAAAGGCGGCGCTGCGTCGATACCGTTGGTTACAAGGCCCACATTAAGCGGTGTTTCCGTGTAAACATCACCGGTTAACCCATCATGAAAACCGGTTACCGCAGTGGCAACAGCCGTGGTGCCGATAGCGCCGTTAATTACGGTATTTATTCCCTGGTTAGTGATCCCTGCACTTCCGCCAAACGTGGCGAATATTGAAGTAAACAGCGGCGTAGTTATTACCTGCGAAAAGTTAGCGACCAGAGTTGTGTTTGCATTTAATGCGAAGGTGTAGCTCGCGCTGGTTGATACGATAACCCCTTTGTTTGTCCAGTTGGTAAACGTATAACCGGAGTTTGGCGTGGCAATTACCGTTACCGACGAACCCTTGTTATAGGCGCCCGACCCCGATGTCGTTCCGCCTGCGGCAGGTTGCGATGACAAGACTACCGAGTACTGCGAACCGGAGATAAGCGCAAAGTTTGCCACCAATGTGGTGTTGCCGACAAGGATAAACTGGTAATTCGCACTTGTTGATGCGATAGCAGCGCCATTTGTCCAATTCACAAAGGTGTAGCCCGCATTTGGAGTTGCGGTTGCGGTTACCGTAGCACCGGCACTATATAAGCCGGACCCGACTGTTTTCCCGCCGGCTGCTGGCGTCGACGACAATATCAAAGCAAACTTTCCCGGTACTATTGGCGCAAAGTTGGCCACTAAGGATATGTTGCCGGCCATCGTAAATTGAAAACTCGGGCTTATGGAAGCAACCACCCCGTTATTTGTCCAATTGGTAAAGGTGAAACCCGTATTCGGCGTTGCCGTCACGGTAACTACCGATCCCTGCGCAAATGTTCCAGCACCCGAAGTTGTTCCACCCGCTGCGGGGTTTGATACCAGGGTTACCTGCGGAATAGAGGTGAAGGTCCACACGTAATTTTTAACCATTGCCGAGCCCAGCGTATCTTTTGCGCCCGTTGTAATGGTGCCGGTATAAACGGCAAAAGGCAACAGCGCCACAGTTGGTGTAAAAGTAAACACCGCATTATTTGAGGTGGGTGCAACCGTGCCGGCTATGCTTGTTGAACCTTGCTTAATAGTAAACGTGGCATTGTTAATGGCCCCCGGGTTCATGGCTGTATTAAAGGTTACAGAAATAACTTTGTTTAGCACAACGTTGACCGCGGCATTCATCGGGTCCGTTGAAACGACAACCGGGCAAACACCCTGGATGGCGCCTTTATAGTCGTCTTTTTTACATCCTGCCATAAATACGGCAAGTAATAGTAAAACTGACATCACTGCTTGGCCTGTCTTGAAATGGCCTTTCTTCTGGGCCAATTGCGTTTTAGCTATAGTAGAAGTAATTCTTTTTCTCATGGTAAATTATTTTATATGTAGATGTATTTTGACATTCCTGCTATTAATGGGAACAGGGCTGATAGGGAGGGCTTAAGCGGGACTTAAGCAAGGGCAAACTTACGTCACAACCTGTGGCTATATGTTACACAATTCCGACATTAAGTTTTATAATTCACACGTCTATGAACGACGACTGGAGAACGATGAAAGTGGGTTGCAGGGAATTGATTGATGCGCTGGCTAAGGGGAAAAGGCTCTTTATTGGCGAATGATCGTCGTAGACTATCACTGTAGATTCGGGTAAAACCGGTGTACTGATCGGGCGATGGCATTATAGCCACCGGACGCTGGTTTTTTTCGGAAGTCACGCGCCTGCGCCTGGCCTGGCGGTAAAAGGGTATAAAGATAAATGGGCCCCGCGATACGGCTTGCTTAGGTAGCGCGCCGGGAAATGAGAAGGAGAGGTGAGGAGGAGTAGTTTGCAGATAATTTCGAACACCGAATAACGAATTTTGAACGTCGAAGTATTGGGACTTCGTAATTCAAAATTCGTTATTTAATATTCGTCATTTAAAGCTTATCTACCACCAGCAGGGCAATGCTCCTTCAGGTAATTGGTATACAGCGTGCGCAAAAACTGCGTGGTTCCCGGTCCTTCAAATATGCCATGCGAACGGTTGGGAAACGACATCAGCTGGAACTGCCTGTTATATTTCACCAGTTCGTTTATCAGCAATTCGGCGTTGCGATAATGCACGTTATCATCGCCTGTGCCATGCACGTATAATAAATTGCCCCGCAGGTTTTTGGCATAAGTTACCGGCGAGCCTTTTATAAATACCTCCCGGCTTGCATCATCGATAGGCACACCCATATACCGCTCCTGGTAAATATTGTCGTAACTCAATTCCCAGCCAACTGCCGCAACAGCGATACCCGTTTTATAGATCTCGGGGTGCTGAAACATCAGGTTAAGGGTGCATGAGCCGCCGCCGCTCCAACCCCACACGGCCACACGGCTGGTATCCACAAAGGGCCACTTCAATACTTCTTTTGCACCCATGGCCTGGTCTTCAATATTTACCAGGCCGACATTTTTATAGATGGCTTTGCGCCACGCTGCTCCTTTCGGCGCGGGCGTGCCGCGGTTGTCCAACGATACATAAATATAGCCGTCATCAGCCATGTTGCCAACGTATTCTCCGTTGCGACCGGAACCATATGAATCGGTTACCGTTGCTCCGGCAGGTTCGCTGTACACATAAAATACAACAGGATATTTTTTTGTTGAATCGAATTTGGTGGGTTTTACCATCCAGCCGTCCATGGTTACGCCGTCTACCGTCGTCACTTTAAAGAACTCAGGTTTGTTTTTGGCGGCAGTATTTAATTTGATCGTTTTTCCGCTGATATGTTTATGATCAGGCAGGCTGATCACTTCGGACTGATATGCGGTATAAATGTTCGAGAAATTGTGTAATGCGATCTTGCCGTTCGGCGATATTTCATAGTTGTTGGTCCCCGACTCGTCCGCAGGAGTTACCCGCTCCGCTTCGCCACCTTTAATTTTTACGCGATACAAATATCTTTGGGTAGCGTTATCCGGCGAGGCGATAAAATAAATGAACCCGCCTGCTTCATCAATCATACTGAGGTCAATCACATCATAATTGCCTTTAGTGATTAAAGTTTCCTTTCCTTCGGTGCTGATCTTATAGATATGCCGCCAACCATCTTTCTCACTTAACCAAATAAAATCTTTCCCTTTGTTTATCCAGTTCCAGCCAATCGGGTCGCGGCCGTCACCCGCATCTATCCACGAAGTCGACTGCTCATCGTGCACCATGGTGGCTGTACCGTTTGATGCGTTGCAGACAAAAATTTTGCTGTCGTTTTGTGCGCGGTTCAATTGCTGCAAAATAAGCTGGTTTGGATTATCGGCCCATTCCATCCGGGGGATATAGTGCTGCACATTATCGCCGGGAACGTCCATCCAGGTGGTCTTTGCCGTGCTGATGTCGACCACGCCAACCTTGCATGAGCTGGGGTCCTCGCCGGCGACAGGGTACTCAACCGGTACCACATAGGGGTAGATCGAGTCCGTCGTATTCAGCATAAAATAGTTTTTGATCTTGCTGGCGTCGATTTGCCAGTACGCGATGGCATGGCTATCCGGCGACCAGCGGAAACCGTCGCGGTCGTCAAATTCCTCCTCGTAGGCCCAGTCGAAAGTGCCGTTGATGAGTTTTTTGGTGCCGTCGGCGGTGAGTTGTTTAACGGAGCCGCTGCTTAAGTCTTCAACATAAATATTGTGCTCGCTTACATAGGCTGCCTTTGTGCCATCGGGCGATAGTTTGGCAAACATCACCGAAGATGCCGGCCTGTCCTTGCCGATCTGCTTCAAAGTTTTTGCAGAAAGATCATAAATCCAGTAATCTCCCCGGGTATTATAGCGCCAAACCCGTTTTGAGTTGGTAAAGATGATCACTTTTTGGCCATCGTCAGAAATGGCGTAGTTCTCTATCCGCAAGGCCTGTCCACCAGGTGGCGTCACCATTTCTTTGGTTAAAATGACCGTTTTTTTAGCACTGTCGCGGGTATCCAGTTCAACCAGGCCGCTGCCTTGAACGGAGTAGTATTGGTAACCATCAGTCGCCCAATGGGTTCTTCTCCCCTGGGCTCCGGCAAAAAATGCCGAAAAAAGCAATAATAAAAATGCCAGGCAAAGGCCCGGAAAGGCGTAAAATTTCCTATTCATAAACTTTTAGATTTTATGTTAACAATAAAATAATGGGTCAGCAAAATTTTGCGTTAAATTAGAAAAAGAAACACGAGTTAACAGAAATTTTCGTGAATTTGTGGAATTACCCGAAAGCCGCATAAACAATGCTGTAATCCGTCAAATTCCCTTAATTTCGTGCCCATCGTTTCAAGTCGTATGAAAAAATTTCTCTCAACAGTTCTTATCCTCCTCAACCTCACAGCGATAGGCTTTGGCCAGCACGTCGACAGGAGTAAATTTGTTAAGGACAGCCTCGATTACTATATCAACCACGCGTTGACCAACTGGCGCATACCCGGCGCTGCGGTGTGCATTGTGAAGGATAATAAGATAGTGATGATGCAGGCTTACGGTATAAAGGAATTAGGCCAGCCCGATAAAGTGGACATCAATACACTGTTCATGATCGGCAGTAATTCGAAGGCATTTACAGCAACCTCGCTGGCGATATTGCAAACTCAGGGCAAATTGAGCCTGGACGATAAAGTGACCAAATACCTGCCCAAATTTAAGCTGGAAAACCGGCCGGCCGGCGAAATGGCTGTGATACGCGACCTGCTATGCCACCGCCTGGGAATGCAGACCTTCCAGGGCGATTTTACTTTTTACAACACTAACCTCACCCGCGACCAGGTGATGCAAAAACTTGGCGAGTTAAAGGCCACTTATCCATTCCGCACTAAATGGGGCTATACCAATGCAGCATTTTTAACCGCCGGGCAGATCATCCCGGCCGTGACCGGCAAGCCGTGGGAGATTTTTGTTCGGGAGAATATA
>DASRTD010000276.1:0-6265 GCA_035656115.1 Mucilaginibacter sp.
CTCGATCCCCTCGATCTGCTGCAGGTAAAACAGGATAAAAACATCCCGCTCCAGTTTGGTGCGGCCTTTGCGGATGGCTGCAAGGTAACCTTCGAGCATAGTGGCCTTGATGCTCAGCGTGTTTGTTTTCGATGCGGTTTCTCCAATTGTGGCATAAATGTCTTCCAGCTGTTGCAATTGGTTATTTGTATCCTCCGTACATTCACTGATAGCCTGCTTTAAAACGTTTAAGGTGGCCATTTCTTCAACTTCCGCAAAAAAACTGATCAGTTGCTGCTTGCCGAAATAAATGTAGTTCAAATGTTCCAAAAACGTTTTTTTGAGCACTTTGTCATCTATCTGTACGTCTTTTGGCTGTAATGAGGCAAGTGTGTCGGTCATGGTATCTTAATTTAGTAACAGGTTTAATTGGCGAATTTTTATAGTTGCGATCTGAACCCCGATTTTTTATAAGGGCTTAAACAATCATCAACTATAGACAAAACAATTCTATCTTTGTTTTGAATAATTTAATACCATGTTACAACGAATACAAAGCATCTGGCTGTTACTGGCATCGCTTTCGCTTTATGCCCTGTTTATTTTTCCGCTGGTCCACAATATTTATGTGGATGGTAAGCCCCTGACCATAACGGTTAATGGTGTTTTCCAGGATGCCAACGGGCAGCTTACCCACACCCAATTTTTTACGGGGCTTAAAATCACTACGGCTGTTATCGGCATTATTCCACTGATCATTATTTTCCTTTATAAAAACCGCAAACAGCAGGTGGCGCTTTGTTACAGCACCATGCTGGTAATCATCGGCCTTTCTTTTTGGATGGAAAAAAGCGTGGAAGGAGTTACCAACGGTGCGCAGATCGCGCTCGCGAATTTTGGTATCGGTGCGTTGCTGTCATCAATCAGTATACTGTTGCTGGTATTGGCCGTAAAGAGCATTAATCGTGATGAAAAACTGGTTAAATCGGCGGATAGGTTGCGGTGATTTCGGATGTCGTTTTTTGTAGAGACGCGATACTTCGCGTCTCCCACCGACAGGTAGCAAATCGTTTTAGAATCACGTACTTAAAGGTCGGCGGCCATGAATTATTTTGCTTCCCGGAACGAAATGGGGGCAATTTGTGCATTTCGATCTATCAGGCGGGAGACGCGAAGTATCGCGTCTCTACAAAATGCTATTCAAACCTCCCAAATTTCTCAATTTTCCTGAATGGCTGCGCGAAAAAGTCGCCGACCACCTGGTTAAACTGATCCTTTTTAAAGACCGGCGTTGAATGGCCGGAGTTGGGGATGATCCACAAATAACTGTTGGGTATGTTGTGGGCGACGAGCATGGTATGCTCGGGTTTTAGTACATCATGGTCGCCGCCGATGACCAGGGTGGGGCAGGTGATGGTATGCAACTGCGCGAGGCTGATATGGGGTTCATAGGATAGCAGGCGATACAGCTTTGCCTCGGTTTTTAGCGCTGCCGAAGGGTTTGTCGTCTTTTTCAGCGAATCCTGGATGGTTTTATTGGCGTTCATTGCCCAATTGTAAACAAAGGGGTCAACGGCAGTGGTGTCGGGCGTTAAATTTGCGCCGGTTACAGCCAGCTTTTTTACTTTATCGGGGTGACGGATGGCTAGCAACAAACCGTTAATCCCTCCATCGCTCCAGCCAATTACGTAGCACGATTTTAAATTCAGTTTTTCCAGCAGGGCGTTCAGGTCATCGGTCATCATTTCGTAGCTGAGGGAGTCGGACGGGTCGATGGATTTGCCTTGCGCACGGCTGTCGGCCAGGATCACCTGGTAGTTTTTGGCGAAATAGGGGATTTGGTAAACAAAGTTATTGATGGAGCCGCCATTGCCATGGATAATGAGCAGCGGTTCGCCTTTGCCATAGGTTTCGTAATACATTTTAAAGCCGCGGATGTCGGCGTATTTGCCCACGACCGGGTTGCGGCCGTACATCGTGGTGTCAAAGGGGTGGCCGCCCTGGGCGAAGGTGGTTTGGGCGAATGCTGATAGCAATAAGATCAGGGTTAGTCGGAGTTTCATTTTGAATAATTTAAATGATTTTAGATAGTTTGCCAGGGTCTTGCCGCGTATCGAAAATGGTTAAAATTTTGACGACCTTATCATACTCGCGGAAATAAACCATATTGTGCTTAGTCAACAAACATTTTTGTATCTGCTTTTCTCGATTTTCAAACGGAAATAGTTTTGGGCTTTCGGATAGAAACTTGTGTACTTCATCGAAGCGGGCTATGAACTTGTTCGCCACGTGTGAACCCCAATTGGAAAGGAGATATAAAATAATACCCTCATAATTGCGCATCGCTAATGGGGTTAAAATGACTTTCTTAGCCATTTAAGTCATACTTCTTTTGTAAGTCGGCTTTGACTTCCTCATAGGGTCTACCCAAACCAGCCTCCGCCTCTTCAAGGCCTTTTAAAATTTGGGACCGCTGATATTCAGAAAGTTTATCCCAGCCTTCTTCCTCGCCCGTATCGTCAAAATAATAGGTAAACAGACTGTAAATTTCTTGAAGTTGCCGACCATCGGCCTGGTCGATCCAATCGTGGAGCTCGGTTTTTATAACAGCGTCTTCCATAGTATAAATTTTTCGATTATTCCAAATTTACAAAATATTATTCATTCGATATTCAGAAACAATCATGATAATCCGTTAATCCTACAAGTCACAGTTCAGACAAATGCGTTAGTGATGGAAGCGGATACCGGCCACTGTGGCTAAGGCCTGTGCAGTATGAGCGTACAGCACGGGCCGCAGGCAACGCCCTAATACGGGTGTTAAATAGCCGATTTATAAAGCAGGTGTTACAGTCAGTTCCACAGCTTTTTTAACAGTTTAATGATCCACCAGATCAGCAAAGCCAAAATAGCGTTGTTGACGGCAATAAACACCAGCGCTGCAGGCGGAAAGTGATTGCTTTGCAGAAAGAAGGGATAATCGCTGTTGATAAGCGCCAGCGGAAAGCCCATTACATAATTTAACAGCCAATAAAATGCACGCGAAATTGCCGGAGGTTTTTCATCGCCCAGGGTGGTAACTACTGTACAAATAAACAAGACGACATCCGCGCCAAGGAGTATAAAAAATATGCGGGTAAGGCTTTTAAGCATAGATGAAGATACATTTTTATTAGGAATATTGCACCCGGACGGCTCAAGATGTTGTATTTTGAATCATTTTTCATCATCCGATTGTCGTATTTGCTATTTCCACGTCCCCTATTTGAATTGCCACAAATTAACCGTACCTTTGCGGCCGATTTGGCGATGTTGCCAGGTTTGTTATTTTATTTCATGAACAACCCATTTATTGAACTGGGGATCCGTCATGATATTGTTAATGCCATCACTGAGTTAGGGTTTGAAAACCCGACTCCAATCCAGGAACAGTCAATCCCGGTATTGCTTACAGGCAGCAACGATTTTGTCGGATTAGCCCAAACCGGGACCGGTAAAACTGCTGCTTTTGGCTTACCATTATTGGAGCTGCTGGATTTCGAAAAGAACTACCCACAGGCGCTTATTTTGTGCCCTACCCGCGAACTTTGTATACAGATTACGAAGGACATTACTAACTACGCCAAAAACATGGCGCAGGTTAACGTTGTTGCCGTTTATGGCGGCGCCAGCATTATGGACCAGCTGCGGCAGATCAAACGCGGCGTGCAAATTGTTGTCGCAACCCCCGGCCGCATGCTGGATATCATCAACCGTAAAGCGATTGATTTTTCGGCCGTTAAGTTTGTAGTATTGGATGAAGCTGATGAAATGTTGAACATGGGTTTCCAGGAAGACATTGACAGTATCCTATCCACTACGCCTACGGATAAAAAAACCTGGCTGTTTTCGGCCACTATGCCTTCAGAGGTTCGCAGGATCGCGAAAAAATATATGACCGATCCGCATGAACTGACAATGGGCGCCAAAAATACCGGCAACGAAAATATCGAGCACGAGTATTACATTGTAAGGGCCCGCGACAAGTATGCCGCATTTAAACGTATTGTTGATTTTAACCCGGACATTTTTGGTATCGTTTTTTGCCGTACCAAAATTGAAACACAGGAAATTGCCGAGGCTTTAATTAAGGACGGCTATAATGCCGACTCGCTGCATGGCGACCTGAGCCAGCAGCAGCGCGACAAAGTGATGAAACGTTACCGCGAACGTAACCTGCAATTGTTAATTGCTACCGACGTGGCTGCACGCGGTATTGACGTGAACGACGTTACGCACGTGATCAACTACTCGCTGCCTGACGAGATTGAGAACTACACCCACCGCAGCGGACGTACCGCCCGTGCGGGTAAAACCGGTGTTTCTATTTCCATCATCAACGGCAAGGAGCTTGGCAAAATTCGCCAGATTGAGCGGACGCTGGGCAAGAAGTTTGTAAAAATGGAGATCCCCGGCGGCTTTGACGTGGTGGAGAAACAGCTGTTTGCCCTGGTGCATAAAGTGCATAATGTTGAGGTGAACGAGGAGCAGATGGAGCAATACCTGCCGCGTATAATGGATGAGTTTAAGGAACTAAGCAAGGAAGAGATCATCAAACGTTTCGCTTCACTGGAGTTTAACCTGATCCTGGATTATTACCAGAACGCCCCCGACCTTAACGCTCATTTTGAGGAAGGCCGCACCGTGGAACGCAATGGCGACCGCTCGCTTTTCCGCAATGGCGGCAAATCGGAGTATACCCGGTTGTTTATCAACTTAGGTTCGGTAGATGATTTTACGCGCGGCGAGCTGCTGGGCTTTATCTGCAATAACAGCAAGATCAGTGGCCGTAACATTGGCAAGATTGACGTGAAAGGCGTTTACAGCTTTTTTGAAGTGATGCACGACGACGTGGACAAAGTGACCAACGGCTTTAAAGGCATCGACTTTAAAGGTCGCCCGGTACGCATTGAGGCTGCCGGCGAAGGCGAAAGCCGCGCAGGCGGCAGCGGCGGCGGTTACCCGAAACGCGAAGGCGGCTACCGTGGCGGCGAGCGCAACGGCAGCGGCGACAGGCGCCCGAACGGCTATGCAGGCAACCGCAACGGCGCCGAACGTACTGGCAGCGGCGAACGCAGTTACAGCGGCGGTGGCAGTGGTTTCCGTGATTTTTCGGGCAAAACCCGCGAAGACCGTGGCGAACGCCGCAGAAGATTTTAAAAGTTTGTTTTCATAATATAGTTTAGTTTAGTTTGGTAACCCTCATCCGCGCAGCGGATGGGGGTTTTTTGTGGATGGGGGAGGTTAAAAATTAAAATACTTAAGTTGATCGTTTGGCACCATTCCCGCGAAATCCGTCGTAGAAACTTCAGAAATGAAACGTTGAGCGTCCCCAAAATAATCTAATAGGAAATTATTAATTTCCGTTGCTGTTAAAGAAGTTTTTATAAATATCGATTGAGGTAGGCTAAAAAACCAGAATTCTATTGTTGGGGTTTTATCGAATAAGTCGGTTAGTGTTTTAACCTTTATCTCGCTACCAAAAGCTATTATATACAGTTTAGCCATTTTTACCTCCATCTTCTGAAGGTCCTAGTGACACAATTGTTAAATCAACCGGATTTATTATTATTCCACTGCCCTTTTGACCGATCATATCCAATTTTTTATCTTCTAGTCTAAAACTTTCAGATTGTAAAAGCCTCGGGTCTTTTTTAAAAAGTTTCCAATACATAAACATTCCAAAACCAACAGTAGAAACAAAACAAATTGTTAAAACACGTCTTATAAACAAATCGGGGATGAAGATCATAATCAATAACTCTACGGCAGCAACGACAGCACAAAACCAAACGTATGGAGCAAACGCATTTGTCTTATAACCTGTTTTCACGAGGTTTGCGATACTAGCTAGGTATTTGTCAAAAGGCAAAATAGAATGATATTTAGTTCAGAATTTAATATAGCAAAGCCAAATGAATGGGCATTAAATTTAAAGCCAATATAACTGAATTAATTTAAAAAAGGCACAAGGATATCCTTTTATGGGGGTCATATGTCACGCGAAGTAAGGTTTTCTGCAGGAGACCATGTTGAGACGGAACGTAAAAACTTCAAATACTAGTATTTAGATAATGGTTCCATTTTTCAAAATGGCTTTATCTTGCCTTTCCAGTCGTTTATGATATATGGGATCTTCCGTGTGCCTTTAGGGACCCTGGCGGCTAGACTAGGAGAAACCAAATTTACAAGCTTTCCTAATTTTGAGACCTCGCTGGTCCAATCTAACAAACTAGGTCCTTTGCCC
>DASRTD010000277.1:0-19054 GCA_035656115.1 Mucilaginibacter sp.
TTAAAAGTGTTGCGCCAGGGGCCTTTTACTTTATACCAGTAGGCCATACCCTTACCCTGGTCGCTTTTGTACCATTCAAATGCTGAGCGGTTAGGAATATCGTTGGCATCGGTGGCACCGAGGGCGGCATTCGTACCGCTCATGCCGAGTTCCTGGCCGTAATAAATTGAGGGTACGCCGCCCAAAAGCAAGTTTAAGGCGGCGGCTAACTTTAATTGATCGCTATTCCCCTTCACCCCATAGGCAAACCGCGGCGTATCGTGGTTTTCAATAAATACCACTTGCTGTTTGCCGGCCGGAGTGACTAAAAATGTGGAATCGGCAGTTGCAACAATTTGGTCTTTTTTGAACGAACGTATGGCAAATGCCAGGCGGAAAGCAAAAACCCCGTCCACTCCACCGTTTTTAAAATAATCCTGGCCTAACGAGCCCCATTGGGCCTGCTCGGCAACGATCTTCAATTTGGGGTTCACGCGCTTTAGTTTACCCAGCAGCGGCCGCCAGAATTTTGTAAACAGACCGGGCTCTTTATTGTCCAGGTTATCCATCATATGATCAAGACGGAAACCGTCGACACCGTCATCAAATTTGCCGTCGCCGTTCGGGTCAACCCAAAACTTAAAAAGCCTGTAATTATAATCCTGTACGCCTTTACTGTATAGGTTAACAGTGGTTATGCGCCGGTAAACGCTATCATAGCCCAGCAGTCCGCGCAAGTTAAAAATGATGCTCGCCGGCGTAGTATGTGCTTTATCGTCGTACAAAAGATAGTCGGCATAAAGCGATTTAAGGTTATTTACGCCGTCTTTCCACCAAATATGATCTTCAGTAACATACTGGGTTTCCATGTCCATATAAAATTTCATGCCGCGGCGGTGCAGTTCTTTTATCAATGCCAGGTAGTCGCGCATGGTGCCGTATGCGGGATCTATCTTTTTAAAATCATCCGCGAAATAGTTGTGATAAAATGGCGACTGGTATAGCGGTGTTAGCAGGATGGCTGTTACACCCAACTTTTGCAGATAATCCAGTTTCAGGCGGACACCGTTCAGGTCGCCCTGCATATCGTCGTTGCTGTCGTAAAAACTGCGCTGAAAGATATGGTAGATGATCTCTTCACTTGCGCGGTTTGAGGTATGATGTTTTGCAGCGGGTGGCATAGTCCCCGCAACCGCTGTAAAAAAGCAGACGATCAAAAGTAAAAAAGCAGCAACAGTAGTTTTGAGATTCATGTTCGGTTATTTCAATATGCCAAATTAACCCATCATTCAAAAGGAAAACAATATAAATTTTATTAGAATAATGGCACATTTTATCGCGATTTAATTTTCAAATTATTAAAATAAATAAGCCGACATTTTCAATAATGAATAAAATACGCCAATTTATTGCCAATTCTTTCATTCTGTATGTCACCCCATTTGTGTTATTTTGCCGCCCGACAGGAGAGAGGAACAGGCCCCGCTAAAAAACGATAAAGTAAAAGGTGATATCGGGTTCGAATAATGGAAAATGATGCCGAGATTTAAGACGTTAGAGATATCGAACCCGCTTTACGAAAACAGCCATTTAAGATATATCACAGTAAAAACACCCAACCTTAGGGGGCGCGGCGATATATCCGTTTATGCCCCGGCCGGTTTATGTTCGCTGGACATGCTGCCGATAGTAATTTTGCTGCACGGTGTGTACGGGAGTGCCTGGAGCTGGGCATACAGCTCGGGTGTACATTTAAAGGTGGATGAACTGATCCAAAAGGGTGAATTGCCGCCTATGATCCTGGCCATGCCTTCGGATGGCCTTTGGGGCGATGGCTCGGGCTATCTGCCGCACGGCGCCTACGACTTTGAAAAATGGATTGCCGAAGATGTGCCCGATGCGCTTGTTGAATGCATTGCCGGGGCGAAAAAAGAAAGTCCGTTATTTATTTCGGGACTATCCATGGGCGGCTTTGGCGCGCTGCGGATCGGGGCGAAATACTCATCCAAATTCAAGGCTATATCGGGCCATTCTTCTATAACCAGCCTGGCGCAGATAAAATTCTTTGTTGAAGAATCGTTAAAAAGCTACGCCCAGGATAGCCCGGCGGATGAAGATGTGTTTGAGACATTTCTGCGTAACCGCAAAAATTTACCGCCGATAAGAATTGACTGCGGGACGGATGATCTTTTGATCAGCTACAACAGGAGCCTTCATCAAAAAATGGAAAAAGCTGGAATACCTCACCATTATGAGGAAAACCCCGGCAGTCACGATTGGGCATACTGGTCAAAGCATATCATCAGTTCGCTAAAGTTCTTCGCCGGCACCCTTTAAAGCGATTTGTTTGCCGGTTAAAAACCGGGCAGGATACCGGGACAGGCAGTTCCAAGTTAAAAAACGCGGCAACATGCAACAATTGCGTGATAATTTTTTGTAAATAAATTTACCTCAAAGAAAATCATCATTTATTAGTCAATTTTTTTCGCATAAGGAAACTATATCCGCTTTTTATTCGTTACTTTAGGTATATAAGTGCATCTCGCATTTATAATTGTGATAAGGTTTAGGTTGAAAGCCCCCAAACAGCGAGTGTAAGGGGGCTTTTATTTCGGGGGCGAATATAAAACTACAATAAGCCAATCTTTTATATCTTTCGGACTTTCCCGTCCCGATTGCTATCGGGATTCGGGCTTTCAGACTAAAACATGATCAACTTAAAAAAAGAATTGTACCAAAAGTGCCTTGATTATGTGCAAACGCGCATAGCCGCCGCGAAACAAGCCATTGAAGATTCGCAAGCAGCAGCGAACGACGAGACCAAGAGCAGCGCCGGCGACAAATACGAAACCGGTCGTGAAATGATGCAACAGGAAACCGACCGCAACATGGCGCAGCTAAACGAAGCGAATAAGCTAAAGGTGGCCTTAAGCCAGATAAAACCGGTTGGAAGTGCAGAAACAGTAGAAGCAGGAAGCCTTGCAATTACCGACAATGGAAGCTTTTATCTTGCTATAAGTGCCGGGGTGCTGACAGTGAATAATGATAAATATTATGCTGTTTCACCGGCGTCACCGATAGGATTGAAGCTGAAAGGGTTAAAGCCAGGAAATAAATTTACATTAAACGAAAAATCTTACCTAATAAAAGAGGTGATTTAAACTTTTTTTAAAACAATTATCATTTATTTGCATTGTGATACTTAAATCATCAAATATGTATTGCTATATTTGAAAGGAACAAAAGCGGACGGGTTATAACATCCCGCCTCATAAACTAATTTTAATGAACATATTTGCAGGAAGTCTTCCTTACTCAATAGGGGAAGCCGAATTAAGACAGCTCTTTGAAGCTTACGGAGAAGTAAGCTCGGTAAAACTAATTAGCGACAGGGAAACCGGCAGAAGCAAAGGCTTCGGCTTTGTTGAGATGCCCGACGACGAAAGCGCTCAAACCGCAATTACGGCGCTGAATGGGTCAAGTGTAAAAGGAAGAAACATCGCTGTAAGCCAGGCGGAAGAAAAGAAATCAGGAGGCGGCGGTGACCGCAGAGGTGGTTTCGGAGGCGGTAATCGCGGCGGCGGTGGTGGCGGCTACGGCGGTAATCGCGGCGGCGGTGGTGGCGGCTTTTCAAGGGACAGTAATCGCGGCGGCGGAAACCGTTACTAAATATTTAGTATAAAGAAACAGGCTTTATCTGAATGATGAGGCCTGTTTTTTAATGGGTTGTTTTACCTGCAACGTAACCGCTGAATATTCGGTGGTCAGTGTTGCGGATTTTTTATCTACCTGGACCTTTATTGGCGGCCAACTTTTAGCGTTGCTCCGTCGCGTATTTCGTCCGAGGCTAGTTTCACAACCTCGTCGCCGTTTTGCAGGTTACCGTAAACTTCCATCTGGTCGCCTGATTGGATGCCCTTTTTAACGTCGATCCATTCGGCTTTATTATTTGCAATTTTTACTACAAAAACTCTTTCGGTCGAAGTAACCACAGCCGTTTTGGGTACGATAATCGCGCTGTCGCGCGACGGCAGCGGCACATCTACATTAGCATACATGTGAGGCAAAAGTTTCCGGTCTTTATTATAAACGTCCATTTCTATTCGCTCCGACCGCAACTTTGTGTCCAACGCTCCTGCCAGCCGCTTAACCTTAGCGGTAAATTTGTGGTTTGGCAACGCCTCTACCGAAAAGGTGACCTGGTCTTTGCCATCCAACCCCCCGGTATAATTTTCAGGCACCGAAACCACAAGGCGCATCCGGTTTTGGTCCTGCAAAATCAGTAAAGGATCAGTCGTTTTACCGCCGGGGCCAACGTACGCGCCCTCATTAACATTTCGGAGTGTAATAACACCGTCAAATGGCGCCCTGATCTGCAGGTAGTTCAGGTTGGCTGTCACCTCTTTATAGGATGACCTTGCGGCTTCGACATTGGCAAAATCAGCGTTTCTTTTGGCTTCAGCCTGCTCCAGGTCGTTTTGTGAAACTGTTCCGGGTGTTTTGCTGGTGTTGTATAACCTGTCATACGTAGCCTTACTTGCATAATAGGTCGCTTCCATTTGCATGATACGCGATTGGGCCTCGGCCAGCTGCGAATTGATCTCGGGGGCATCCAACGTAACCAATAACTGCCCCTGGTGCACTTCGGACCCTATATCGACATACATTTTTTTTACATAGCTGTTTATTTTGGCGTAAAGTTCCACCTCCTGGTACGGCACAAGCTCGCCAGGTACCGCTATGGTAGAAACCAGCTTTCCTTTTTGTACAGGAACCGCCACTACCGACGGTGTATCAACAGCATCCTCCTGCTTTATCGTTTGCTGCTGGTCTGCCTTTTCCTTTTGGTCAGGGCCGCACGAACTGAAAAGGCCGATGCCTAAACCAAATGCCGCGAGCGTATAAGCGATTTTATTTTTTGTGTTGTTCATTGTGATGCAAAGGGACATAAAATTTACTTTCTTTATCTTCAGGGTCGAGGGAAACCGAATCGGTGGTGGTTTTACCCTGTACCCAGGCAAAAACTAATGGCAATATTAAAAGCGTTGCAAATGTTGACGCCATTAAGCCGCCGATCACGGCACGGCCAAGCGGGGATGTTTGGTCGCCGCCCTCGCCCAGGCCGGTAGCCATTGGAATCATACCGACGATCATGGCCAAACTTGTCATTAATATCGGGCGTAAACGCAAAGCCGCTGCCTCGCGGGCCGAGCGGAGTGCATCACCATTATGCTTTCTCAGCTCTTCGGCATTTGTTATCAGCAGCACGGCGTTAGAGATAGAAACGCCAACCGACATGATCATCCCCATGTACGATTGCAGGTTCAACGTCGCCCCGGTAAGTTTAACCAGCAACAGCGAGCCGAATAATACAGCCGGCACCGACGCCAGAACTACGAATGACATTTTAAACGACTGGAAATTTGCGGCCAGCATCAGGAAGATTACCACCACGGCAACCAGCAAGCCGGAAGAAAGGCTGCTAAGCGTATCAGTCAGCGTCTGGCTTAACCCGCGGGGCACAATGGTTAACCCTCGTGGTATTTCGCCCAGTGATGCGATAGCTTTTTGCACATCGTCGGCAGCGGCGCCCAAATCCTTTTTATTGAGGTTTGCCGTAACGGTAACCATCGGTATGGCGCCCAGGTCATCATCCTCGCCATAGGTGGTTGTGGGCGTTACTTTTGCCAGGTCGCTTAAAACCGGCCTGGGCTGGTCGGCCACAACTGGGATGGCTTTTACATCGTTCACACTCGCCATCTGGTATTCAGGCACCTCAACCTGCACGGCATAACTCAATCCAACTTTCGGATCGAGCCACACATTCTTCTCTGTATATCGTGACGATGAAGTAGCTGCAACCAATGAGCGTGAAATATCATTAATGCTGGCGCCAAGTTCAGCGGCGCGTTTACGGTCAATGTCGATGTCAATAGCAGGGTACTTAAACGATTGGCCGATCTGTACATCGCGCAAATAGCTTATTTTTTGAAGTTTGTCAAGCACCTTCATCGCCCACTGCACATTTTGCGTTTTATTTTTGCCGTATACCGCAACTTCAATCGGCGTTGGTGAACCCTGGCTTAATATCTTGGCGGTAAGCTCTATCGGCTCGAACGAAAGATTAACTTGCGGTAACTCTTCCTTCATTTTCTTCCGAAACCGCTCTTTCAAATCGTCAAGATCAGTTCTATAACTTTCCACCAGGTTCACCTGCAGAACCGCTTCCTGAGGGCCGGCCATAAATAGGTAAATGGGGCTGGTAGAGAATTGGCCCGGGTGCTGGCCAACAAAAGCAGAAGTTATCTGCACATTTTGCTTGCCGACCAGATCGTAAAGAATATGAGTAGCCTTTATCGTCATCAGCTCTGTGCGCTCCAGCCTTGTCCCGTCTGGCGCCCTTAACCGAACCTGGAAAGTACCTGAGTTAACTTTTGGCAAAATATCACGCCCTATAATATTGAAGATCAAAAATGCCAGGCCCAGCGCCCCTATCGCGTATAAACTTACGATCCATTTCCGGTTCGGCATCATTTTATCAATCCACCATAAAAACCGCAGCCTGAAGCGGTCAAAGCGGGTATGTTCGGCCGAGCCGTCGGTCGCGTGTTTAATAGCAAGTTCTTTTTGTTCCCATTCATCTCCTTCGTCCTCAAGAGCGAAACCGTCCGGGTGACTTTTGTCCTCGTGTTCGTTTTTCATCACCCAGTTGGCCATAACAGGCACAAAAGTTTGGGCCAGCATATACGAGGTGATCATGGAAAAGGCAATGGCAAGCGACAACGGCAAAAACAACGCGCCGGGGATGCCGGTCATTGTAAATGCCGGGGCAAATACTGCCAGAATACAGAAAAGGATTAACAATTTGGGGAAAGCAATTTCCTTACAGGCATCCCAAATAGCCAGGGCTTTTGGTTTACCCATATCAAAATGCTGGTGAATATTCTCAATCGTAACCGTCGATTCGTCCACCAAAATACCAATCGCCAGCGACAAACCGCTCAGCGTCATGATATTGATGGTTTGATGGAAAAGATACAGGAACAGGATGCCCGAAATAATACAGGTAGGAATAGTTAGAATAACGATCAGCGCCCCTCTTTTGTCACCCAAAAACAACAATACCATTAACCCGGTCAATAATGCACCGATAGCGCCTTCCTCGGCAAGGCTTTTTACCGCGTTGATCACATAAACCGACTGATCGAACACGTAGGATATCTTCACGTCTTCGGGGAGCACTGCCTGGAAACGCGGGATGGCTTTTTTGAGGTTTTGAACCACCTCCCAGGTTGATGCATCAGCTGATTTGGTTACAGGTAAATAAACCGACCGCTTGCCATTGATCAGGGCATAGCTGGATGTTATATCGGCACCATCTTCCACGCTGGCCACGTCGCGCATAAATACTGTTTGTACGCCGTTTTTATATAGCGGAATATCTCCGAACTCACTTATTTTTTTGACAGAGGTATTTGTCGGAGCCAGATAGTTGTAGTCGCCGATACGCACATTGCCGGCAGGCGTATTCTGGTTATTGTCACGCAAGGCGGCAACGATCTGGTCGGGCGTCAAGTTATGGGCGCGCAATTTCTCGGGGTCAACCCTTATCAAAATGGAACGTACGTTCCCACCAAAAGGTGCGGGCGAAACCAGGCCGGGAACCGATGTAAATGACGAACGCACGTAAACGTTTGCAAGGTCGAGCAGCTCATTGTTTGACCGTGTGGTACTGGTGAGCACCAGCTGGCCTACCGGCAGGGTGGATGCATCAAACCTTAAAATAAAAGGCGGCTGTGAGCCGGGGGGGAATGAGGCCTGTGCCCTGGTAACGTAAGAGGTAACTTCCGCGGCCGCCTGTGCCATATTAGTACCCTCGTAAAAAGTGAGTTTTATAAGTGTCAGCCCGGTAATGTTTTTGGTTTCGATGCTTTTTACGCCCGACACGTAAAGCAGCAAGCTCACGTACTGTTTACCAAAATAAGCCTCCATTTGGTCGGGTGTGTACCCGCCATAAGGGTGCGAAATATAGATAACCGGGAGGTTAAGATCGGGGAAAATATCGATCTTAATGCTCCTGACGGCATTTATACCGAAGAAAAACAAGCCGGCCACGATAACCAGGACGGTAATCGGTCTTCGCAGCGCACCTTTTATAAGTCCCATTATTTATATTTAAAAGTTATTAATAAATATTCCAAAATCGCCGGTTGCAGCGGCTTTATAAAGCAATGCCTGCCAAACGTTATTTTTTACAATATAGTCATCCACCTCGGCCCTGTTAAGCACGTACAGTGCCTGTGTAAAGTCGACGATATTGGCCAGGCCATTTTTGTACAGTGTGTATTTTTGCAGGTAGGCGTCGGATGCAGCCTTCACCTCCAGCGGCGACTCCCGGTAATTTTTCAGGGCATTGCCGATGCGCGTTTCGGCAAGGACTTCCTCGTCGGTCAGTTGCTGGCTCACCAGGTCATAGTCGTCCTTAAACTGTGTCGATGTAAATTTTTGCGCCTTAACCAGGTAATTCGACCTTAAAATATTGGTGAGGTTCCAGGTAACGCCAAAGCCTAACAAATAGTTATACCGTGTTGGATCGGCCCCTGCGCCATAGCTACTGCTATAGTCGTTAAGGTTTGAGCCATACCCGGCATTAAAACCGGAACCCTTGCCCTGGAAAATGCCGAACAGCGAAAATGTTGGATAATTAAAGGTTTGTAAATATCGCGCTTCTTCATCGCTCACGTTAATGCGGTTTTGATAGAATTTGAGCAGTGGATGGTCGGTAAAATTCAACTGCGATTGCGGATCAGTATTGGCTGGGGCTTTGGTCACGAAAGTGCTGTCCAACACAAAATCCTGCGGCGGGATACCGAGATACTGCGCCAACAAATTAGCCTGTTCAGCTTCTGTCTCTTTAGCATTAGTGAGCGCGATGCGGGCGTTGGACACTTCGGCGTTTGCCTGCGAGGAATCAACGCCGGGGTTTAAACCGTTTTTTACCCGTGCCACCACAACAGTGCGTAAATCGCTGGCGCGGTTAAGGTTGTCCTGCTGGGCTTTGCTTAGTTGCTGCGCGGCTAAAAGGTTTAAATAAGCGGTTGCTACCCGAACCTGGTGCTGAAAGGTCTCCTGCGCCAGATCGGTTTGATTTAAATTGACGGTACTTTGCTGTACCTTGATTTTTTCGACCGAACGGCCGAACGCAAAGAAGTCCCAATTGATGTTGCTCAAATAAAGCGAGCCGAAAGCGGCGTTCCAGTTTTGATTAGGTACTATCGGGCCCGACGAGCCTACCGCCAGGCCGTTGTAACCGTATATCGGCCCGAATTGTGAATTTACCGTGCCGTAATCCTGCTGCGCCGAGACGCTCAAATTTGGCAGGTATTCGGATTTGGTTTCGGATAAATAAGCTTTCGAGGCATTCAACTGGTTGGTTTTTGATTTAATGGTACCGTAGTTAGCGAGCGCCATTTGCTCGGCCTCCTTTAAACCAAGCACTTTTTGCTGGCCCTGTGCGTTAATAATAAACAGAAACCCCGGAAAGAATAAAAGAAGATATTTAAGGATACTTTTCGACATAAGTTTTGATCGAAGGACACGCAAAATTATAATTATACTGTGTAGAAATGACACATTAAAAAGTATTATAGCTGTTACGATGCTCAGTTATGGCTGTATTTTAGTTATTTAACAGGGTTATACCTGCACATTATTGCGCTAAAATGACGAAATTGAAAAATATGAGCCAGAAAAAATATAATAAACGTTATTCGATTCGCCCGTAACAAGCTGCTTTTTTCAAACGGCAATAAATCTACTTAAATGAGACGTGCCATCATAGTAATCTTTTTTATCAGTTGGGGCGTCAGGCTTTTTGCACAACCCGTTCTTAAACCTTTCCCCCAACATGCAAAATATTTCGCCGGCGCCATAAAACCAAACAACGTTTCGCAGCGGCAGCTGGATGACGCCGTACGGAGCTTTTATACCCAATGGAAAATCCGTTATGTAAAAAACGTCCCAGGTAAAGCTGAAAGTTATGTTTGGTTTGATGAAAAGGAGGACAAAAAGCAATGCGTATCCGAAGGACAGGGCTACGGGATGGTGATAACCGTGCTGATGGCCGGTTATGATCCGTTGGCAAAGCAGACGTATGACAATCTTTTCCATTATTACCGGGCTCATCCTTCCAGGAGGGACAAACATTTGATGGCCTGGGCGCAAAAAACAGATGGCACAGACGAGGATAGTACTTCGGCGGCAGACGGTGACATGGACATCGCCTATTCCCTGCTTCTGGCCGATAAGCAATGGGGCAGCAAAGGCAATATCAATTACCTGCAAGCGGCCAGGGTAATGATCGGCGATATTATGTTGTTTGACGTTAACCATAAAACGTGGTCGGTGCTGCTTTGCGACGGGATTGAAGCCGACAGTAATGACTTTTTTGATACGCGCTCATCGGACTTTATGCCCGATCATCTTAAAGCATTTGCAAAAGTAACCGGCGACCCCAACTGGCTAAAAGTTTTGGATGAGGGTTACCAACTGTTCGGCGGCCTTCAAAATAAATACAGCCCTACTGCGGGCCTCATCCCTGATTTTATCGTTCATATCAATAAAACACCCAAACCGGCCCCGGCTCATTATCTTGAATCGCCATATGATGGCAGCTATAATTACAATGCCTGCCGTGATCCCTGGCGCATCGCTACAGATTTTTTGCTGACAGGTGATAAACGTTCGAAAACGATGGTGGATAAAATAAACCGGTGGATAAGGGAAACCACCAATAACAATACCTATAATTTGTCGGCAGGCTATACCCTGGAAGGTGATGATATAAAGGACCGCGACTATGAAGCTTTGAGCTTTAGTGCACCATTTACGGTATCGGCAATGGTTGATCAGGCGAACCAGGCCTGGCTAAACAATCTTTGGGTTTATGTAACCGCTTTTAAGCTGAAGGATTTTGATTATTACGATAATACCATCAAGCTAATGGATATGATCATTATTTCGGGGAATTATTGGGATATTCGTTAAAAACTAAGCTATAAGAAATATAAAATGATTAAAAATCAAGATGAATATTTAAATGCGATAAAGCGGTTTGAGGAAATATTTCAGGCTAAACCCGGCTCTGCCCAAAGTGATGAGGCCGATATGCTGGCGAAATCGATCAAAGAATACGAGGACAAGTATTTTATCATTGATGCCCCGGATGTCAAAAATTCGGATGGAATGTATTAACCTAATATTCTTGCTGCCACTTCTTTCCCGCTGATCAGCGCTGCCTCGACCGTCCCCATTGCCGGCCCTCCATACAAATATTCTCCTGCAAAAAAAAGTGTGTTTTCAATCGGTTCACACAAAACCTTTCTTGCATCTGTCGATCCGACCATATCATAGGCGTAGGAACCCAGTGAGAATGGCTCTGCCGTCCAGTTTGTGGTGTGAAAAGATAGCAGGCGGTCTTTTAGTTCATCGATACTTCGCCTAAATATATTGCTAAGGGATACTATTGAGAGCTGCAGTATTTCCTCATCTGTTAAACCCTTTTTTTCTTCAGCTGCCGGACCGCCAAACCAACCGGTAAGCACGGGGCTGTGAATTGGAACTTGTGTCCACCAGGCGGGTATTTCTTCATCCGAAAGCACAAAACCCATGTTTTTAAGGCTAATGCCGGCTAATGCCGCTGTTTGTTTATCTTCCCAAAACGGGGCATCAAACTCCAGCAGTATTTTGATCACCGCGCCAAAGCCGATATCGCCCAAAGCGTCAACATATTCCGGGATTGGCGGGCTAAATGAAATGGCCGCCTTTTCGGCCTGATCAGCCTGTAAAACGCCCAGCGGCAAAGCGACGATCACTTTTTCGGCCTCATAGCTCGCCCCGTCGTCAGTAACTACTTTCACACAATTCTCCTTCCATTCAATTCGTTTAGCTATGGAATTTAATAGCGCCTGCCCTCCTGCCTTTTTAACCTCATCTTCTAAAAAGGCGATCATTTGGCGATAACCGCCTTTAACGCGGTATTGGTTGTGGTCGTCGTCCATCCATTCGTCGCGCAGGGCAAAAGCGCTGGCTTTATCCGGGTCGGCATTGTCATACCCTGCTGCGAACCGGCGCACCGACTTTTTCAACGGTTCGTATTTTTCATCAAAAAATTCCTTTTCTAAAAATTGATTTATCGTAGTATCGATCGTCAACGCAGCCAGTTTTTCCATAAGCGCATCCCAGCCCTCAGCAAAAGGGCCTTCATTATCCAGCTTTCCATCATGACTATGCCACATTTCTCCGCCCGCGGCCTGACGAGCAATACCAGCTTCGTCAAGCAGGTTTAAAGTCAGCTGCAAATCGCCGTGGATAAACTCCGCTCCCAACTCTGCATTTTTAAAAAAAAGTCCGTTGTTTAACGTATGTATGCGGCCGCCGCAACGATCGCGGGCTTCCAAAACTGTCACCTTTTTCCCGGCCTGCGCAAGTTCACGGGCGGCCATCAGGCCTGCGGCGCCTGCGCCGAGGATCAAAATATTAATTTCGTTCATTTTGTCACAAAGGAAAAATCATAAACTACTGATTATCAACAAGTGTTTGCTGTGCCACTGTGTCAGGTGTATTCACCCGTGCCGGTGGCACAGACGCGCTAACAGGGTACCCTAAGCTTTCGTTTTTTAATGTTAACGCGGCAAATTACGGAAAGTAAGGTAAAAAGGAGGTAAAGCCGAGAGATTGACAGACTTACGAAGTTTCTAAAACCTCGTAAGTCTCAGGGTGTCTGCAATAGAAATTAATTCAACCCCCTCCTGAATTCATTTGGTGTTTGCCCTTCTATCCGCTTAAACAGTTTGAAGAAATAGCTGAGGTTATTGATACCGACCGCAAAGGACGCTTCGGCAATGGTAACATTTTGATCCTTCAACATCGATTTTGCCATCTTCACCCGCTCGTGCAAAATAAAATCGACAGGGCTGATGCCGAATTCCTGTTTAAAACACCTGAAAAAGTTTGGCTTGCTCATGCAGCACAGGTTGCTCAGCTTATCAATGGTAATTTCATCATTGATATGGTTTTTGATATACTGCACCGCATTGGCAAAGCGGTGGGTGGTGGTATGTGTATGATAACTGTCCAATATCAGCTTGCGCGCCTGGGTTTGCATCAGGCGGATCAGCAGCTCCTTCAGCGTAAAATCGACCAGTACATCTTTTCCTGCAATATTTTCGGTACTGATATTCACCAGCCGGTTAATGGCGGAGGTAACTTCCTGGGTATTTTGCAGGTGAAAGCAGGAAATATCTATGTTCCAGCTGTCCTGTTTTTCGGCCTTTGGGTATTTTTCATTGAGCAGGTTCAACGTGTCTTTCAGCATGGCTGAGTCCACGGCCAGGGCAATACATTGGGTCGGATGAGCAATATCTGCCTCCGGGAAATCAATGATCATTTCCTCGTTATCCGGCACGATGACGGACTCGCCGGGCAAATAGTCAAAATGCTCTGAACCAAAAAGATGCATTACCTTTTTACCACGGATCATAGTGGTGAGCACCATATCATTAAACACCAGGTGCACCTGCTCAGATTTCTGCCTGGTTTCAAAAACGTTCAGCTCGCAATGCTCCAATGTATAAACCGACCGGTTTTCTACCAAAGTTCTCAGGTCCTTTTCAGGTTTTAATGGCAATAATTGTGGCCTAAACTTTTGTTGCATACTACAAAATCACCCTATGTAAAGTTTATAACGCGGTTTCAATCAAATAATTGGTCAAGCTAAAGGTAAATAGTTATCGACAATTAGTAATGACCGCCGTCATATTTTTTAATATTTTAATACACAAAGCTGATACGATAGTGCATAAGATTCGGCTCCATCAGTGTCTAATTTTGAGCCACCAATTAAAATCAAAGAAAAAGAAAATTATGGAAACACTTTTGGAAACCGAAAAGCTGGTTGCGCGTCCTAATTTTAAGGACCATTACGATAATTTTATCGGCGGCGAATGGAAAGGCCCTGTTAAGGGCGAGTACTTCGCCAGCATTTCGCCTATTGACGGGCAACCTTTTACCAGCGTTCCCCGTTCGGGAAAGGAAGATATTGAACTGGCGTTAGATGCAGCGCACAAGGCATTTAAAACATGGTCGCACACCTCGCCGACCGAACGCAGCAACGTATTGCTGAAGATTGCCCAGGTTATGGAAGATAACCTGCAATACCTCGCAGCAATTGAAACGATTGACAATGGCAAACCCATCCGGGAAACAATGGCTGCTGATTTACCCCTGGCGATCGATCATTTCCGCTATTATGCCGGTGTGATCAGGGCCGAAGAAAGTTCGGTAAGCGAACTGGATGAACATACCGTATCGCTGAACATCCACGAGCCCATCGGCGTCGTGGGGCAGATCATCCCCTGGAACTTCCCGCTGCTGATGGCCACCTGGAAGATGGCCCCAGCTATTGCGGCGGGCTGTACCGTTGTGATGAAACCCGCTGAGCAGACTCCTGTGGGTATATTGATCCTGATGGACCTGATCAAAGACGTCCTCCCGGCAGGGGTGGTGAACATCGTTACCGGCTTCGGCCCCGAAGCAGGCAAACCACTGGCAAACTCTCCACGCGTATCGAAAGTTGCCTTTACCGGCGAAACTACTACCGGCAGGCTGATTATGCAGTACGCTTCGGAAAACCTTAACCCGGTCACCATGGAACTTGGCGGCAAATCGCCAAATATTTTTATGCCGAGCGTAATGGAGGCCGATGATGCATTTTTTGATAAATGCCTTGAAGGCGCTACCATGTTTGCCCTTAACCAGGGTGAAGTTTGCACCTGCCCCTCGCGCATGCTGATCCATGAGTCGATTTACGACCGCTTTATCGAACGGGTGATCGAACGGGTGGAAGCCATAAAGATGGGCAACCCCTTAAACCCTGAAACCATGATGGGTGCGCAGGCCTCGCAGGATCAATATGAAAAGATCCTTTCCTATATCGAAATCGGCAAGGAAGAGGGCGCCGAAGTATTGACGGGCGGCGCTAAAAAGTACATTGACGGCCTGAGCGAAGGTTATTATATCCAGCCGACCCTGCTGAAAGGCCACAACAAAATGCGGGTTTTCCAGGAAGAGATATTTGGCCCGGTTGTTTGTGTAACTACTTTCAAAACCACCGAAGAAGCGATCGAAATTGCCAATGACTCGCTTTACGGCCTTGGCGCGGGCGTATGGACAAGGGATGCCCATGAGTTATACCAAATACCGCGTGCCATCCAGGCAGGCCGTGTTTGGGTAAACTGCTACCACGCCTATCCGGCACATGCACCGTTCGGCGGATACAAAAAATCAGGCTTTGGCCGCGAAACACACAAAATGATGCTGGCACACTACCGCCAAAACAAAAACATGCTCATTTCGTACGACAAAAACAAGTTAGGTTTCTTTTGATAATAGTTGTTGTAACGGGCATCACGGCGCTTGCGGTGGTGCCCTTTTTTATTTTATGATGCTACGATATGAAAAATGTAGAGAGGATTTCGGCCACAGTGGAGGCCATTGAACTGATCAGGAACCTGCGCGACCGCCATGGCGAACTGATGTTTCACCAAAGCGGCGGCTGTTGTGATGGCTCGCAACCGATGTGTTTTGAAAAAGGCGATTTTAAAGTCGGCGAAAGCGATGTTTATTTAGGGGACATTGACGGCTGCGCCTTTTTTATGAGCCGTGACCAGTTTGAATACTGGCAGCATACACATCTTACCCTTGATGTTACCAAAGGACGGGGATCGAGTTTTTCGCTGGAGATCCCGTTGGGGGTGCGGTTTATGATACGATCAAGGTTGTTTGGGGAAGACGAATTGGGGCAATTAGAGCCCGTTATTTCGGGGGAACAATACCTCGAACGCATTTAATACAAAGCCCTTGTTTTCACCGGGACCCTGCTAATCGTGACTTATTTAGACTTATTTTATTTGCACTATTTAACCGATAAACTTATCGCCTGTTCGGCCGTATTCCACCCGGATACAACTACATATGGCTTTTGCGTACCCAACTTCGCTGTCGGCGCGCTTACCGAAACGATTGTTGTTTCACCGGGCGCAAGGGTAAAATAGCTGGCCGTCCAGTAACTCGGCATTACTTCTTCATTTCCGATCATCAATTGCGGGCGAATAAAAAAGGCCAGCTTAGTAGTATTGTTGCTAAATTGCATTGTCCATTTATCTTCGGTTGTACTTTTTTCCGTCTTTAATACTTTAACTTGTACTTGTGTATCCTTCATTTGGTTAAACCCGGAAAAATCGTTACCCGGCGCTAACCAGTAAACATTGTGCGAAACGGTTTTGCCGGCCGCATCCGTTAAATTCAGCACGACAAAGCTGATGCCTTTTAAGGTAGCCAGGTAATCTTTTAATCTTATTGCCACTTTGTCGCCGGTTTCGGTTAAACCAAGGCCACCCGCCTTAAATGATTTCAATAATTTGCTGTCAACATCATAAATATCTGCTTTTGCTGTTAACATCCCGGTAGCATGGTGCATCCGGTTAACAATGGCAGCCGTTGAATCATCGGGGTTAAACTGGATATGCAGCGGCTCCACGGCATTTTGCAAGGCATAGTAGCCCGCATTGGGCTCCAGGTACCAGTCGTAAATCTGCCAAACTACGCTCGGTAACGCGGCATTCAGTTTCCATAACATCACACCGCCGGTCTCATTCAATTTATGACCGGCCGATTCAAATATCCCCTGGTAACCCACCCAATTCATCAATTGCATTTTTTCCGAAAACTCCTGTATGGTAGTTGGCTGACCATACCTTTTTACCATTTCCTTGATATACTGATCATAGCGCGCGGCGCCGGTGCAGGCATCGTGATAGCCCCAGCTGTTATTTAGCGGGAAGGGCAATTTGGTGTCCCAAACCAGGTCGGGGATGGTTTTTACCAGCGTATTAAATGGTGGCAGCGAGGGTATGCCGGTTTCATCCTTAAACACCCAATCGCCGCCGCTGTCTACTTTTTTGTAGTAAACTTTCGGGTCCGTCCATTGGTAAGGGCCACTACTATAAACGCCGGAGGCCATATTGTCAGGGTATGAGCCCTTCCATCCAGCCGGTAGTTTTGCAAATCCTGAAGAGCTTGGAATAAAGGGCCGGGTACCGTCCAGATCGATCACATTATTACGCATAACGTCATACAGTTCCTTTCGCGCATGGCCTTCGTTGCCGCCTGTCCACACCAGCAAGCTGGGATGGTTACGTATACGGTAAATTGTGCTTACCACATTTTTTATAAACACATTCGACTCCAATGGCCAATCGGGCGAGCCTTTAAACTCGCCCTGGGTATCGCCGGTTATCCAAAAATCCGACCAAACCATTTCGCCATATTTATCGGCGGCATTCCAAAAGGCATCAGGCGGGGTAACGCCGCCGCCCCATATCCGCACCAGGTTAACGTTGGCGTTGCGGCACAAGTGCATCTCGTAATCGTAACGGGCCGAATCGCGGTTTACCATCATATCGGGCACCCAGGCACCTCCGTTCAGGTGAACCTTCTTACCGTTCACAAAAAAGTCACGGCGAACAAATTTGCCAACCATCATTCCCTGCGAGCTTACTGTGCGTATGCCAAATACAAATGAGGTATCATCATCGATCTTTGTTCCGTTCACATATTGCAAACGGATACGATACAAATTGGCCTTGCCGTAGCCATTAGGCCACCACAAATGGGGTTGGTGGATCAGTAGCTGGCTCACTTTATCCGCGTCCAGCGCAACTTGTGCAGCTTCGCCCCTTTTCACGCTTATGTTTTGGCTAAATAGGAGTGGCAGCCCCGCAAAGTTCTCCGGTTTTATGCTGATAAGCAGTCTACCATTTTGACTCTCTTCGCTATGGTTCGACAAAGTAAGGTTCAGCGATAGTTTAGCAATGCTTGTATCGGGCAGTTTAGGCAAATCGGTCACCAATTTGGGATGCCCTATAGTCACCGCGCCCGTAGTTCGGAGGTAAACCGGCTGCCAAATACCCATGTTACGGTCGCGAACGGGTGGCATCCAGTCCCAGCCAACCGAGCAAAGCATAGTTACATTCTTTCCGATGTCGCCGGTAGGGCCGCCGTTCTCATAAAAAGGCCCCAGTGCCTGCAATTGCTCTTTAGAAGGATAGCCCGGGTAGTCGAGCGGATAAATTTTTACGGCAAGGGCATTATCTTCGCCGGGATGTATTGCCTTGGTTACGTCGAGATTGTAATCAGCAAACATTCCCACCATTTGGGTCGAGTCGGCTATTTGTTTGCCATTTACCCATACCGCGGCCCGGTAGTTTATCCCTTTAAATATCAATTGAAAATGACGGTCCTTATCACCCGCAGGTATTTTAAAAGTGGTGCGGTACCAATAGGGCTTTTTCCAGGGATTGGGTTCATTTGGCAGGTAGCTGTATTGTTCCAGGTTATATTCTTTGTTAAACTGGTCGGACGCATCCGGGATCAGCATATTATTTAATCCCTGGTAAGGATCGGGATAAATGTGGTTGGCCACCAAACCCATAAGCACGGTTGAAGGTACTTTTACCGGGAACCAGTACACCGGCGAATGATAATTTATAGTTGATAATTCTTCGCCTGTTGCCGTTAGCTGTGCGGAAGATTGGAGATCGAAATTTGTTAGCTTTACCTGTTTTACGGGCTGTGCGAAGGAAAGTACCGGCCAAGTCATGTTCAATAAAAACAGTGAAAAGGCGCCGAAAATGAATTTTCTCATTGGCTTATAACATTTTTTACGCGGATAAGCGTTACATTGGCAATAATGTCCTTAGTGTCGAATCTACACTGATTGCGTTTGTAAATCTACTTAACTAAGGCGGCGGGTAAATTGTACTAATTTATCGTTTTATTGTACTTTTTTTATGAAATAAAACCTGCAACGATTTTGCCCAGGGAAATCGCGTTTAAACATCCCGGCATTTAATTTTTCGTTTAAAATGAATCTATTGTAATTTAATAAAGAAAATTCTTGACAAAAGCAAGCAAACTAAAGGAAAAATTACTGTCCCAGGTGTCCCAGGTGTATTCA
>DASRTD010000278.1:0-23243 GCA_035656115.1 Mucilaginibacter sp.
CTTTGCTGCCGGCGGTTGCCAGCCGCCTCGGCCTCACGGTACGTGCCGTGAACCCAAGTATGTTGATGATGGTGGCCATTTACGCGCCGAAAGATTCACATAACATTACTTTCCTCGACAACTTCACCAACATATTTGTTCAGGATGCTTTGCTGCGCGTGTCCGGCGTGGGCAGCATCAGCCGGTTTACCGATGATTTCAGCATGCGCATTTGGATGAACCCGCAAAAAATGGCGGCCTATAGTCTCGAGCCCCAGGATGTGATCACTGCACTGAATGCACAAAACGTACAGGTGGCCGCCGGAACGGCAGGCGTACCGCCCCAGGCCCCCACGCAAACCTTCGAATTGGGTATTTTAGTGAACGGACGGCTAAGCAAAGTTTCGGATTTTGAAAACATCATTGTTAAAACCAACCCGCAAAACGGCGAACTGGTTTATTTAAAGGATGTTGCCCGGGTTGAGCTGGGGAAATTCACCTTCTCAAGCAATTCATTTGTCGACGGGCATCGCGCATCTTATCTGCAGATTTACCAGGCGCCTGGAAGCAACGCGTTGCAAACCGCCAATGGCATTTATGCTGAATTAGCCAAATTGAAGCAAACCTTTCCATCGGATGTGGCATACAGCGTGCCTTTTGAATCGGTAACCGTAGTTAAAGTTTCCATGCAGGATGTGGTAGTCACGCTATTAAAAACCCTGGGGCTGGTAGCCATCGTGGTTTTCGTTTTCCTGCAAACCTGGCGCTCGACGTTAATCCCGGTGCTGGCCATACCGGTGTCTATTTTCGGCACGTTTTGCTTTTTCATCCCGCTTGGCTTTACCATCAATACGTTGACCATGTTCGGTTTTGTACTGGCAATTGGTATCGTCGTCGACGATGCCATTATTGTCGTCGAAGCTGTTCAGCATTATATCGACCATGATAAAATGACGGCTAAGGAGGCTACTTACCAGGCGATGAAGGACATTTCGGCGCCGGTGGTCGCCATAGCGCTTATTTTGGCGGCCGTGTTTGTACCTGTAGGCTTTATCCCCGGTATCGTCGGGCGCCTGTACCAGCAGTTTGCCATAACCATTGCCATTTCGGTAATCATTTCGGCGTTTATCGCATTGTCTTTAACGCCCGCCCTTTGTACGTTACTGTTAAAACCGACCGACGAATCTAAAAAAAATAAAGGCCTTACCAAATGGTTCACCAAATTTAACGAATGGTTCGACAAGGTTACTGCAAAGTACACCAGTGGCGTAAAAAGTAGTATCAAAGCTTCAAGGCTCATCATCATCCTGTTGGTATGTATTTGTGCCGGCACTTATTTTCTATTTACCAGTAAGCCAACCGGCTTTATACCGTCCGAGGATGACGGGAACCTGTACGTGACTTACCAGTTGCCGCCGGCGGCGTCCACCGCACAATCGGTTGAAATAATGCAAAGGCTAATGAAGGTAGTGGCAGCAACACCGGGAGTTGCCCACTTTGCAGCGCTGTCCGGTCTTAACGTAGTGACGAATGCCAGCAACTCCAACAACGGTACCATCTTTATTCAGCTTAAGCCCTGGGAAGAGCGCACGACATCAAAACAACAGGTACCGGGAATTATTAAAGTAATGCAGAACCGCATTGCCGACGCAGGTTTAAAAAACGCGACTATCGAAGTGATACAACCCTCGCCTTTACCGGGGGTAGGCTCAACCATTGGTTTCAGCATGCAAATCGAACAGCGCAGCACGAACGACAACCTGCAGACATTCGAAAGCGTAGTCAACCGGTTTGTCGATTCAGCCAATAAAAACCCCGCCATAACCAAAGCATACACCTTTTATACTGCCCACACGCCGAATATCAGCCTGAATGTAGATCGGGAAAAGTGTGAAAAACTTGGCGTAAACATATCCGACGTATTTACGACCATCCAGGCTTTTATGGGCAGTTTGTACATTAATGACTTTACTGCTTATAACCGCACTTTCCACGTCGTAGTTCAGGCCGATACGGCCTACCGCGCACTGGTTACGGATATGAACAAATATTACGTAAGGAACCAGACAGGCAGAATGGTGCCCCTGGGAACGGTGATCAGCTTTACGCCAATTGAAGCGGCCCCGCTTATCTCCCATTTCAATATTTTCAGATCTGCCGAGGTTGACGGATCGTCCCCGGCGGGCGTCAGCAGCGGCCAGGCGCTAACCGCTTTGCAGGACCTGGCCAACCGCTTATTACCGCAGGGGTATACCTATGAGTTTTCAGGCTTAAGCTATGAAGAGCTAAAGGCCGGTTCGGTAACGATGTATATCTTCCTGTTTTCCATCACGTTTGTGTTCCTTTTCCTTGCAGCGCTATATGAGAGCTGGTCGGTGCCTTTTTCAGTGTTGCTTGCCGTGCCGATTGGCGCCTTTGGCGCCATCCTCGCCCTTGAGCTGGTGCCCTCGTTAACCGATAACGTTTACGCGCAGATAGGTTTGATCACCCTCATCGGCCTTGCTGCCAAGAATGCTATCCTGATCGTCGAGTTTGCAAAGGTGAGGGTCGACCGGGGCGAAGACCTTTTACAATCAACGCTCGATGCGGTAAGCCTTCGCTTACGGCCAATTATCATGACCTCAATGGCATTTATATTGGGCGTACTTCCGTTGGTATTTGCAAGCGGAGCCGGCGCCATTGCCCGGCAAACCATCGGGTTAACGGTGCTTGGCGGGATGCTGGCCGCGTCATCCATCGCCATTTTTGTGGTGCCGGTTTTGTTCGTTGTAATCACCAAAGCTGCGTACGGTAAAGAAAGGCTTGAATACCTGAAGGCGCACCATAATGAACTAATGGAGAAGGCCCGTAAAGTTGAAGCGCAAAATATAGACCCTGAACTTGAGTTTGAAATACAAAAATCGCGTAGCCTGCATAATGATGATCAAAAATGATTGCCAATACCTTTATTAAAAGACCGGTAACTGCCATCGTTATTTCCCTGGTATTGATGATTTCGGGGGTGATCTGCATTTTTAACCTGGCGATAGACCAGTATCCTAATATTTCACCGCCGAGCGTGGGTGTAAACGCCAGCTATACCGGCGCAGATGCTGAAACTGTTGAGCAAACGGTTGCCATTCCGATCGAAGAACAGGTGAATGGTACTCCTGGCATGGAATATATGCAAAGTTCCAGCTCCAACAACGGCGGCATGAACGTAAGGGTAACCTTCGATGTGGGCACTAACCCGCAGATCGCCGCCCTTAATGTTCAAAATCGCGTAGGAATCGCCGCACCGCTCCTGCCCTCGGTGGTAAGCAAGCTCGGCGCCACCGTGCGCGCCAGTAACCCCGACCAGCTGATGCTGGTGGCTATCTATTCGCCCCGCAAAACGCATAACATCACTTTTCTCGATAATTATACCAACACGTTTATTGAAGACGCGATTTTACGTGTGCCCGGCGTGGGCGATGTGAGTGCACGTACCGACCAATTCGCCATGCGCATATGGCTTGATCCCGATAAAATGGCATCCTATAACCTGATGCCGTCCGATATAACGACTGCGCTTAGCGGCCAGAACGTTTATGTTGCCGCCGGGGCCGTAGGTGCACCGCCCCAGAACCAAAATCAAGCCTTTGAAACCGGCATCGTGGTAAACAGCATGCTCAGTAAACCTGAGCAATACGAAAAGCTGATCATTAAAAACATCCCGGGGACGGATAGAATGATTTATCTGAAAGACATAGGCCGCGTCGAACTCGCCAAATTCACTTATTCGGGCGGCTCCTTTGTGGATGGTAATCGTTGCTCGCTGTTAATGATCTTTCAATCGCCCGGAAGCAATGCCCTCCAAACCGCCGATAACGTTTATGCTAAGCTCGCCGAGCTGAAAAAATCATTCCCGCCGGATGTTGAATATGTCGTTCCCTTTGAATCAGTCACCATCATCCAGGTGTCCATGCACGAGGTGATCGTCACGCTGATGAAGGCGCTGGCGTTAGTTGCGTTTGTTGTATTTCTGTTCCTGCAAAACTGGCGCTCCACCATCATTCCAATATTGGCTATCCCGGTATCCATTTTGTCAGCTTTTTGTTTTTTTATCCCATTAGGCTTTACCATCAATACGCTCACGATGTTTGGGTTCGTGCTGGCTATCGGGATAGTGGTTGACGATGCCATCATTGTAGTGGAAGCTGTGCAGCATTATATTGATGAGCAGCATATGTCGCCAAAAGAGGCCACTTACCAGGCCATGAAGGAAATATCGGCGCCGGTTATTGCCATTGCGCTTATTTTGGCCTCGGTATTCGTTCCGGTTGGGTTTATTCCGGGCATTGTTGGCCGGCTTTACCAGCAATTTGCTATCACCATAGCCATATCAGTAATTTTTTCGGCGTTTACCGCGCTCTCGCTCACCCCTGCCCTTTGTACGCTTTTGTTACGGCCGTCGCACCATAAAACGGGAAAAGAAAACTGGGTGGATAAGTTTTTCAATGGGTTTAACCGTGTTTTCGACAAACTCAACCACAAATATTCAAATGGTGTTAAGCGAAGTATAAAAAACGCAAAATATATTGTAATCCTGTTGGTTTGTATTTGCGTAGGCGCCTGGCTGCTGTTTAAAAGCAAGCCATCCGGCTTTGTACCTTCTGAGGACGGTGGTCGATTATTTGTAACCTATACCATGCCCGACGCGTCCTCTACCACGGCCTCCAACCTGGTGCTTGCAAAATTGATGAAGATCGTCGGCTCAACGCCGGGCATCATGCATTTTGTTGGCTCGTCGGGCTTTAATATACTTGGTGGCGGCGGGAATAACAGCGGCACCATGTTTTGTATGTTAACCCCCTGGGATCAGCGGACGACCCCCCAAACCAAGGTGCAGGGCATAATGGATAATATTAAAAAGCGGGTAGCCAAAGCGGGTATAAAAAATGCTACTGTCGTAGCCATTCAGCCGCCGCCGATAAGGGGCATCGGCCTGGCGGCCGGTTTTTCAATGCAAATTGAGCAAGGTAACTCTACCGATGATATCCACGCTTTTGAAAAAAATGTTCAGAAATTTGTGGCAGCGGCGAAAAAGAACCCGGCTACGTCAACTTCTTTTTGCTCCTTTACGGCGCATACACCAAGTTTCACGGTGACGGTTGACCGCGAAAAATGCGAAAAACTGGGGGTAAACATCTCCAACGTATTTTCCACCATGCAGGCCTTTATGGGCAGCCTTTTTGTAAACAATTTCACGTTATATAACCGTACTTATCATGCCGTTATCGAAGCCGACACCGCTTATCGCGCGCTGATCAGCAATATCAATAGATATTATGTGCGCAACCAGGCCGGCAGCATGCTGCCATTGAGCACCCTGGTAAGCTACAAGGCCGATGCGACGGCAACCTCCATATCGCACTTTAACATATTCCGGTCGGCAGAAGTAGACGGCTCTATTCCGGCGGGATATAGCAGCGGCCAATCGCTTGATGCGCTGAAATCCATCGCCGCTAAAGTGTTGCCGCGCGGTTACACGTATGAGTTTTCGGGACTTAGCTACGAAGAAATAAAGGCCGGCAGTATCACGGTTTACATCTTTTTGTTTTCTATCATTTTCGTATTTCTCTTCCTGGCTGCGCTATATGAAAGTTGGTCGGTGCCTTTTTCAGTACTGCTCGCTGTGCCTATTAGTGCCTTTGGCGCCATAGTGGCGCTGTGGACAATGCCCTCCATCACCAATAATGTATACGCCCAGATCGGGCTTATTACACTAATAGGATTGTCGGCAAAAAATGCGATTCTGATCGTCGAATTTGCCAAGTTGCGCGTCGACCGTGGTGAGCCGCTCCTTCAATCAACCATCGAAGCGGTGCGCCTGCGATTCCGCCCTATCATCATGACCTCGATGTCCTTTATTTTTGGCGTGCTTCCGCTGGTTTTTGCAACCGGCGCGGGCGCCGAATCCAGGAATACCATCGGCATAACCGTTTTGGGCGGCATGATCGCTTCATCAACCATATCCATCTTTATCGTGCCGGTACTGTTTGTGTTATTTACCCGTTTCTCTTATGGCAGAAAGCAGCTTAAATGGCTGCAGGCGCATCACGAGGAGCTGATGGAAAAAGCCCGCCGGGTAGAAGAGCAAAACATCGACCCTGAGCTGGAGTATGATATCGCAGAAGCCAGGGCTTACAATGAATGGGAAAGGGAAAATAAGGGTCTGCCTAAAAAAGGCTGACGTCAGGCTTTGGGCATATAGATTAGACCATTTTTCAAAATTGTCAAACCTGCGCGTTTAGTAAAACCGTTAAATTAACTCAGGGAAAGCAAAGTACTATTAAAACTCATTCTCATCCTCCCGCATCCTGATCTCCCGCTGGAGTTTTACGATGCGTTCGCGATAAGTGGAAATGGTGGTTACTACGGCGATCTTATCCGCAATGCCTTCTTTAAAAGGGTCTTTATTAAGCAACAGTCTCCGTATCTCCAAATTGAGATGATCAACCTCCTTATTCAAATCTTCCAAAGACCTCATTCCCGCTATAATGATTTTAATTCCTTAAAATTATTATAATAAGACCGGGTATTAAATTACTAATTATTAACAGTTCGTTAATAACCAACACTCCGGTCGTAAAAGCGCCCGAATCGGCTTGTAAACCGGATAAAGAACAATCCCTATGACTTTAATTTTATTTTCCTTATAATTATTGATATTTTCAATACCTCTTAAGCAGTCGTAATTGATCTTCAGCATTTTAACCGATAAAAACACGAACTCATGAAGTTCAGCAGCCTTAAATGTGTTTTAGGAAAATATAAAGGCAAGCTTATCAAATTTGCACTGGTTTACCCGTTATTTTGTTCGCTGCCGGGTTTTGCGCAAAGCATCGACAACCTGAATATTGAAAAAGTACAGGGCGAAGGCCTCACCAACGAATCGATCAATTGCATTAACCAGGATACGAAAGGTTTTCTTTGGTTCGGCACAGGCGAAGGGCTTTTCAGGTACGACGGATATAGTTTCACCGCCATCAAAAACTTCCCCGGTGATTCCAGCACCCTGGCCGACAACCTGATCTCCTGTTTATACCCTGATCATGATCATTTGTGGGTGGGGACCGTAAACGGCCTTAGTTGTTTAGACATCAACACCCTGGCTATAAAAAACTTTCCGGCCACAAAATTTCTCCAGATAAATGCTATCTACCCCAAAAACGATTCTCTTTTTTGGTTTACCACTTCAAAAGGGCTTTACCTGTTCAATCGGATGAGTTATCGCTTGCGCCCCGCAGGGGTAATCGAAGGAAACTTACCGCTAAATAGCTTAACAGACGACAAAAAAGGCCATTTATACTTTACCAGTATCTACGGATTTTACTACTACACCATAAAGACAAATGCTGTCAAATTTTACCCGCTCGACTTGCCCACCCACCCAAATCACGATAAAAATGCCCGGCTTGTGATTGGCAGATCGGCGATGGATAATAATGGAAATATTTGGTTGGGCACATGGGACGCCGGGCTGGTAAGGTTTGATCCGAAAACCCAAAAAACAGCCACTTGGTTCCATCCGACGGACGATGTTCACCAGCTGCCGTATAAGATCGTAATGGGCATATTGCCGGATAGCGCCGGCAATATATGGCTGGCAAACAAGGAAGGCGGCCTAACCATTTTTAATCCTTCAAAAAATAAGTTTATCAACTATCCGGTTGAGTGGAATGACGAAAATAAAATATCCGATCCGGTAGGTTTTTTGTTCCGCGATAAATCGGGCATTATTTGGATCGGCACGGAAAATGGCATATTTAAATACGATCCGCACCATATTTATCTGTCAAAAACGTATCTCTACCAAAAAAGGGGCGCCGGCATGGTCCCCGCGCATATCTCGCCGATAACCATGTTCAAAGATAAGGATGGTTTGTGGTGGCTGGGTATGTATGAGGGCCTGTTTACCTATGATGAAAAAACCGGGGCGATAACTGACTGCAATGACGCCGTCGGTCTGCCAAAGCAATTCACCTTTGCTGTATTCAACGTCACCCAGGACGCAGGCGGAACAATATGGGCCACAGCTAAAAATCTCCTGGTCAAAATCATAAAACGATCTAATAAAACTTTTAAGACCGAAATATATAAATCAGACAACATTAAAAGCACGCTTTACAATCTTTTTATCGACCACGAAAACCGGATGTGGATAGGTACGCACAGCGAAGGCATATACCGCTTCGATCCCGAAACAAAGAAATTCATCTCCTGCAACTATAATGTCGTCGGCCCGCTGTCGAAAATAAATGAGATCAGGACCTTTTGCGAGCTTTCAAAAGATAGTATGCTGATCGGCGGCGCGCATACCGGTTTGCTTTTATTGCACACCAATACCGGCAGGTATGAGCGGATCAGGCTGGCGGCGCCAAAGGGCACGGACGCCGATTACTCGATCGGTGCAATTTATAAAACCGGGAAGGATATTTGGATAGGCACGGATGACAACGGCCTGTGGCAAACCAATACCAGTTTCGCTAAACCGGCAGTCGAGGACATTAACGACGGGCTGCCTTCCATGTCGATAGGCCCCATTGCCAGCGATCGGATGGGTAATATTTGGTTTTTAAGTAATGCCGGTGTGGTAAGGCTTGAAATTAAGGATAAAAAAATTACGGTATTTGATAAAAGGGACGGCATCCAAAACCAAAACGAGTTATACACGCTGATGGTCGACAGCAACAATATAGTTTCATTTGGTACCAGGGGCGCTGTTTATCGTTTTAACCCGGCAAAGATCGTGAGGAATGAAGCCCCGCCGAAAGTATTGATCACCAATCTCAGGATCTTCGACAAAGATTACCCTATCCGCCCTGGCGAAACGGCCAGGCTCGGCTATAACCAAAACTATTTCACATTTGAATACGTGGCGCTCAATTACACACAATCGCGCCTGAATAAATATGCTTATCAAATGGCGGGCCTGGATAAAAAATGGAATTATGCGGGCTCCCGCCGTTACGTTTCCTATGCTAACCTGGATGAAGGTACTTATACGTTTTATGTAAAAGCCTGCAACAACGAGGGCGTATGGAACAACACGCCCGCTAAGTTTACGCTCATCATCGCCCCTCCTTTTTGGCACCGCTGGTGGTTCTACATGTCAATTATAGCATTGGTTATTGGCAGCGTTTACGCTTTGTACTGGTATAATATGAACCAGTTTAAAATGCGGCTGCAGTTGCGCAGCAAAATTGCCCGTGACCTGCACGACGACATCGGCTCAACCCTAAGCGGCATCAACATATTCAGCAAAATAGCGCTGCAAAAGCTAAAGCATAACGAAGCCGGCAGCGGCGAACTGCTTGAAAAGATAAGCGACCGCTCGGAAAAAACGATGGATGCCTTGTCGGATATTGTGTGGTCCATTAGTACCCGGAACGACCATATCGATAATTTTTTGGTAAAAGCCAGGGAATACCTGGCCGAAACTTTAGAGCCGCAGGGTATACGTTATGATATGCAAATAGATGATGACATAACCCATTTAAAACTTGGAATGGAGCTGCGAAAGGAGTTTTACCTGATATTTAAGGAAGCTATTTGTAATGCATCAAAATATGCCCGGTGCACGCTTATTGAAATTTTTCTGACCAAAGAAAAAGATGTGGTTTCGCTGAGCATTCGTGACAATGGAAAAGGCTTTGATATCAGTAAGGTAACCTCGGGAAATGGCTTGCAAAACATGCAGCACCGCGCGGAAAAAATGAATGCTAAATTGGCAATTGTGAGCCGGCAAGACCAGGGTACTTCGATAATGCTGAGTTTCCGCATCCCCCGATTTCGTTAGATAGAAATGCACAAATATTGCCATACATTTAACGATCAGAAAATATTGATTATCAGTTCAAGATCAAAAACAATCTTGAAATCGATTTCCCTCCGCCGGCATGAAAACAAGTGTAGTGATATATGAAGACAATGGCGACTTTCGCGAAGCTTTGGTGCAGCTTATCAATACTTCCGAAAACTTCACTTGCACCGGGGCGTTTCATCACTGTAATAATGTAACGACGGACATAAAGCAGCTAAAGCCGCAGGTGATCCTGATGGATATTGACATGAACGGAATGAACGGGATCGAAGCCGTGAACGTGATCCGCGGTTTTGACAAAGAAGTAAAAATCATCATCCTCACTGTTTTCGATGACAATAAAAACGTCATCAATGCCATTTGCGCCGGAGCATCAGGTTATTTATTAAAAAAATACTGTTTCGAAAAACTATTCAGTTCGATTGCGGAAGTACTGGAAGGCGGCGCGCCGATGAGCGCTAATATCGCACGGATGGTAGTGGAGCATATCGCGGGAACTAACTTAGCATCAACCGAAAAATTCGATCTGACGGCAAGGGAAAAAGATATTTTAAGCGGCCTGGTAAAAGGCTACAGCTACAAAATGATCGCCTCGTCGCTCCATATCAGTTTTGAAACAGTAAAAAGCCATATTCGTAATATTTACGAAAAACTTCATGTTCACAACCAGTCGGAAGCCGTTGCCAAGGCGCTGAAGAACCGGATTGTGTAGTATTAGTCGTAAGTCAAAAGTCCTGGGTCGAAAATCTAAAGCAGATTTGACTCGAGACTTTCGACTCAAGACTTTTGACTATCTGATAGCGGTAAGCTCTAAAACGCTATTTTTGGTTTCGCTCTTTATCATACCAACACCTGCGGCCACCCAAATCGTACTTTCTGAAGTAGATGAAGGCATTTTCAACCCTAATTTGGCTAACGGGGAAGTAGCGGCACTGGTTGAATCTGATCCGCCTTTATTGAATGCGGTTGAGCTTGATGTTTTGTAAGTAATTTTGAAGCAGTCCCAGGTCCCTGCAGGGGTGGTAACGCTTTCTTTAGCGGCAACCATCCTGTCTGTCACTTTAATGGTAGTGGTCATCCCGTTTGCCATCTGCATTTGCGAAGTATGATCCGGTAAATGATCACCCACCTGCATATTTTGCGGATATTCGCCGTTGGCGTCGCCGCTCATGTTAAAATTCATAGTCGTCGGTTGTTTGGACTGCTGCCCGGCTTCGATATGCATTTGCATGGATACCGTTCCGCCGTTGCATTTATAGTCAACGCTCGATGTTCCGAGCAATTTTCCGTTTTTATCATATACTTGCGAAACCACGTTTGCGGTTGTTACGCCGCCTGATGTGTTGACATTGGAAACTTTAGAGACCGATTTCATCGTGACATCCCCTTTTTTATTGTAGCCGGTCATCTCGATTGTCTTGTCCTTTTGCAGGTAAAGGTATTTGGTACAATCCTGAGCCAAAACCTGGAGGGTTATGATTAACCCGCTGATGAGAAGTAATATTTTTTTCATGATAGTGATATTTGATATATCAAAGTTACGCTTATTGGTATTCATGGCAATACCAAATATGGGGGATAATCATGCCCGAAATAAAGCCCAGGTGTGTGGGCCCTTCCACGCAGATGGTCGCTTGTGCTTGCCAATAAAGGTTTCGCCCCATCACGCTATAAATAAATCAGTTAAATAAAAACCACCCGATTGGGTGATTGACGGCCCTTTTTATCAACAGTAAGCTTAGATACCCTAATTTAAGCATCGCATCTACCCTAAAAGCCGGCTGATAAAACATGGTCCGGCCCCTGTGTTTTGTCGCCGGGAGTACCTTTTAAAATGGAGTATATCAGGAAAGACAAAATTGCTGTAGATAAAAATTCATTTGTTAATTTAGAGTTGGTTAAGGCCTCCGGATTAAGTTTCGGGCGCCTTTTGCTGGTCAAAAGCGCACAATTCCGCCGGTAATTTGCTACGTTTGTGTTGCCGTGACCATATCGGCGCAGGCCAAAAATATAACCCTACTATGGCAGCGATCATCAAAAAAGACTCTCTTGATTTTTTAACCGATCTGTCTAAAAACAACAACCGCGAATGGTTTAACCAGCATAAGGACAGGTATACAGAAGCCCGCGATAACATCATCGATTTTGCCGATGCGCTGCTGGTTGAAATGAACAAACACGACCAGATCGAGACGGCTTCCGGCAAACAAAGCATGTTCAGGATATACAAAGATGTACGCTTTGCAAAAGACAAGATACCTTATAATTCGCACTGGAGCGCCTCATTCAAAAGAGCGACGAAAAAAAAGCGGGGCGGCTATTACTTCCGCATCGAAAGCGGCAACTCCGGCCTGGTTGCCGGCTTTTGGGGACCTGATGCCGATGACATGAAAAGGATACGGCAGGACATCGATGCCAATTACCCCGCGTGGAATGCCATGCTCGGAGAAAAAACCATTGCCCAAACATTCGGCCCCCTATACGGCGAAGAATTGAGCAGGGTACCGCAGGGCTATGGGAAAGATCACCCGGCGGCCGCTCTGTTGAGGCGCAAACAATTTATGCTGCGATACCTTTTCACCGACGAAGAAGTACTTCGCCCTGATTTTGTCGACCGCATGAACGATGTATTTAAAAAGATGAGGCCGTTTCTTGATTTTATGAGCGAGGTGCTGACTACAGATGCGAATGGGATGGATTTGGTGGAGTAAGAATCTGGCTTTTCGCTTATTTCTCAAATCATTTCTTTACCATCAAATCTTCCCTCGCCGCCCATAAGGTAATATCCTGCTTCGATAGCGCTGCGGCCATCAGATCGGGAAATTTATCGGGCGTACAGGCAAAAACCGGCACACCTATGTCCGCCATGAATTGAGCATGTTGATGATCGTAGGACGGGGCGCCATCATCGTTCAGGGCCAGCAAAACGACCAGCTGCACACCGGCGGCAACCAGTTCAGCCGCACGGCGCCGCATTTCGTTTGGATTACCGCCTTCGTATAAATCGGTGATCAATACCATCACCGTGTCCGCCGGACGGGTCACTATTTGCTGACAATAAGTTAGTGCTGCATTAATGTCTGTGCCGCCGCCGAGTTGTACGCCAAATAGTAAATCTACCGGGTCGTCAAGTTCTTCGGTCAGATCGGCAACCGCCGTGTCAAAAACCACCATTTTTGTTTTAACCGCCGGTATCGAAGCCATTACGCTGCCGAATATGCCCGAATAAACCACCGAAGACCCCATTGATCCGCTTTGATCCAGGCATAAGATCACATCTTTCAGGGACGACCGTTTCCGGCCGTAGCCTATCCTTTGCTCGGGTATAATGGTTTTAAATTCAGGTTGGTAATGTTTCAGGTTTTTGAGGATCGTGGCGCTCCAGTTGATCTCGCGGTGCCGTGGCCGGGTATTTCTTACACTTTTGTTCAGGCTCCCGGTAATGGCCTGCCGTGTAGGCTCCTCCAATTTTTTGATGAGCTGGTCCACCACTTTACGCACCACCTGCCGGGCGGTATCCTTCGTCTTATCGGGGATTACCCGGCTTAAGGTCATCAAAGTCGCCACCAGGTGAACGTCAGGCTCGATGTTTTCCAGCATTTCCTTTTCAAAGAGCATCTGGGTTAAATTTAAGCGCTTTAAAGCATCCTGCTGCATTACCTGTACCACGGATGACGGGAAAAATGTGCGGATATCTCCAAGCCAGCGGCTCACATTTGGCGATGAGGCGCCCAGTCCGCCGCTTTTATCGCTGTCGTATAAGGCCTCCAGGGTGCGGTCGACCTTCAGGTCGTCCTCCGTCAGTTGGTACTCCGTTCCTTCCTGCTGGTGACCGCCCAATATCAGGCGCCATTTACGCAACTGTTGTGGTTCAGTTTCCATCTGCCTCCTTCGCGTTAAATTTTAAGCCCAATAGCTCCATAATTACCGGCAAGCCTTGCGTTGCCCTGATGGCATCGAAATCGGTTTGCGCACCAAACTGCTGCTGGCCTGTACCTCCGCCTGATTTCGCCTTTTCGCCCAACTTTCTTCGTTCAGGCCTTGAAAAATTGGCGAAGGTGCGGCGAAGCAGGGGCAATACCTGCATAAAGGTTTCGTCGGTTAAACCTGCAACCCAATTATCGATCATCTGCCACAGGTCATCGTCTAGCAACAGCAATGTGCCGCTTCCCTTCAAAAAACCTTCCAGCCAGGCGGCAGCAATAACCGGCGCCGTGGCCGATGACATAGCAAAGCTGAAATATTGTATGAGTTTATTGTCGTCGAGTAATTTACTGTCATTCAGCAGGCGGGTGCTGTAACCGCCAATTACCGGCGAGGTGTTTTTATTGGCTGCAATAACCTGCAGGGTTTGCTGCCAGCCCGCGGTGATCTCCGCATCCTGTAATAAATTTATCCCGTCATTCAGCTTAAAAAACAAATCCAGCAACTGCTGCGCGGCGTCATTGTCAACGGCAATACAGGCATTGGGCAGGCTGATGCAGATGCGCGTAATGATGCTATTGATGATACCCAACACCATCGTCGCATCTGTTTTGCGCACGTTGCCATACCGGGCCACAGTGATCAGGCCCGGCACGGTTTCCATCAGTTCGATCACGTCAGCCGAGGCGGCGGCCAGGTTAGCCAACCGGTGTATCAACGCTTCTATCGCACCCGGCAGATTTGCCGGAATGCTTTTTTCCAACAAACCACTGATCACTTTCAAATCGCCTGCTGATTCAGCCAGTTCCAGCACGCCGTTGGTTGCAGCCTCTTCTACCGTATTGCCCAGGTTACCCCGCTCGATGATCTCGACAGAATAGCCAGGGTCCCATTGCAGGCGCCATTGCTCCTTAAACGTGCCTTTGCCAGTGGTGAATTGTTGCCGGCCCCACTCAATGCCCAATAAAAGCAGGCGATGTAAAAACTCGCTCCGCCCCAGGTCGATATCGTTGCGGAGGTCGAGCGTATAATCTTTAAAATCAGCCGTAGCAGGAAGTCGCAATTTCTTTTGCAGACGCTCTATGTCTAATTGCAGGGGTGGTTTGGGTATCTCTGTCGGCACTTCGCCGATCTGGTGTCCCACGATCAACTCTTCCTGTACCAACCGCAGCAAAATGCTTTCGCCATCGCAGAGCACGCTCAGTGTCGCCTCGTTCATTTCTTCCAGCCCGGCCTTTGGCAGATCACGCAACGAGGCCAGCGCACCAGCCAGCCTGACTGCCTCAATAATATGGGCCACCGATGTGTCCATTTGTTGCTTACGAAACGAACTGGCAACGTTGGCCATCCACCGGGTGCCGTCATCGTCAGGATTATGCCAAACGTGGTTGTACCAGCCGGGTGAATTGATACCGGCTCCGTAGCCACTGAAAAAACTCAGCCGGTTAAAAGTCCAGGGTATCCATGTACACTCGGTTTTGGTTTTTGGCAGGCCTTTTAATAATTCGTTATCCTCCTTTTGTGAACCCAAATTTTGAAGCGCGGGAACGTGCCATGCCCCGCAGATCACCGCGATGGTGTGGAACATCTCTTTTTCGGCCTGGCGGATGGTGCGGCGCATGTAGGCCTCGCGCAGTTGCTCCAGCTTTTTATCTTTTTCCGTTAGACTTTCGCGAAGGGCTTGCATGGCCTCTCCCACAGCATCAAATACTTCATCGTTATTCAAGCGGTATTCAAACGTGTGCTCCCACCATTTTGCGTCATCCGTGAAGCCTGCGGCATCGGATAGAAAACTGATCGGGTTTTTCGGTAATTCTAATTGCTCGGACAACACGCCATCCTGGGTGATGTTCGTCGGTTCCTGCGGATTTACTTTTTGTAAACGCAGTTCTTTTTCAACCAGCATTTGGTTGCCGGCAGGCAGGTCCATAAATTGGACATGAATTTTTTGCCGCTGCGCATATAAAATCGCCTGCCACTCGGGCGAAAACTCAGCAAAGGGGTAAAATACCGACCGTTGCGGTTCATCCGGCTGGTAGCATAGCAGCGCCACCGGTGGCTTTAATTCTTCATGGCCAACCCATTGCAGCATGGCATCCGCCTCCGGCGGGCCTTCCACCAGCACAATATCCGGTCTAACTGCCTCCAAAAAATGTTTTACATTCCTTGCGGAGCCAGGCCCATGGTGCCTTATGCCTAAGAGGTGTACTGCCATCTGTGGTTCTTCTGATTAAAGATCGCGGCAGGCGCGGTAAATATCCGCCCAATCGCTCCTTGTTTTTACCACGGTTTCCAGGTATTCCTGCCAAACCAGTTTGTCCTGTACCGGATCCTTTATTACCGAGCCGATGATGCTGGCGGCCAGGTCGGCTGCTTTGAGCCGCCCATCGCCAAAATAAGCAGCCATGGAAAGCCCGCTATTCACGACGGATATCGCTTCGGCCGTACTCAAGGTGCCCGATGGTATTTTGATCTTGGTTTTACCGTCCATGGTCACACCGTTCCGGAGCTCACGGAAGATGGTAACCACCCGGCGTATTTCCTGCAATGCAGGTGGCTCGGCCGGGAGTTCCATCACTTTCTCGTAACTCTCCACGCGCCGTCGTACAATGTCTATTTCCTCCTCCACCGAATCCGGCAGAGGCAGTATAACCGTATTAAAACGGCGTTTTAACGCGCTCGACAATTCGTTTACGCCTTTATCGCGGTTGTTTGCTGTCGCGATAATGTTAAATCCTTTTACGGCTTGTACTTCTATGTTCAATTCCGGCACCGGCAGCGTTTTTTCGGAAAGGATGGTAATCAGGGTATCCTGCACATCGGCCCCGATACGGGTCAGCTCCTCTAACCGCACGATTTTACCGTCTTTCATGGCCCGCATCACAGGCGTCTCCACCAAAGCACCTTCCGAGGGGCCCTCGGCGATGAGCCGCGCATAATTCCATCCATATCTTATGGATTCCTCGCTGGTGCCCGCCGTTCCCTGGATGATCAGGGTGGAGTCGCCGCTTACCCCCGCGGCAAGGTGTTCACTTACCCAGCTTTTGGCAGTTCCCGGCAAACCGTACAGCAGCAGGGCACGGTCGGTAGTCAGCGTCGCGACAGCAATTTCTATCAATCGTCTGTTACCAATGTATTTTGGTGAAACCTCGAAGCCATTTTTCAGCTTGCCGCCAAGTAAATAGGTTACCACCGCCTGTGGCGATAAAACCCAGTTTACAGGCCGTTTTTCCTGGTCCTGTTTTTTTAGCTCTTCCAGCTCCTGTGCAAACAGCTGCTCGGCATGAAGACGTAATATCTGTGACATATTTGGTTATTTATGCGTTAAAGGCCTGTATAATTTGTTGTTTCAGGTTGAGTAATTTAAGCAGATGCGTCGTGATCCTTCCCCAAGCGTTCTCTAAACTAGCATTCTTTGGACTGATTTTTTCAAGATCGCCAAGCACACTAACCGGGATCAGGTTAACATGCTTACTAAAAAATGTAGCATTGTATTCGTACGGTTGGTCGGCCATAAACCGGATGGCAAATAATGAAAACTCCCTGCCCCATTCAAAGTTGCATTGTAGTGCGTAATGAATGCTGTCCTTTGGCGCCTGGTGGAAAATCCTGATCAAATATTTTTCCTGTTCGCGAGCGGGGAGCATATTGATAAAGTCGGGATAAAAGCCATCCTGCTGAAGGAAATACGGCATCCATGCCTTTTCGTTAAAAACAGATACTGCCATACCAAGGGCAGAAACCATTGCCGGTGCGTTTTTTTCAAAGAGATCCACCACCTGCTGGGGCGAAGCATCGAACTGCTTTTCCCAAAAGGTTGGCGGAACGGCACTCATCAGCTGGTATGCAATAAAGTGCTCATCCGTGAACGGGCTTTTGGTGCCCGCCAGTTTTTCGATCCCTGATTTAACGACACCTTCATCTATCGCATCAGGCACTTTTATTTGGATCGAGGTTTTGTTCATCATCCCCAATAAAGCTTTTTCTTTTTTTAGGGTTACCGACTGGCGCAACAAGGCTTCATATTGCAAAATAACAGATGATCCCGGTATCTTTTTTAATAAGGCCATTGTTTCATCCTTTACTTTCTGTCCTTTTTCGGCCGGCAAAGTTTCCAGCCAGGGTAGGTCTTCCGGCCCGGCGTTTACGTTCAGGCATTTTAAAAGCTCAGCCTTCGCTGCTGCGTTTTCCTGGTCCCAGGTTTGCTGAAGCCACTCCCGCGCTTTACCTGGTTCGATTTGGCGCAGGGACCTTAAAACTTTCGCACGGTCTTCCGGTTTACCTGTCTGCCAAATTTCTTCGTCGGTAGCCTGCTTAAAATAACCCCAGGCACTGTTAAACTGGCTAAGCCAGGCGCCCCGGTTACCGCAGCAATTCACGACCGCTGGCTGCAGCGCGGCATTTTGCGCCGCTTTGTCCAGCAATTCCGGCAGTAGGGCGGGTATGGCTGTCTGTTTGTGCTGATCGCACTGCGATAGCCACGTTTCCAATAAGGCAGCATTATTTTCCTCAAGGATGGTCCTTAAAACTGCCGATGCCCGTTCATTAGAATAAGGACTTGTTTCAGGAAGCGCGGCAGTAGCGCTAATCTCCGGCTTTTTTATCGGCACAAAACCACATTGGCGATAATTGAAAGCGATAGCGGCTGTATTAAGAAACCGGGTTTCTTTATCGTTTTCAGGTGTGTTTTCTATCAGTTCAATCACCTCAGCCAGTTCTCCTGGAAAATCAGGCTTTGCTGCCCCACGCTTATCGGTGCCCAGCATAGCTGTGTTTAAAATATATTCCCAGGCGCTCATCAGATGGTGGTATAAGTATTTTGATGCCAAAGCCCGATCGGCTTGTAAGTACTCTCTTTGCCTATTAGCGCCATTGTCAGTGCCTCACCTCCGCTAATCGCCAGCAGCTTCCAAATTTGTTTCGCGTCGGCCTCCAGTTTACACAAGTAGCCGCTTTGATCCTGCAGCCACCATTGTTTTTGATAATTGACCAGTCTTGCCCCCCCTAGGATGGCGGGCATTTCACTTCGGAAGGGGAGGCGGCTGTTTGAACCGGCCTCGTCGGCGGCAATCTGCTCCCAACCTGTTGAGGTGCACAGGTCAGTCCAGTTTGGAGTGACTGTCGCCGGTTGATTTTTGACGATCGCCCTATAAGGTAATACCGATGCAAAATAAACCAGCTCTGCATTTAAAACAATGCCGGGCGTAAGCGCCAGCTGCGGAAACTGTCCCCTGGCATAAAATTGCAGGATCAGCGCGAAGCGGTTAGCTTTAGTACCATAAAGCCAGTTTTGTTCAATGGTGAGCGGGCCTTCCTCGCGTACATCTTTCCCTAAAACCAGCCAGCTATCCTGTACGCCCTCATTTAATTTAAGCTCTTCCTGGCTCACTGTAAACCCGACTGCCGAACGGATGTCTTCCTGCAAAACAGGGTCAAGCTTCTCTATATTTTGATAGCCTTCGGCGACAAGATATAATGAAATGAGGCGGTCCATAAAATCGCTTTGCCAGCCTTCTTTCCAAAAGTTGGTAGCACCGAGGTTTTTAACCATGGCAGATAAGCCGGACGCCTGGCTATCAACCATCCGCCTGGACATATTCTCCCAGTAGGTCGCACCTTTTTCCGGTACCGTGAGTATCCCGTTGCGCACGATATCTTTAATCCAAACCAGCAGTTCTTTTATCCCGGTGGCAACTTTTTGCTCACGGGCCTGTTGCCGTTTGGCCTGCGCATTTTCGTCAACGGGTTTTTCGGCCTTTTCAACTTTTTTTTCTTCTTTTTCCGACCGTTTGCTGATCCAGTCGCTCACCCAGGCCGGCGAAGCTGAAGCCGTAAAAATACCGGGTTGCCGGGCGTGCAATAACAACAAACCCAAACCATGTTTGCACGGAAATTTACGACTGGGACATGAGCACTTAAATGCAATGGAAGAAAGATCGACCTGTGTTTGATATGGCTTGCTGCCGCTGCCCTGGCATTCGCCCCAGAGGGCCTGCTGGTTAATGCCTTTTGAAACCCATTTGGCGGGCGTAGCCAAATCGCGGCCGGCCTTTTTTGAAGCTTCGTCCGGTGCAAGCGCAAATATCTGATCTTCAGTGAGCTTCAAGTTAGCGGATTATGGGTGAAATAAGGTTCCCATTTCGATTTTAAAAATAGCAGAAAAAATAAACTTCAGGCAAAAAAGGAAGTAAAAAAAGGATGGGCAACTCCCTCGCCGATATTTTTGTTTTTACCGACAAAAAAAGGTGTTCGTTTACAAAGAATCGGAAGGTCAGGACAAACCCAGCCAAAGACCTACGACTAAATACTGTTGACTGGACGCTAACTCCTGGTCAGCTCCGTTATCATCCCCGCCACCTCCGGATATTCCGCAACCAACTCCGCCCGCTTGCCAATAAAATAATCCACGGGCTCAAAGCCCGGCGCCAGCGTTACGCCCATCAGCGCAAAGGTTCCGCCCGTGATCATCCGCGAACCGAGCCAGGTGCCGCCGGGAATAACTTTCATGGGTAAAAACCCGGAAGCAATATCATTGCCGAAATTGAATATCTCGTATCGGTTGGGGTAGCCATCCGGGTAAAGGAGCAGCATTTGCACCGGGTCTCCGGTGTAATAATTATAGATCATGTCGCCGGTTACCTTGTGCATGGCCGAAAAGCTGGCGGAGTCTATTAAATAATAAATGGAGCTATATACGGGCCGACCGCCGTCAACGGGAGGGAAAATCGGCGGCAATACACCATTGGGGATATTCAAAAGCGATGTACCGGTGGTAGCGTAAAAGCCGCCTTCGTTCGGATTGGATTGCATTTTTAGCCAATCGATAACTTCCTTAGCTGTAAGCATGTTTTTTGATTTATCTATGTTTTGAAATCGGGTGTGAGAACCAAGAGTCAAGGGCCAGGGGTCAAGATTCAAAGAACTATTTTTCCGACTATGATTTTTCTTGATTCCTGGCTCTTGATTCTTCTCGTTAAACCTTCGGAATAACCTGTGTCCGGTTCAGCGGGCTGAGGTCAGTAAGTGGCGGTGGTGGCGGGTTGAAAGGCGAGCCAACGCTTTGCTGAAAGTTGAACAAGTTTTTGGGGTCCACTTCGCTCTTGATCTTTAGCAGCCTTTCGTAATTGTCGCCATAATACATTTTCGGCCAGTCGTGCAGCAGTGGATCGATATAATTTACATAGGCGCCCACGGCATTGCCGGCAACGCGCCAGGCTTCAAAAAAATTATAGGCCCACTCCACATTGGCAAGCGCATCGCCCGGCTTGTCCCGGTCCCAGATGGATTTCACTTCGGGTATAAAGCGAGCTTTGCGGAAAAAGTACGCGGTCTCTTCAGGCGTTTTCTCCTCTATTGCTCCGCCGATCAGCGTCCACACAGCAAAGCTTGCCGGCGAGGGCGCCATGTCCATATACTCCTTAATAACTTTGGCTACCTTGTTGTTCATGCCGCCTTTGGGTATTATCAACGACCGCATATATGCGCTGCGGCTGCCTACCAGGGTAATGTAACCATTATAAAACTCCCATTCGGGCAGCGTCATGCTGCGCAGATCGCAATTAATTGGGGCGATTTTTAGTAAGCCTTTTAACAGTTCGATACCCTCGGCCCATTCGCCATTAAATACCGGCGTAAGGCCGATCGTCTTTACGTTTTTAGTCGCGTCCAGGGGGTCGGGTTGGTTGCCGATAAAGCCATATGCTGTCATGGCATTAGGAATGGTTTCTACCCATTCGTTATAATAACCCAAAACTTCTTCCACGCTTTCCAGCGGGTACCTGATCTGCCCTACCAGCATCTTCTCGCTAAACGGCTTGTGCACCTTCATTTCCATCTCAACAATGATCCCCCAGTTACCACCCCCGCCGCCACGGATGGCCCAAAAAATGTCTTTGTCTTCCTTCAAACTGCTTTCGGAATCGATGCGCCTTAACTGCCCGTCTGGCGTAACGACTTGGACGGCCAACAGGCTGTCCACGCTCATTCCGTACGAGCGGGAAACAAAGCTGTAACCGCCACCCTGCATAAATCCCGGCGGCGCAACCGTTGGGCAGCCGCCGCCTACCGGGATAAGCCCGGTGCCGGTGTCCAGCATAAATTGGTACAGGTCCTTCCAGATCACGCCCATCTGCGCCGTAATGCTTTCTTTCTTTTTATTAAAGGTTATTTTGTTGAGGTGCCGCATATCGATCACTACCCCGTTGTCATTGAGGCAATAGCCGGCCGCGCTGTGCCCGCCACCTTTTATGTTAAAAGGCAGGTTATTGGCGGCCGCAAACTTGTAGCCGATCAATACGTCCTCCACAACCGTGGGCCGGATGATCAGCCTTGGCCGAAGTTGTATGCGGCCATTATCTATCGATATGGCGCTCTCGTAATTTGGATCGCCTGGCTGCAACACATAGCCGCTTAATTGGCGAATTAATTCGTTAATTGCTGTAGTAATCATAATCTGGTGATTAATATGTAGCGTGAGGTTGATATAATTCTTAACTCATACGTTTCGTTTCGCCTCACCCAAACCCTCTCCAACCGCGTGCCGCCTTAGCTTTAGCGGTGGCGCAAGGAGAGGGCTTCGATGCAAAATGGTTGAATTTCCTGCTTTTTAGCCCCTCTCCTTTGGAGAGGGTTTGGGGTGAGGCACGTCCGGCGCCTATAAAATTTACGACGCTGGCGTAACTGGCTCTTCCATTACATAGGAATCGAAAATATACGTGTCCGCTATCATTCCCTTTGTCGCTGGGAAAAACTCATCATGCTGTTTGCTTTTGAGATAGGCGCTGTAGGATGCTTTGCTTCTCCACAAAATATTCATTGCCACATCGTAGTTTGCGATGGACACATCCCTTTTCATATTGGCTAAGCCACCGATCGCAAATACGCAGGTCCCGGGATGTACTGAAAGCAACTTCACACAAATTGCGGTGAACTTTTTAATGGACTCCGCTGATTTATCCGTCAGCGAAAAATAGATACTGTGCATCAGGCGCGGAGGCTGGCCGGCGGCCGGCGGCGTGTTGTCGCCATAGATCAGTTCAGTCAGAAATGAATCATAAACCCGCCGCCCCGTGCCGGGCGCCCAGCGATCGACCTCCACCACAAATTGGCTGTGGCTGGTATCATTGGAATTGTAGTGGGCAAATGCATTCACGTCCTCGAATATCTGGTTCATCGCCACATTAAAATTGCGGTCGTTTTCCAGCCGGAACATATCTTCGGCCAGTTGTGCTATCCAGAAGTTAAGCATCCCTTCGGATGTTGACAAATAGGCGGTGCAGGCATCCATATAACTGTCGCGCAATCCAGGTGTGCTGCCCATGGCCAGGCTGAAGTAAGTGCTGTGCATCATCTTCGGCAAAGTGCTGTCTTTCATATTTTTTTGTTAGGTTAACAGGTTTTTGAGTCTAATTCTGATACTGACGTTTAGTCTTGAGTCAAAAGTCTTCAGTCAGAAATGAACAGAATTTGACTTGAGACTTTCGACTTAAGACTT
>DASRTD010000279.1:0-5732 GCA_035656115.1 Mucilaginibacter sp.
TGTTGTATCAAGATCATTTACTGAAATAGATATCTTCCCGCCCTGGCTTGCGGTGTATAGAATGCCAAGTGTGTATGTTCCCGTTTCCTTCACCGAAACAGTGTATTTTATCCACTCGCCCGGGGACGTCCAGCCGACATAAAGTTGATCTTTTGATGGCATAACCAAATTATAAGCGTTGTTGTCTATAGGAGGCTCCCGAAATTTTGTGTAGGATATATCAACGCCTTCTTTGATTCGAAATTCATTTAAATAGGTGCCGTCGGCGGGATTTAGCTTCCCGCTGCCCTGATTAATGCTATCGATGTCATGATAAGCTACCCCTTCGCCTCCAAGGTCATATAGTGCGCATTGTAATCTGCCGGGTATAGTTTGAATGTCCTGGTGCAGAGAATCTCTAAATGGTTTTCCCAGATATCGTTGACCATACGAACTGTTCCAGGAGATGAATGGAAATACCATTAGGAGGAACACGATGATCAATTGGCGGGACAGCCTATTACAATTTGCCATCTGTTTGCCTGTTGAATTGTGTTGCTGTGGCATAGTTGAACTTCAATGTCTGATTGGCAATTTGGATTTTAAATTCGCCCGGCTCAGCGGCTGTTTTGCCATCATCGTTTACATAAGCAATATCCCCGGCACTAATTTTAAAAGTAACCGTCTTCGTTTCCCCGGCCTTCAGGTCAATCTTATCAAATGCCCTTAAACGTTTGGTATCCGGGGCGATGGAGGCATACAGTTCACTGATAAACAGCAGCACGGTCTCTTTACCATCGCGGTCCCCTGCATTGGTTACATCAACAGTGATGGTTAACGTTTCCTTGTCTTTAAGATCAGGTTTGTCTGCCCGTAAGTTGTGGTATTGGAATGTGGTATAACTCAGTCCAAAACCAAACTCATACAGGGGATTATAGCCCTGTGAGCCACCCCCATTCTCGATGTTTTTACGGTAATAGTTGATCAGCGCATTGGGGAATCGCGGATAAGTGAACGGCAATTTCCCCGATGGGTTTACGTCGCCGAATAGGATATCAGCGACAGCGTTGCCACCCTCGTTTCCGGGCAGGTAGGCCATTAGGGTAGCTGTGGCGGCATTGTTCGCCAGCGTAACTATACGCGGCCTGCCTTCAGCCAAAACCAGGATAACCGGCTTCCCGGTTTTTGCCAGTTGTTGCGCTAATTCGGTTTGAGCGGCAGGCAGATTAAGGTCGTCGATATTTCCGACACTTTCTGTGTAGGATGATTCGCCCAGGCAAAGCACTATGGCGTCCGCCTGATTAGCCGCGGCTACGGCGGCGTCTGAATTTTGCAAGCTGTCAAATGCAGCGCCTGGTTCATATACGACATTTTGTTTACCGATTTTTTGTTGGATTGCTTTCAAAATGGTGTTTTGCTCAGCCGCATACTTATCATCCTCCTCACCCTGCCAGGTATAGCTCCAGCCGCCGTCAAGCGACCCCATGGTCTTAGCCGTCGGCCCGGTTACCAGCACCCGCATGGTCTTTTTTAACGGCAGGATATTGTTATTGTTTTTAAGCAAGGTAATAGACTCACCTGCCACCTGCCGGCTAACAGCTTTGAATTTATCCGAACCAAAATCAGGATAATCGTCCGGGTTGCCAACAGGCCGGTCAAACAACCCCAACTCATATTTAACATGCAGTATGCGCCTAACCGATTCATCAATGCGCGACATGGGCACCCTCCCTTCCTGTACCAATTGAATGAGATAGTTGTAGAAATTATAATCATAAGGCACTATACACATATCGAGGCCCGCGTTAACACCCAGCGCAACGGCATCTTTTTCGGTTGCAGCCACATGGTGACGGGTATGGAGGTAGCTAACATCCATCCAGTCTGAAATGACGATTCCATCAAATTTTAATTCTTTACGCAGCACATCCGTTAGCAAATACTTGCTTGAATGTACAGGAACGCCATTGATCTCGGCTGAGTTTACCATGAGTGTCCGTGCGCCTGCAGCTATTGCTTCAACAAATGGCGGTAAAAAGTACTCTCGCATATAACGGTCCGGTATCCAGGCGGGTGTGCGGTCTTTGCCGCTTAAGGGGTCGCCATACCCCAAAAAGTGTTTCATCGTTGAAGTGACATGATATTTGTCACCTACATTATTGCCCTGGTAGCCTTTTATAATAGCGGCTCCCATTGTTTTTACCAGGTAAGGATCCTCGCCGAAGGTTTCATATATTCTTGGCCATGCCTGGTTTTTTGCGACATCCAAAACCGGCGAAAAATTCCAGGGGATATAGCTGGCGCGGGTTTCGTAGGCGGAGATTTCACCTGCGTTATGAATAAGTCCGGGATTATAAGTGGCAGCCATGCCAATTTCCTGGGGGAATAATGTGCTGCCCAATGTATAAGTAACGCCATGTATAGCATCAATGCCATATAATGCTGGTATTTTAAGCCTGTCCTGCATTGCTACATGCTGTATGGCCGAGATGATTTCGAACCAGTGTTTACGGTCGTAAGCGTGCCCGGCAACATTTTGAAAAGAGCCGATATGATATTTCCATATTCTTTCCTCCAGCTTTTGTTCATCGATTTCATGGGGTTCGGTAATCTTTCCCGATGCATCGGTTTTTGAAATAACATCCACGACCAGGTTAGTCATCTGCCCTACTTTTTCCTCCAAAGTCATTTTGGCCAATAAACTATTTACTTTTTGGTCGATGGCGGTTTTGTTTTGGTCGATGTCAGTTTGGTGTTTTACCTGGGCCGATGCGCAAAGTACGCAATGGGCAAAGGCAACCGTGATGAGCAGTATGTTTTTCATGATTTATCCTAGAATGCTGTTTATTGCATTGAGTTCATCCCCTGAAAATGAACTATTTTCGAGACATTTAAGAGAGTCTGTAACCTGTTCAGGTTTACTGACACCGATCAGTACAGAAGTAATGCGGTCATCTTTTAAGATCCACGAAAGCGCCATTTGAGCCAGGTCTTGCCCGCGTTTACCGGCGAGTTCATTGAGCCTGGTTACTTTGGCAATTTTTTCAGCGGTAATCGCATTCTCCTCTATGGCGCCGTTCCCCCTGTGACTTGCAGCTCTTGAGCCTTCAGGGATACCTTTCAAATATTTGTCGGTTAAGAGGCCCTGTGCCAACGGCGAAAACGGGATACAGCCAATGCCCTTATCGCCCAGCAGGTCCAGCAAACCGCCTTCTATCCAGCGGTCAAACATCGAATATTTTGGCTGGTGTATCAGGCAAGGCGTACCAAGCCGGTTCAAAACGGTAACGGCGGCTGCTGTTTCAGCCGCGTTATAGCTTGATATACCCACGTATAGAGCCTTTCCCTGGCGTACAATAAGATCAAGGGCGCCCATCGTTTCTTCCAGCGGTGTTTGGGGATCGGGGCGATGGTGATAAAATATATCTACATAATCCAGGCCCATGCGTTTCAGGCTTTGATCCAAACTGGCTACCAGGTATTTTTTTGATCCCCAATCGCCATAGGGCCCTTCCCACATTCCCCAACCTGCTTTGGTAGAAATAATCAACTCATCGCGGTAGCTTGAAAAGTCATCCTTGAAAATTTTACCGAAAGTTTCTTCAGCCGAGCCGGCCGGCGGGCCATAGTTGTTTGCCAAATCAAAATGTGTTATGCCGCTGTCAAAAGCCAGTTTTAAAATCACGCGGGCGTTTTCCCGGTTATCAATAGCCCCGAAATTGTGCCATAGGCCCAGCGATACAGCCGGGAGCAGTAAGCCGCTTTTGCCGCAACGGCGATAGGGCATTGCTTTGTAACGGGTGGGGTTGGGTAGATAGGTCATATTTTTATAATTAATTAGTAATTAGTGCTTTATCAAGGGCCCGTACCATTATCTCCAAATCAACTATACCTCTGAAGCCGCTGAAGCCGACAGAAAGCTTTGATCCGTCAGGTAAGGTAAGTGGTTGGCCGCCTTGCCAACCTATTAAATCAGGGGCTTCGATGCCATTGCCATTTTCTTCAACCAGCTGGTTGAAAACCATTTTTTCGTATTCGCCGGTTTTAACGCCGGTCAGCCAAACCTGGCTTGCTTTTGTCCAGGCGACTTTGAAGGATTGCCTTAACCGGGGTTTATTCGTTCCGAACATTCTGCCGTACAGCATCCCATTTTCATCAATGAGGCAAACCGCTACGTTTCCACCGGCAATGTCTTTATCCTCAGCATTTTGCATATAAACCGGTATCAACTTTTCAATTTCGGCAAACATTTTACCGATGATTGCCGTCAGTTTTTGGTTTTCCATTTAATTAATTATAAAGTAATTTTATGTATGATTGTTGCGCCTATTGGCCGGGTATAAATCGATGGTGTAAATTTGGTTCTACTTGTTGTAAAATCCATTGAACCAGGACAAGAAATTTAAGAATCCATGTTTCAAAACATAAATGCATACGTTTCAAAATGTGTTAACTTATCCCCCCGGGAATTGGAATATTTTAATGCCATACTGGAGCACAAGGTAATACCCAAAAAAACGATGTTATTACAGGCTGGCAATATTTGCAATTTTGAAGCTTATGTGATCAAGGGGTGTATACGCGAATATTATATTGACGGTCATGGGGCAGAGGTGACACTTCAGTTTGCTGTTGAAGATTGGTGGGTTAGCGATATTACCAGCTTCCAGGATCAGAAAGTAAGCAATATGTATATTGAAACATTGGAAGATTGCGAGCTTTTAATGCTTTCGCGGCAATCAAAAGAGCAGCTCCTGGTAGAAGTGCCCAAGCTGGAAAGGATGTTCAGGCTGATGATACAACGTCATCTTTCAGCGGTTCAAAACCGGTTGTTTAAAACCATCACAAATACCGCCACTGAAAAATATCTCGAATTTTTGAAACGGTACCCTGCCCTTCCCCAGCGTGTGCCGCAGCATTATATTGCATCTTACCTTGGCATATCGCCCGAGTTTTTGAGCAGGCTCAGGACGAGGCATTTAAGGAATAATTGAAGGCCGTTTTGGCTGCAATTGACAGTGCGTTTTGGCTGCAATTGATAGTAAAATAATTATTGAGGCTTCTTTACCCGTTTTCCTTCTGCATCAAACATGCCCATCAGGCTGCCGGTGACATCGTCTTCATCTTTTTTGTACATTACAAGAGACACTTCATATCCCTGCGCGGTGAAATGAATGGTGGCTGAGGTATCTGTCAGTTCCACACTGGATATTTTGGAAACTTCTTTGCCGGTAGTATCCCACACAACACCTGATAAAGAATCGCTCTTTTTTTGCAGGTCGAAGATTATTCGTGTGTCCCCGTCAGGCGTGCCCTTTAGCAATACATTCCATTTGCCGCTAAAATAGCTCATACCCGTTTTGGACTGAGCATACGTCCTGGTTGATAGCAGCAGGAGGAACAGTCCTCCTGTTAAGAAACTTACTTTGTTCATGATAATTGGTTTGTTTGTTTTTTACGATTTAATATTTTCTATTGCTTTAGCACTATTTGACCGAATAGCTTACAAACGCTAGTTTCCGACTGTCGGGACTCCAGGAAGGAGTGTTGATAGTTCCCGCCCCGCCGTAAAATATTGGCGTTATATCTTTAACAGCCTTCGTTTTGGGATCCATCAGTCGCAGTTTTACGTTTTTGCCAAATGGGTGGTTTTGTTTCTCATCAGTTGTATATGCGATGTAAGCAACCCATTTATTATTTGGTGAGGGATGAGGAAACCAATTGGCATTTTCATCAAAGGTCATTTGTTCCTG
>DASRTD010000280.1:0-6742 GCA_035656115.1 Mucilaginibacter sp.
TGGAAAGATCCGCGTACCTGCCTTTTTTTGAAGCACTATCGCGAATTTTTACCCGATGCCTATTACCTGAATGTTATCCGCGATTACCAGGCTACCGTAAGTTCAATGATCACCCGCGATTTTAAATGGATCGAAAAAAAATATTTATCAAGAAAATTGTTGTCACGGTTCATCTGGAAAAACTTTAGGAGAAAAAAAAGGTTAATAAAGCTTTACAGGGACTTGTCGGAATTTTATTTGCGAGTTTGGGTAACTTACAACGAGGAGTTGCTCAAAAACATCCGGTCGTTGGACGAAGACAAATATCTTGTGGTTGACAGCAGCAGCCTTTGCAGCATCAATGAACAAGTTTTCGACCATTTGACCGCCCGTTGGAAGTTCAATTTAAACTATTACGATTTCAACAGAATCTTTAAAGCCGGGTTGCTCAGCCCAGTAACCGATATTGATGTATTTGTAAGAGATAAGTCGTTACCCAGCCGGGCACAGCAACTGGAAAAACAATTAAAACAATTATGCATAAAGAAGGCCATTCTACCAACAGAGTTGCAGTAGTTATCCCGATTTACAAAAACAAACTCGAAGCTTTTGAAGAATTGGCGCTGGATCAATGTGTTCGGGTGTTGAAAAAGCACAAGATGTTTGTAGTGAAGCCGCGTTCATTAGTTATTAATATTCTAAATGAACATGATTTTGTTGATTACATTCCTTTTGATGATAAATATTTTGAAAGCCGCCATGGATATAATCAGTTGATGCTTTGGGAAGGTTTTTACGAGAAATTTCTAAATTTTCAATACATCCTGATCTACCAACTGGATGCTTTTGTTTTTACAGACAGGCTGTTGGAGTGGTGCGATAAGGGCTACGACTATATAGGAGCACCATGGCTGCGGCCTCATCAGTATATTGATGTCTTTAAAGCTGTCAAATCAAAACTGTTGATTGCGGTTCACACCTGGTTTAATATTAAACAGCCGAACAGCGATTTGCCTACCGAGATACAATTTGAAAATAAAGTGGGCAATGGCGGTTTATCACTCAGGCGGGTTCAAAAATTTTACGATGCGTGCAGGCAGCACCGGGCTAGTTTGCTGAAGTACCTGAACCGGACCGAGCATTACTTTAACGAGGATGTTTGGTGGGGCATTGAGTTGAACCGAAAGAGTGTTTTTTTAAAGATACCGGATTACAAAAAGGCGATATTCTTTTCATTTGAAAACGAACCCGAAAGAGCCTGGGAGTTAACGGGCGGTGAGCTTCCGTTTGGTTGTCATGCATGGAACCTGCACATGGATTTTTGGGAAAGACATTTCGCCGCGGAAGCTGTTTTCAAACGCAAAGTGAAATCAGGGTTATATGTGGCGTCATTAAACCCAGGGAAACCATTGGCCCGCGAGGTGAAAGAGTTCAGTTTAGTGCCAAAGGCGGTATAATAGCGATGAAACTGCCTGAAAAAGTCATTCTATAATAGTGAGACCGTTGGTTCCGAATACGCCGGGGCCTTTGATCACCCTGAAACCTTCCAGATCAATAACCCCGATTGCGTAATCCTTGTCTTGTGATACGTAGGCATAATGGCCCGATATCTGGACATTAATAGGCGTTTTGCCGGTGTTAAGGCGCTTAACGACTTTTCCGTTATCTGCATCTATGACCAACACAATATTGTCCAGCGCGGCAGGAGCAATGATGTACCGCTGATCGGTGGTAATATTGGAGTAAAATAACTGGCCGACGCCCAGGTTTTCTAAATGCTTTAAAACGGACAGATCAGTTTTTGAAAGCAGGAAAATTTCGTTGAGCCCGGAGGCGGCAATCCAGTTGGTTCCGACAGCTAAACCCCTTATCGGCGATGAAAATGTGTTGTGGCTTAAAATGCGGCCGTCGCCAGGATCAATTCGGAATACGCCGTTTTGCCCGGCCATCAGCCATAGCGTATCACCCTTTGCTGAAAATGAAAAGTTATGCGCGCCCTTAGGCAGGCTGAACTTTCGCTTGATAAATAATTTAGCAGCATCAAAAACGATCATTGTATCACCGCCGATCTCGACATTCACAAACAATTCCCTTGCCTTCCCGGGGCGTATTTTGATGCCATGGGGGCCATTTCCGGTGGCCGTGTCGGTGGTCGTGTAAACTTTCCGGATGACCCTGCCTGTCAGCGGATCGATTACATGAAATCCGTTCCCAGTTTTGCCCGATTTATGGTCATAGTCTTCAAGGCCAAAATCGGTGATAAAACACTTTTTGCTAAGCGGGTCATAGCATATTTCATGAGGTTTATAGCCAACAGGCAATTGAGCCATCCGCTGGTTATTTTCCAGGTTGAAAACTGCAACCGAATCCTTTTCCTGCTGCACCGCAACCAGGAGTTTGTGCTGGGCGCGCAGCAATGTGGCTGGCAGGCATAAAATGATCAAAAGGAAAAGTCGTCTCATAGCGTAAAGGCGAAATTAGACATGAAAATACACTTTTTTTAATACAGGGGCATTTTGGCCGGGTGATCTGTTTTATTTCTATTTTTAAAACCCGTTATTAGCAACGTTAAACTTTCCTGATGAGTGCATCACTGATCTTCATTATTATCCTCGGGTATTTTATCCTGCTGATGTTCATCGCGAGGCTTACCTCCCGGCACAACAAAGAGAATAGTTTTTTCGACGGCGACAAATCTTCACCATGGTTTCTGGTTGCCTTCGGCATGATTGGCTCGGGCATCTCGGCTGTGTCCCTGGTTTCAATTCCGGGGAATGTCGGTAATAACAACCTGTACTATTTTCAGTTCATACTTGGCACCATAGTAGGTTACCTTTTTATCGCATTTGTTTTGACACCAATCTACTACAAGTTAAAGCTGGTTTCAATTTACACATATCTTAATATCCGGTTCGATAATATCACCTATAAAACAGGCTCGTTGTTTTTCCTGGTCTCCCAGTCGTTTGGCGCTGCACTGAGGCTGCTCCTTTCGATCAAAATATTGCAATACGCTTTCTTCGATGGGATGCATATCCCATATTTTCTCACCATTATAATTGTGTTAGTACTCATCTGGTTTTACACTAATAAGTCGGGCATTAAAACCATCGTGTGGACAGATGCGCTGCAATCGCTGTTTTTGATCACCGTGATCATCATTTCTATAGCAACCATCACCCGGTCGCTTGGCTTATCGCCGGGGCAAATGTTCCGGGCAGTTGTTCATCATCCCTACGCAAAACTGTTTGACTGGGATGCACATTCAGGCTCCAACTTTTTTAAGCAGTTCATATCAGGCCTATTGATTACTGTCGCGCTGGTGGGCCTCGATCAAAGCATGATGCAAAAAACGCTAACCATCAACAATGTTAAAAGTGCCAGGAAGAATGTTTTGGCTTTTAGCTTTTTTATCGCGGCGGCGCAAACCCTGTTCCTGGGCCTCGGTGTTCTACTGTATTTATTTGCTGAAAAACATGGCGTACATCTGAGTTTGAAGGACGGCCAGTACCAAAACACCGACGGGCTTTACCCTTTTCTTACGCTGCATTATTTAGGTCAAATAGGCGCAATCGCCTTTTTCATTGGTATCGTCGCTTCAACTTTTGCCAGCATCGATTCGTGTATAGCCGCGCTTACTACCGCGTTTTGCTACGATTTTATGGACATTTCGAACAGGCCGCACGAGCTCAAAAGAAAAATAAAGAACCAGGTGCTGATAGGGGTTAATATCGTTATGTTTATCATCGTAATGGTTTTTTGGAACAGCCACGGCGCCATTATTAATACCATTTTCAAGATAGCAGGCTATACTTACGGGCCAATTTTAGGGTTATATTTAACCGGTTTGTTTTCAAATATTCAGCTAAAAGGCAAACTGGTGCCCGTTGCCTGCATCGGTGCCGCAGGGAGCACTTTAATTTTAAACTGGTTGTTCATCCATTTGCTGAATTTTGATTTTGGCTTTATGAACATCCTGGTAAATGCTTTGTTAACCATTTTTTTCCTGGTGCTGATAAAAAAGAAAGAAAATGCTATTGGATAATCAGGTAGAGGTCAAACTTACTAACGACCCGCATGACTTTGCGATTTGCGCCCGGATGATGGCGGCGACTGACCCATGGATCACGCTGGGGATGGATTATGAGTATTGTTTAAAAGCCTTTGAGGGTTCGTTTAAAGAGGTATTTATACTAAAAAAGGAGTCAGCGATTATCGGCTTTGTGGTAATCCAGACGCAGGGGACCTTTAAGGGATATATTCAAACAATTTGCCTCGGCAAGGCCAGCAGGGGAGCGGGGTACGGCACAAAACTACTCCGGTTTTGTGAACAGCGGATTTTAAAATACTCACCCAATATTTTTATTTGTGTTAGTTCGTTCAACAAAAAAGCAGCGGAGCTTTATTATAAATTGGAGTTTGAGTTAATAGGTGAGCTCACCGATTTTATAAAGCCGGGATTTACCGAATTACTGCTTCGTAAAACCGTCGGCGCTATCGCGAACTATAAGCCCTCAACGGAAAACCAGGAATAGCTATTTGTAACATGATAAAACTAAAAAGGCTTGCTCAATTTGTGCTTTTACTCGGCACATTGCTTGTTGTGGCTAAGATTTCGAATGCTCAACCAAAAGATACTGCTGGCAGGAAGGCAATCCTCATTCGCGAAGTAGATGAAACAATCAACAACGCAATCAGGGATAGTAAGATACCCGGCGCGGTTATCCAGGTCAAAAAGGATGGCAACGTTATTTACAAACAGGCCTACGGTGACGCGCAAAAGTTCAATTTCAACCATGAGCTGCTGCCCGTTCCAGATAAAATGACCACCGGGACCCTTTTCGACCTTGCCTCGTTGACCAAAGTTGTCGGCACGACCACTTCGATTATGCTGCTGGCAGATCGGGGGCTTATCAAAGTCGACGACCCGGTTAGCAAATATGTACCTGCGTTCGGAACGCCTGATAAATCGGCTATTACCATCAGACATTTGTTAACCCATACTGCCGGACTCTATGAATGGTACCCCCTCTATTACCGGGCCTCCAATAAACAGGAGACATTTAAGTTGATAGGCGAGTTGCCCTTACATTTTCCGGTTGGCGCCGAACGCAGGTATAGCGATCTTGGCTTTACCGTTTTAGGAGAGATCGTCGAAGTGGTTTCAGGCATGTCGCTGGATAAATTTGAAGAGCAGAATATTTTTATTCCGCTTGGGATGAAAAACACACTGTATAATCCTCTAAACACCGGTCGTGATTTTAAAATCGCTGCAACTTCATTCGGCAACCCCTATGAAACCCGGATGGTGCACGAGCCCTCTTTAGGTTTTCAATTTAAAGAAATCAATCCCGACCATTGGATCGGCTGGCGGCATTACGTTTTGAAGGGTGAGGTAAATGACGGCAACGCCTGGTATGCGGAGGGCGGCGTGGCTGGCGCTGCGGGGCTGTTTTCGACGGTTGAAGACGTTCAAAAACTGGTGGACATGCTCCTGAACAAAGGCAAAGTTGGCGACAAGCAATTTATCTCGGAAAGCACGATCAATACATTTCTGACAAAAGATAAATTCAACAACGGCCTGGGATGGATGATGGACCAGGCCAATTCGTTTATGAAGGACGGCCCCGCTGGAACATTCGGGCATACGGGCTTCACCGGTACGAGTATTTGCGTTGTACCTTCGGAAAATGTATCGATTATTTTATTTATCAACCGGCAGCAAATGGGACTTATGGCAAATGGTGATTACTACAATGTAAACCCTATCCGGGCGGCTGTATTTAAGGCAGTAATGGAGTATTGCAGGTAGAGTTGTTTATTCCCATTTGAACGACCTTACCGATAGCGGGCAGATGATCAAATTCCACAGCACCAGCCCGCCAATGGTTACTGGCAGTTCCCAAACGTGTGCGCCTTCGAATGCTATTTTTCGCAGGCCATCCACAAACAGCGTCAGCGGCAGCATGCTGCAAAATTGTTCCATCCAGTGGGGGTAGTTCTGGATGGGGAAAAAAAGGCCGCACAGCAGGATCTGCGGAAGCACGATCGTATTGGCAATAGGGGCGATAGAATTTTCGTTTTGCACCACGCCGCTGATAATAAACCCTATCCCCATAAAAATAAACAGCCCGAAGAGCGAGAAAACCAGCATTTCCAAAAATGTTTCAATGCCATTTACCAGGGTGAAATTAAAAACATAGTACCCGAGGGCTACCATAACAATAAATCCTGCGACGTGGAAAAACAGCCTGCTTAGCATTTCTCCTGCTATGATCGATCGCCGTTTTACTGGCGTGGCTCTTAATCTTTTCAGCACCAGGTTTTTACGCAGGCTGAACAGCAGGAAAGATGACCCATAAACGCCGGCCATCAGCAAGGAAAAACCCAACTGACCAGGGAGGATAAAATCGATATTGCGGTAGACCCTGCCCGGTGTTTGGGTAACCGACACGGTGGCAACGGACGGGTTGCCCGGATACATTTTCTGATCGATTTGATGGATAGCTTCGTTAATTTCGGTTTTCAACAGGTCGATGCCCCCGCCGGTTGATGAGGATGCGCGCAAAGTAAGGGTATAATGCGGGGGGTGATTTTGTGGGTTATCGGCCCGGATATTCAATACTGCGGCTATCAGGCCTTTTTTTAGCGCATCTTCCTGTTCCGCCCCCGACAAACTCTTTGAAAGACTTACCCCCGGTATGCCCTTTATTGCCTTAAATACCAGGTTGCCAGTATCGCAGTGGGGCGCAATTGCCAATTT
>DASRTD010000281.1:0-33464 GCA_035656115.1 Mucilaginibacter sp.
TCAGGCACCTTACAAATCCCCGAAAGCAAATCAGCAGCCTACGTTTTGTACACTTCCGGCTCAACAGGTACCCCTAAAGGCGTATCGATGGGGCATGCAGCTATGGTAAATTTAGTGGCATGGCAGCAAAAACATTCCGCATCAACCGCAGGTTTCAAGACCCTCCAATTTGCGCCGCTAAGTTTCGACGTTTCCTTCCAGGAAATATTTGCCACGTTAACCACCGGCGGAACGCTTGTTTTGGTTGATGAGACTTTGAGGATTGATCCGGACCGGTTATTAAGCTATATCGAAACTAACCAGGTGAACAGGATATTCCTGCCCTTTGTAGTACTGCAATATTTAACCGAAGCTGCCGATGGCGGGAAACATTTTCCCGCTTGTTTAAAGGAAGTAATGACCGCCGGCGAGCAATTAAAGATCACCCCGCAGGTGGTACGCTTTTTCCACGCGCTGCCGGATTGCGTTTTATTCAACCAATACGGCCCTACCGAAACGCATGTAATTACGCAACTAAAGCTGGATGGCGATCCTGCAAAATGGCCGGCGTTGCCCAATATTGGTATAGCGATTGACGAAACGGAAATACTGATACTGGATGAAGAATTAAAACCGGTCGCCTATGGCGAAACAGGTGAGCTTTGCGCCGCAGGCCTTTGCCTGGCCGACGGATATTTAAACCGCCCGGAAATGACGGCCGAAAAATTTGTTGACTGGAAAGATGCCGATGGAAATACAAAACGAATTTACCGCACCGGCGACCTTGCACGTTACCTGCCTGATGGCAATATCGATTATTTAGGACGAAGAGATACGCAGGTAAAAATTCGCGGTAACCGTGTCGAGCCTGGCGAAATAGAAGTATTGATCAATCAACTGGAAGATATACAACAAGCCATTGTGGTCGCCCGTGAAGATGTTCCCGGCCAGAAACGGCTGGTAGCCTACATGGTTTCGGCGAAGGGCAATGGGGATACCGGTTATGTTCGTAAATGCATCGAGCAGCAATTGCCCGATTTTATGCACCCTTCGGCTTATGTTTGGTTAACCGAACTGCCCAAGACCACTAGCGGCAAAGTCGACAGAAAGAATCTGCCAAAGCCTGATTTTAAACGCCCTGAGTTGAATGTACTTTATAAAACACCTTCGACCGCGGTCGAAAAAAACATAACATCTGTTTGGATGGAATTGCTATTGCTGGATAAGATCGGCATTGATGATAACTTTTTTCAGCTAGGAGGAAACTCTTTGCTGGCCCTTAAGTCGGTTGCGGCAATAAAAGGCCGTTTCGGCTATGAGGTACCAATCACCAAACTATACCAGTTCCCCACAATTGCCGGTGTAGCTAATTTGCTCAGCGGCACAAATAAAACTGCACCGGTGACGAACCTGAAGAAAAAACAAGAAGCCGGGAACCGCGATATTGCCATCATCGGCATGGCCGGTCGTTTCCCCGGCGCCAATAACATTGAAGAATTTTGGGATTTACTTGCGCAAGGCCGCGAAGGCATCAGTTTTTTCAGTGATGCCGAAATAGACCCTGCCGTACCTCAAAGTATAAAAAACGATCCTGCTTATGTAAAAGCAAGAGGATTAATTGGCGGGGCCGATGAATTCGACGCCGGCTTTTTCGGCTTTAATCCCCGTTCCGCCGAGTTGATGGATCCGCAACAACGCGTTTTCCTGGAGATTGCCTGGGAAGTGCTGGAAAGCAGCGGTCATCTACCTCAAAAATATCATGGCTCGGTTGGCGTTTTTGCCGGCTGCGGTTACAACACTTATTTTACCAATAATGTACTGGCCCACCCCGAAATGGTTGAGCGGGCCGGGCAATTCAACGTACGTTTACTCAACGAAAAAGACTATATCGCCACCCGTACGGCCTACCAGTTAAACCTGAAAGGCCCGGCCGTAGCGGTTTACTCCGCTTGCTCCACTTCGCTTTTGGCCATTGCACAAGCCGTAAGTGCTATCCGCGACGGTCAATGCGATGTTGCACTGGCCGGTGCTGCTTCTATCACCTCACCATTAAAAAGCGGGCATTTTTACGAGGAAGGCTCTATTATGAGCAGAGACGGCCATTGCCGTCCTTTTGATGCCGAGGCCACCGGTACCGTATTCAGCGATGGCGCGGGTGTGGTTTTATTAAAAAGCATCGAAGATGCTGAGCGGGATGGCGACAGAATTTATGCCATCATCAAAGGCATCGGCGTAAATAACGATGGCGCAGACAAGGGCAGCTTTGGCGGCCCGAGTGCCGAAGGGCAAGCCGGCGCAATAGCTATGGCGATAAATGACGCTGGTATTGATGCCGCTTCGATAAGCTATATCGAGGCACACGGCACGGCCACCCCGCTTGGCGACCCGATTGAAATAGAAGGCCTTAACCTGGCTTTCGGCCGGCAGGAACAAAAACAATATTGTGCAATCGGTTCGGTCAAAAGCAATTTAGGCCATTTAACAGCTTCTTCAGGCGTTGCAGGGCTCATCAAAACAGTGCTGTCGATGCAGCATCAGCAAATACCGGCGTCACTATTTTATAACAAACTGAATCCGAATATTCAACTTAGCGATAGTCCGTTCTACATCAACTCGTCCTTAAAACCATGGGATGCTTCCGGTAAACGTTGCGCGGGCGTAAGTTCATTTGGCGTTGGCGGAACGAATGTTCACCTCGTTTTGGAGGAATTCACAGCAAAACCTGTCGAATCGGGCGCATCAAAGCCATTGATGTTGATTACCTGGTCAGCCAAAACCGACGCCAGCTTAAGTACTTACGCTAAAAAGCTCGTTGGCTACGCTGAAGGGAACCAAAATGTGCAAACAGCTGACATTGCTTTTACTTTACAGGCTACCAGGGCAGATTTCAATACCCGGCGTTTTATAGTCGCCGTTGAAAATGCCGATTTACAAGCAAAACTCAATGCCGAAAACATCGACGCTTCCACCACAAAAAAATTAACTGCATCGGTTTTCGAAATCGTATTCATGTTCCCGGGGCAAGGTTCACAATATGTGAACATGGGTAAGGACCTTTATGACAACGAGCCGGTATTTAAAGCCGCCGTTGACGAGTGCTTCGATCTGTTAAAAGGCACGCCGCAGGCAAACATCGCCGAAGTAATCTACCCTGCGGTAGTTGATGAAACATCGGCGCAAAAAATAAAAAATACTTTTTATACCCAACCGGCCCTATTTATTATGGAATATGCCATGGCCAAATTGTGGATGAGCTGGGGCATACAGCCTACTATATTTACCGGCCATAGCATCGGCGAGTTTGTTGCCGCGCATTTTGCCGGGGTATTCAGTCTTAAGGATGCACTGCTGCTCATCTCCACCCGTGCCAAAATGGTGAGCGAGGTTGAAAGGGGCAGTATGCTATCCATTCGCACTGATGCCAAACAATTGCAAACCATCTTGCCGGAAGGCCTTTCTATAGCCGCCATCAACAGCAATAAACTGTGCGTGGTTGCGGGCCCCGATAAGTTGGTAGCCGCTTTTGCCGCCAAGCTGGAAGAAATAGAAATCCCCGGTCGTCTGCTGCAAACCAGCCATGCCTTCCATTCAGCAATGATGGATCATATTGTTGCGCCGTTTGAAGCGGTGGTGAGGTCGCTAAAACTTAACCCGCCGGTAAAACCGATCGTTTCAACTGTTACCGGCAAATGGATGAGCGAGGCGGAAGCGACCGATCCCTCCTATTGGGCTCAGCACCTGCGCAAAACCGTAAGGTTTGCTGATGCTGTGGATACCTTACAGGAAACCGATGGCCGCCTGCTGCTTGAAGTTGGACCGGGGACCGCCCTGGCAACGCTTTCAAGACAGCAAATCAACAATAAATCAATTCCTGTAATCTCCGGTTTTGAAAAAAACGAAACAACAACCGAGTATTATTCCGTATTAAGGACGTTAGGTCAAATATGGCTAAACGGCATTGCCCCTGATTGGAAAGCTTTTTACGCTGGTCAAAAAAGGGTAAAACTGAATTTACCGGCCTATGCATTTGATAAAAAACGTCACTGGCTCGAAATTGCCCAACCCCTGGCGGCGGTAGCGCCGGCAGCAACGCAAGAGATTGAACCCGGGACAAAAAATACATCTTTAGATAACAGCCTGATGAGACAAGCATTACTAACCGAAAAACTTACGGAACTTTTTGAGGATGCATCCGGCATCGAGATCGACGCAGCTTCGACGGATACGAACTTTATCGAGATCGGCTTCGACTCCTTATTGCTGACTCAAATTGCCACCAATTTGAAAAAGGAATTTAATGTACCGATCACTTTCAGGAAGTTATTCGAGGAATATAATACGATAAATACGCTTGCCTCTTATCTTGACAACTGCCTGCCGGCAGGGGTTTATCAGCTGCAAGCTGCACCGGCAAGCAGACCCGTTCAGCAGCCCGTTTATACGACGCCTGCTTCTCCGGCTCCCGTACCTGCTGTATCCGGCAACACTGCATTGGACCTGATCGCGCAGCAAATACAAATGCTCGCGAGCCAGCTCGCCGTAATGCAAAATGGCAGTGCTCCGCAAGCTGCTCCAACTTCTACTACTACCGCCACTTCTTCCAGCCTAAACGGCAAATCGTCTATTCAATTTGATTTGACCGCGGAAGAACAGGTGGAAGTTAAAAAACCATTCGGCGCTACCGCACGTATCGAAAAACAGGTACAGGGCTTGTCCGATAAACAACAATCTTTTCTTAACAGGCTTATCGTCCGCTACAATAATAAAACCCAAAGCAGTAAAGATTATACCCAAAAACACCGCTCATACATGGCCGACCCGCGTGTGGTTAGCGGCTTCAGGCCTTTAACAAAAGAGATTGTTTATCCACTGGTGGTAAACCGCTCAAAAGGCAGCCGCGTTTGGGATATTGACGGTAATGAATATATCGATGCACTAAATGGCTTTGGCTCCAATTTCCTGGGTTACCAGGTGGATGTGCTGAAAAAGGCCGTGCTTGAGCAGGTGGAAAAGGGCTACGAGATAGGCCCGCAGCATGAGCATGCAGGTGATGTTTGCCGCATGATCGCCCAGCTTACTTCATTCGACAGGGCAGCGGTTTGCAATACAGGTTCGGAAGCCGTACTTGGTGCGATGCGTATTGCCCGTACGGTAACCGGTCGTACCCTGATCGTAGCTTTCGCAGGTTCATACCACGGTATTAACGACGAAGTGATCGTTCGCGGTACAAAAAAGCTGAAAACTATACCCGCTGCCCCGGGCATTATGCCCGAAGTGGTGCAAAATATGCTGATCCTGGATTATGGCACCGATGAAACGCTGCGCATCATCCGCGAACGGGCACATGAGCTGGCCGCTGTACTGGTTGAGCCGGTTCAAAGCCGCCGCCCTGACTTTCAGCCGGTGGAGTTTTTGATAAAAGTAAGGCAGATCACACAGGAATCGGAAACCTGCCTCATTTTTGATGAGGTGATCAGCGGCTTCCGTATGCACCCCGGCGGCGCACAGGCCATGTTCGGCGTTAAGGCCGACCTGGGTACTTATGGTAAAGTAATTGGTGGCGGCATGCCGATCGGCGCTATCGCCGGCACAAAAAAATACATGGACGCACTCGACGGCGGCACCTGGCAATATGGCGATAACTCGCAGCCAGAAGCCGGCGTAACTTACTTTGCAGGCACTTTTGTGCGCCATCCGTTGGCGTTGGCCGCTGCTAAAGCATCGCTGGAATATATGATCGAAAAGGGCCCGTCGCTGCAAGCCGGCCTGAACGTGATGACAAAATACCTGGCATCCGAAATGAACGCCACCTGTGAAAAAGAAGGTCTCCCATTCTACATTCCTTCATTCGGCTCTTTATGGAAGATCAAATTTAAAGACGAAATACCCTACGGCGAGCTGTTGTTTACGCTGATGCGCGAAAAGGGCATTCACATATGGGACCTTTTCCCTTGCTTTCTAACAGAGTCGCATACTAAGCAGGATGTGGATACAATCATTGCGAAATTCAGGGAAAGCGTTTATGAACTCATCGAATCGGGTTTCCTGCCCACCAACAAAAAGCCGGAGCCAGTTAAAGAAGAACTTAACCCGATGATGATACCGCCGTTCCCGGGCGCCAGGCTCGGTCGCGATAGGGAGGGTAACCCAGGCTGGTTCATCAGCGATACGAATAATCCCGGCAAATATTTACAGGTAAAGCTAAACGGTCATTGATTTTGGAAGCAAGTAACTTAGGAGTTGATATTGAGCCAATTGAGTTCGACCCATTTGCAGGGCCTGGGATCGGCTTACCGGTTGTTGGGCCTGAAGAATTGTTTGTCAACGCCGTACAGGCTTATGAAATAAGCTCCGTTGACTTCGACCCGTTTGCCGGGCCCGAAATTGATTTGATTGCCCCAGTAACCGAATCGCAAACGGAGATTTGGGCTTCCTGCATGATCGGCGATGATGCTGCAAACTGTGCATTTAATGAGTGTTTTTCGCTTGAATTGACCGGCGCCTTGTACGTCGATGCGTTGCAGAAGTCGCTTCAGGACGTTATTGTGATGCACCAGTCCCTCAGGATGACTTTCAGTGCCGACGGGGCAAGCGTTTATGTGGCTAAATCTGCATCGTTGATATTTAATTACGATGATATTTCTAAAAAGTCGAAACCAGAACAAGATAAACTGATCTGCGAATTCAACAAAAATAGCGTTACCACTCCGTTCAATCTGACCGATGGCCCATTATTCAAAACACAACTTTATAAACTAAATGATAACCGGCACCTGCTGACCTTTGTAGTGCACCATATCGTGTGCGACGGCTGGTCCATCGGTATCATGATGCAGGACCTGAGCAAACTGTACTCCGCATATATTAAAGGCGAATACCTTAGCTCAAAAAAGCCACCTCTTTTCACCGACTATGCCATTTCACAGCTGGAAATAGAAAAAAGCGCTGAGTATATGGAAACCGAAAAATACTGGCTGAAACAATTTGAAGGCAGCAATCACGTGTTGGAGCTGCCCGTCGACTTTCCGCGCCCGGCCGCCCGTACCTACAAAAGCCGTCGCGAAGATTTCATCCTAAATACAGAACTGGCAAACGAGGTAAAAAAACTGGGGAAATCTACAGGCGCGGGCTTTGTAACCACGCTGCTGGCTGCCTTCGAGGTTTTTCTACACCAACTAACCGGACAGGAGGATATTATCATTGGGTTACCCTCTGCGGGGCAGTCTGCCACCGGAAACTATGCCCTGGTAGGCCATTGTGTTAATTTGCTGGCATTACGCAGCTTTCCGAAGGGAGAATTATCCTTTAAGAACTACCTTGCCACGCGTAAAACCGAAGTGCTTGACGCATACGACCACCAATTGTACACCTTTGGCAGCTTGCTCAAAAAACTGAATATCCCGCGAGATCCATCCCGTATACCTTTGGTTCCGGTAATGTTCAATATCGATATGGGTCTTGATAATGATGTGGAATTTTATGGCTTAAAACACAAATTATTAAGCAATCCGCGAGAATTTGAAAATTTTGAATTATTTTTAAACGTTGCAGGGCATGAGGAAGCACCGGTGCTTGAATGGTCGTATAATACACAACTGTTCAAAACCGAATCCATTAAACAAATGATGGATAGCTTCACGTTCCTTTTGCATGAAATTGTTAAACAACCCGAAGTATTAATAAAAAACATCCCTCTTTTAAATGCGGAAGAAGTAATAAAACAACTGCGTGCCTGGAATAATACCAAATACCCCTATCCAATGCATTCCCCTGTACATCAAATTATATCTGACAAAGCAACCGCAATACCAAATAAAACCGCCATTACTTTTGGCGATCAAAAAATTACCTATAAACAACTTAACGAACAGGCCAACCAGTTGGCGCGTATATTGACAGCCAACGGCGTAAAAAAGGGCGATAATGTTGGCTTTTCTATCGACCGCGGCATCGAAATGGTTGTGTCGCTTTTGGCGATCATGAAAGCCGGCGCCGTTTATATCCCGCTCGATCCGCAATTTCCACTCAATCGCATCAACTATATGCTGGATGACTCAAAAGCGGTAGTGCTTTTGGTGTCCGAAAAATATGAAGGCCGCTATGAATCTGCTGCAAAAGAGCTGATCTTAGAAGACGCCTGGAAATCATTAGATAAATACGATGCAGGCGACCCGGCAGTTGAGGTTAGCGGAGATGATCTCATTTACATCCTTTACACCTCCGGTTCAACCGGCAACCCAAAGGGCGTGCAGATCATGCACCATAACCTGCTTAATTTCTTATTAAGCATGGAGCAAGCACCGGGCATATCTGCAAACGACAAGTTGCTTGCGGTAACTACCATTAGTTTTGACATTGCCGGCCTGGAATTATTCCTGCCGTTAATAGCGGGGGCCGAGATCGTACTGGCCTCTGCGGCGGACGCAAAGGACGGACGGGTTTTGCTGGACATAATCAAACGCGAAACGATTACCATGATGCAGGCTACGCCATACACATGGAGGATATTGCTTGAAGCAGGCTGGGACGAAAAAACACCTGTAAAGGTACTTTGCGGCGGCGAAGCGCTGCCGCAGGAACTGGCCGAAAAGCTGCTGCCCCGCGCATCGTCATTATGGAATGTTTACGGCCCGACAGAAACAACGGTGTGGTCGACGATAAAAGAGTTAAAATCAGCCGAAAAACCGATCACAATCGGGCGGCCAATCAATAACACCTCGGTTTACATCCTTGACAAGTTTATGAAACCGCTGGCTGCAGGCGTAGCAGGCGAGATTTATATCGGCGGCGATGGCGTAGCAAAAGGTTACCTAAACCGCCCCGGGCTGACCACAGAAAAATTCGTCGACGATCCCTTTACCGATATCCCGGGCGCAAAAATGTACCGAACCGGCGATTTAGGTAAATTCTGGGCGAACGGCGAAATCGAGTGCCTTGGCCGCATGGATGCCCAGGTAAAAATAAGGGGCTTCCGCATCGAGACCGGTGAGATCGAATTCCAGCTATCAAGAGAAAAAGATATAAAAGAGGGTGTGGTGATTGCCCGGCCCGACCAAAACGGAGTGGATAAGCTGGTGGCATTTATTGTGTTTAATCCCGACGCAGAAGGTACAGAAAACCCATCCGCACAGATACAAAACTGGAAGGACTCTTTAAAGAATTCGCTACCCGATTATATGGTGCCCGACAACTTTATTATTGTGCCCGAAATGCCGCTAACGCCTAACGGCAAAGTCGACCGCAAGACCCTCGGAAAAAACGGCGCAATAGTAATGGAAGAGCAGCATATTTACGTTGCACCAAGGACTGATACGGAGAAACTCCTGGCGGGCATTTGGGCAGAATACCTGGACATCAAAAAGGTCGGTGTCCACGACAATTTCTTTGAGTTAGGCGGGCACTCTCTTATCGCAGTTAAAGTAATGGGCCGGATTGAAAAGGAAACCGGCAAACGCCTGCCCCTGGCTACCTTATTTGAAGCCCCGACGGTTGAGCGACTCGCGCACTGCTTTGCGCCCGGCAAATCTATCACCTGGGACTCACTGGTACCTATTAAGCCCAAAGGAAATAAAATGCCGTTATATATGGTTCATGGCGCAGGCCTTAACGTGCTATTATTTAACACGCTGGCGGCCAATATGTCGCCCGATCAGCCTGTTTACGGCCTGCAAGCAAAAGGCCTCGACGGAATTGACGAACCGCTTGACAAAATTGAGGACATCGCCGCCCACTATATATCGGCGGTAATGGAGCAAAACCCGAGCGGCCCTTACGCCCTTGCCGGTTATTCTTTCGGCGGCATTATCGCATTTGAGATGGCCCGTCAACTGGAGGCGCTGGGGAAGGAAGTAAAAATGCTGGCCATGTTTGATACCTATGCGTACCGCTCGCCGCACTACGATGCGCCCATGGTTAAATTCTACAAACGAACAAGATTTTTCATCAAACGCGTGTTATATACGTTTACTTTCACCAACGGGGTAAAATACCAGCTAAAGGAACGAAGCACCAACATTAAACGGCGGTTTGTGCGCATGTGGTGGAATTATAAATATGGCAAAAATCAAACCCAGGCCGGTATATTCGGTTATTCCAATAAAGTGGATGTAATGAACGAGTATGCCGAAAAACATTACCAGCTAAAGCCATATGATATTACCGTTGAAGTTTTCAGGGCAGAAAACAGGACTTTTTATATGGACGATTTCGAACACCTGGGCTGGAAACCGTATGCGTTAAAAGGAGTAAATATCCACCCGATCCCTGGCGAGCACAATACCATTTTCAAGGCCCCGAATGACAAAGCATTTGCCAATATATTGCAGAAATGCCTGGACGAAGCAATTTTAAAATAAGTAAATTGGTAACTCTCCGGTTTACGTTTTATATTGCCTGCTAATATGTCCTCCGTTAATGTTCGCTATCAATTTCTGGAAGCCGTTACCTGGCGGTATGCTTATTTGTGCGATTTTACTATCGGCACGCATTCGGATATCTGGCGGATCAACATCAGCGACAATTTATCTTATTTAGATCATTTTTCAACCCTGCTTAACAGCCGCGAAACAGATCGTGCCAACAGGTACCTGCAGGCACGCGACAAAATTCGGTTTATTATTAGCCGTGCCGCATTGCGAATCATTTTAGCCTGGTATTTAAAACAGCAGCCTTCGTCGCTCGAATTTGAAATGGGTGACAATAAAAAGCCATTTTTAAAGAATGCCTGTCTTCAGTATAATATATCTCACTCAGGCGACTGGATTGCCATTGCGGTATCTGGTTCGGCTGTCGGCGTGGATGTGGAGTGGTGTAATCCATTATTCGATTATAAGGATATCATCAGCGAATATTTTAGTGATGACGAGGTGAAATATATCAATGCAGACGAGGCTCGCTCCCGTTTCTTTTTACTTTGGACCCGTAAGGAAGCGTTGACAAAAGCCACATCCAAAGGCCTTGATGATGATCTGAAACATATCCCCGCATTAAATGGTGAACACGCCGTTGCGGTCGGCCTCCTGAAATCAAGCTTTAACTGGCAGGTCAGCTCCTTCGAATTATTCGATGGCTACCTTGGTGCCATCGCCTTGACGGAGCAGGTCAAAAATATCCGTTTTTGGGATTTTGACTCTGCAAACAAATAAGCAGGATAGTGTGATTTCGTTCCTGATGAATATGGATAATATTATCATATATGTTTAATACATATTCCGGCAATGTTTATTATCTAAGGTGATGTTGCTCAATCGTGCAACCGCCAGTGTGGAAGTCAGCGCCCCGCAGCAAAAACACCTTCAAACCCGCTTTTTATATAACCTTTAGCGCGTAAAATCCGTAATCATGCCTAATTCAAACAGAAGTATCAGATTAGCATGTTATGAAAAAGAAATTACTCATAGTTGATGATGATTTAAGTATTTTAAAACTCCTTAACTTCATTCTTAGCAAGGACTATGAAATAGTTGTCAAAAATAACGGCATCGATGCCTTTTCATGGCTTGAGGACGGCAACATTCCCGGGCTCATCATTTCCGATCTGCAAATGCCTTATTTCGATGGGCAGTCTTTTGTAAAGAATGTAAAGATCAGCGGCCTGTTTCGCGATATACCCGTTATCCTGCTGTCTGCAGCGCATGACCTTGACGAACAGGTAGGCAAAATGCCTTTCAATATTGATGCATATCTGCCAAAGCCGTTCAATCCAACTTCCTTAAAAACCGCTATCAATCAAGTAATCAACATTTATGATGCAGCCCATAGCCACTGAGTGGAATGAAAATGCAGCTCCGCATACAAAGATCGCTTATGCAGGTTCGCAGTTACGTGAACTGGTAGAAAGCGAACTGCATCAGTATTTCCAGATCATCTATCACGATTCCTTGCCGGCGCTCGAAGAATACCTGGGCAACCAGTCTATTCTATCCGTGCCTGAAATAATTTTGATGGAAGTTGACGAACAGGGCGATTGCTTCGCGCTGGTTGAAAAGCTGAAGAGCAACTTCCTTTTTAATGGGGTGATCATTGTGTTGGTTTCGCTTTCAAACGATAAAGATTTGAGGTTAACGGCCATGCGGCTTAGGGTTCATGATTTTTACATCTACCCTTTCGCAATGACCGACCTGCGTGAGCGCTTAAACTTCCTGGTGAAGTTCAAGTTGATCAAACCAAAGCTCACCGAAATATCGCAGGAAGTAGATGTCGACTACCGCGTGCCACCCGGTAAAAGAATGATGGACATTTTCGTTTCGGGCACTATGCTGCTTATGCTTTCGCCAATTATGCTGGCCGTGGCAATAGCGGTGAAGCTGGGCTCGAAAGGCCCCATCATATATAAAAGCAAACGAGTGGGAACCGGTTATAAGGTATTTGATTTCTATAAATTCCGCTCTATGCGCGTCGATGCTGACAAAATGCTCATCGAGTTATCCACAAAAAATCAGTACGCAAATGAGGATGGAGGCACAAAAGCCGCATTTGTTAAAATTAAGAACGACCCCCGCGTCACTAAACTCGGCAATTTTTTACGAAATTCGAGCCTCGACGAGTTGCCTCAGCTTATGAACATTTTGAAAGGTGACATGTCATTGGTTGGGAACCGGCCGTTGCCGGTTTATGAGGCAGAAATGCTGACCTCTAATGAATGGTCGATGCGTTTTTTGGGTCCCGCCGGATTAACAGGTTTGTGGCAAATATCGAAGCGTGGTAAGGCAGATATGTCTGAACGTGAACGAAAGAAATTAGACAATTTTTATGCGCAAAACTATTCTTTCTGGCTTGATTTGAAGATCCTGGTGAAAACGGTACCGGCTGTTATGCAGAAAGAAAAAGTTTAATCGAATGAATAATAAATTCAAGTTTGTTTGCCTGTCGTTATTTATTTTGATTTTCGGCGGTAATGCCTGCGCCCAGGAAAGCATGTTCCGCGATTTGTCCTATCCCCTTCTTGAAAAGCTGATCGCTACGGCAAAGAAAAACTACCCTCAAATGAAAGTGCTGGAAGACCAGGTTGATGTAGCGCGGAGTACTTTCCACCAGTCCAGTTTTACCTGGTTCGATGGCTTTACCGCTTCCTATATCTACAGTCCGCAAAGCGCTATAAACGCCACGCAGCCAGTTATCTTCAAAGGTTACCAGTTGGTGGCTACTATCAGCCTCGGTACCCTTTTTGAAAAACCTTATACCATACACAACGCCCGCATAGCGGTTAAAATTGCCGAAGAGCAGGAACAGCAATACGACCTTTCTATAGAAGCCAATGTAAAGCGTTTTTATTTTGCCTACATCGAGGCACAGGCCGATTTGCGCAACAAAGTAAATGCAGTGCAGGATGCAACCACTGCAGTAAATCAACTGAAACATACTTTTGACAAAGGGGAAACAACATACACGGTTTACAGTGAGGCCCTAACCAACCTTTATAACCAAAATTCATTTATGTTACAAGCTCAGTTAGCTGTATTCACTGCAAAAACCAATCTTGAAGAACTTTTGGGAACGAAGCTGGAAAGCATAAAATAACTAATGGAACTATCGTCGTATTTTTCGCTTGTAGGCAGGTATAAATATATCATTCTTATTATTGTCCTCGCAGCGGTAGGCGCCTCTTACTATCTTGTCAAAAATCTTCCGGACGAATACGTTTCAAGTACACAGGTTGCTACAGGCATAGTTGATGCAACCAAACATTTGCTTGATAAAGATGCTAATGCAGTCGCTCAGCAGGAGCAAGTCAACCAGGAATTCAATAACTTAACCGAAATAATTAAGCTGAAGAAACTGATCGATAACGTTTCGTACCAGCTCATCATACACGATTTAAGCAGCGCTACCCCATTCAGAAAGCTTAACCACCAGTTTAAAAACCTTAGTCTGCCTGCCCGCAAACACGCATTGGTCGTATATCGCGAAAAACTACAGAGCCAAGAGCCGCTGTCGTTATACAACCAGGACGAAAGCGGCCTTAACGAACTGCTGATCTCCATGAAATATGATGAACGGTCGTTAAGAAAAGACCTTGCAGTAGAGCGCGCTGTCGAAAGCGACTTTATAACCATCACCTACACCTCAGAGAATCCTCAACTATCGGCATTCGTTGTTAATACGCTTTGCAAGGAATTTTTGGATTACTATACAGTAAACGTTAAACAAAGCGAGACAAATGCTGTCGCTTTTTTGCAAAACCTTTTAAATGAAAAAAGGAATAATCTAAACGAAAAAAAGGATTTGCTGCAGCAATATAAAATCAAAAATGGAATATTGAATCTCGATGACCAGTCAAGGTCGATCAACGCGCAAATACTGAACTACGAAGACAAAAAGCTGCAGGCTGAAAAAGATATTGCTGCATACGACGGCGCTATTAAGGACATAGATGACAGGTTTAACCCAAAGGATCGGGCTTATATCGAATCGACAATCAGTCAGTACAACCAGGTTGTTACCAATACCGAAGAACAGCTGCACATCCTTAATGACCAGTATGTGCACAGCGGGTTCGACCCAAAATACAAACCGGGGCTCGACTCGTTGCAAAAACAACTGACCAACCAAATCAACAACGGATCGGACAAATATATCACCAACCCGCAGGTGGCCAAGGACGACCTGGTTAAACAAAAAATGACACTTGAAGTGTCAAGGGATCTTGCAAAATACAGTGTAGAATCAATTGACCGGGAATTGACTGGCCTGCACGAACAATTTAAACGCCTGGTACCCTTTGACGCCAATGTAAAAACCTACGAATCGGATATTACGATAGCCAGCCAGGAGTACCTTGATGTGCTGAATAAATACAACCAGGCCCAGCTGGAATCGAATTTTTCAATCAAGCTCGCCCAGGTTCAGCCGGCCGCGCCAAATACAGCCGAACCTTCGAAAAAAATACTCCTGATTTTTTTAAGCGCAATAGTGAGTTTGGTTATCTGTTTGCTGGTACTATTTGTTCTTTACTATCTGGACGATACGGTGAAAGAGCCGATCGACCTGGTAAATAAAACGCAGCTGCCGTTGCTGGGATCGTTAAGTACCATTAGTGGGCCAAAACCCGATTTGAAGAAACTTTGGGATGTGGAAAACCGGCAGAGGATGCAGCAATTTAAGGAGTTGCTTCGCTCGGTGAGGTTTGAAATTGACCAGGAACTTAAAGGTGAAAAAATACTGGCCATTACCAGTTTGGGGCGTAGCGAAGGAAAAACCTTACTAGCCACCAGCCTGGCCTACTCCTACTCGGCAATCAATAAAAAAGTTTTGCTGATTGACGGAAATTTCGACAACCCTACAATAAGTAATACCATCCAGCCCAAGCAGTTTGCGGAAGATTATTTCAGAAATAATTCGTACATTGACAGGGATAACACGACCATAGGTGTTTTAGGAAACCGGGGAGGCGATATAACCTTACTTGAAATTAACGACGAGCGCAACATTAGCCGCGATATTGAAGAACTAAAATCACGCTATGATATTATACTGATAGATTTGGCGCCGCTGAACTCATTGAACAAGGCAAAAGAGTGGATATTATTTGCGAACAAAGTAATTGCCGTATTTGAGGGGCACAAAAATATACCGAGGTCGCAAGTCCAATATATTGACTATTTGAAACATCTTAATCGTAAATTTGCAGGGTGGGTGTTAAATAAAGCAACTATCGAGCCTTCACAAAAAAAATGATGCAAGGTTATTAAACAGATCAGTTCTTTATACGTATCCTGATGAATTGCGACGATGAAAATTGAACATAAAAAAGCAGCTGATCCGCTTAAGGATCTTAGCCCTTTGCAGCGAAAGACGCTTACAGTAGCAATTATCGTCGCTTTTTTAGGAATCTTTGTTTGGTTTGTAAAGATATTATTTTTTTAAACCTCCATTAGGCCCGATACATGCTGGATGAACAAGTTAGAAATAGCGGAGCTGACAGGCCGTTCTGGCATAAAATTATCATCAGGAAATTTTCTGCGCCGTTTGTAATAGCTTTCACAATCATCATTTCGCTTGCCGCTACCTTTCTGATCGCCAGGGAAGGCTACGAACTTGGTCTCATTCTTTTATGTTCTCTCATAGGCCTTCCGATATTATATGCCACCGTAGCATATCCCGAATTTGGCATCATAACACTAATCGTCGTATCTTTTTTTATAAACTTTTCGTCTCGGTTTTTACCGGAACCAACGCCCATCGGGCTGGTGATGGACGCCCTTACCTGGCTGCTGATACTAGGTTTTTTTGTGCGAAAGAAACATGAAAAAGGTTGGGCATATTTTAAAAACCCCATCACCTACTGGACAATGGTTTGGATAGTTTATAATATTTTCGAGATCATCAACCCGGCATCCCCGTCCGTTCTCGAATGGGTGTTTACCGTCCGCACGGTAGGCATCATCCTGCTCATGTATTTTGTTTTCCTGTACCATATCCGCACGATCGAATTCGTCAGGCTGCTGATCAACGTTTGGCTTGTACTCGCTTTCATATCGGCGCTGCAGGGGTTTCAACAGGAAAACCTGGGTTTACTCCCGTTTGAATATGAATGGCTGCACCGCTTTCCCGATCGCTTTAAACTACTGTTTATCGGCGGACATTTGCGCAAATGGGGACCTTTCTCCGATCCGGTTGTTTATGCCTACAATATGGTTGCAGCCGCGCTGATCTGCATAGCGTTTATCATCAGCAAAGTGATCAACCCTCCCAAAAAAATAGTTTTAGGAATTCTTACCGCATTCTTTTTTATGGTGATGCTTTATTCGGGAACAAGGGCCTCTTATGTGATCATCCCATCCGCCATGGTCATGCTTGCGATACTCAACTTTAATAAAAGGGTGTTCGCCTTTATCGTCGTAGGTGGCCTCATCCTGGGGTTTCTGATCGTCGTACCAACTAAAAATCCTACACTTGCCCGTTTTCAAAGCGCATTTAAGCCATCAAAGGATGCTTCTTTCGAACAAAGGGCAAAGAACCAGGAGATGATAAAACCATTCATCTTATCCCATCCCATCGGAGGTGGTTTAGGATCGGTCGGCGTTTGGGGCGAGCGGTTTGCCCCAAATTCCTATCTTGCAAAATTCCCGCCCGACAGCGGCTATGTGCGGGTGGCTGTTGAAATGGGCTGGATCGGACTGCTCATTTATTGTATTTTCAACTTTATCATTCTATACACCGGTATACGGTATTTCTATCTGATCAAAGATCCGGAGTTGAAAACCTACTGTCTGGCAATGATTTTAATCATTTTCGCATTCGATATTGGTAACTATCCGCAGCAAGCACTCGTACAATACCCGTCAAACATTTTATTCTACCTGGCGATGGCGCTGTTAAGTGTTTTGATGCGGTTAGATATTGAAAAAAGGAAAGAAACTCCTGCTTTAGCTACGCCGATTCAATAATTAACGGGGATTAAATATCTTGATGAAACCAATTTTTAACAATGTCCTTACTTCAGATTGTTAAGTCAAAGCCGGGGCTTAAAAAATTCACACATTGGTTGATTATCCCGAGCGGCCAGGCAAGGCCCAGGCTTTGGGTTCGGCTGTTTGTAAACCCATTTGTTCATAAAAAAGGCAAACGGGCCATCATTCGGACGCACACCCGGATGGACGTTTTTCCTTTCAATAAATTCAGTATCGGTTCAAACAGCATCATCGAAGACTTTTCGACAATAAACAATGGCGTCGGTGATGTTTTTATCGGGGAAAATACCGGTGTTGGTCTAAACAACGTAATTATTGGCCCGGTAACTATGGGCGACTATGTGATGCTGGCGCAAAATATTGTTATTTCAGGCCTGAACCATGGCTACCAGGATGTGGCTTTACCGCCGCGCCTGCAGAAGGTTGTCACCAAACAAATTACCATCGAAGACAACGTGTGGATAGGCGCCAACTCGGTTGTCACTGCGGGCGTAACTATCGGAAAACATGCTGTTATCGGCGCTGGAAGCGTGGTAACCAAAGACATACCTCCATATAGCGTAGCGGCGGGCAATCCGGCAAAGGTGATCAAAAAATATAATTTTAAAACCAATACCTGGGAAAAGGCATAATGTCGTTTTTAAAAAACTTAGTAAACAAGCATACGCTGTCATTAGCCAGCAATGCCATTATGCCAGTTGTTGGGATGGTGACGGTAGCTATGCTGGCACATTCGCTTAAAACCGAACTGGGTAACTATGTTCTTTTTTTGATGACTTATACCCTTGCTAACTTTTTCCGGAGCGGCTTTCTTCAAACTGCTCTTATAAAGTTTTATTCAGGCGCCTCGGAGGAACGCGCCGCGACTGTAATTGGCTCCACCTGGTCGGTCGCGTTTTTAATTACCATAATACTTGTTACTTTAAGCTTTACCGTTCATTTTATCTTTAGGGCCGATCCGTCCGTCGGGATCATTTCAAAATGGTTTGGCATCTTTTTCTGCTGTACCCTGCCATCAAGCATTGCGCTATGGGTTTTGCAGGCTGAAGAACGGTTCGATCGCGTTTTCATTCTCCAATTCATCGGCCAGGGAAGCATTTTCCTTTCAGTTGCTGCTCTTGTAATTATCGGCCACACACATTTTCAAAATGTTGTTTATGCGTATTGCTGGTCGGCAACGTTTACCAGTCTGTTTTCCATAGTATGGGGCTGGGCCAGGATCAGATCCATAACCCATAGATCAAAGGCCTGTATAAAGGAGCTTGTAAACTTTGGGAAATACTCCGTCGGCACATCGATCAGCTCCTATTTATTAAGGGCGTCCGACACTTATATTATTAAATTCATGTTCGTTAACTCTGCTATTGTTGGGGTCTATTATTTGCCTCAACGATTGATGGAGGTAATTGAAATTCCCTTACGCAGCTTTATTGCAACGGCCTACCCGGCTATGGCAGCAGCCGTACAGCGTAACGACAAACAGTATATGACCTACGTAATGAAAAAATACGCCGGCATACTAACCATCCTGCTCATCCCTGTATCCATCGCTGCATTTATTGCTGCCGACCTGGTGATAAAAATTATCGGCGGCGAAACGTTTGTGCAATCGGACGCTGCTAATGTGTTTCGGATATTTATGAGTTTTGCCATCCTGCTTCCGGTTGACCGCTTTTTCGGAATAACATTGGATATCCTGAATAAGCCGCATATCAACATGATAAAAGTTATTTTGATGCTGGCGGTAAACGTGGTGGGCGATTTCGTGGGAATCTATTTAACGCATAATCTGTATGGTGTTGCGCTCTCGTCCATATTTACCTTTTTAACTGGTATTATTTATGGTTATTGGATTTTGAAAAGAAATTTACATTTCAAACTGCGCGACATTTTCAAACTGGGCATCACGGAAACAAAACTGCTCACCATTGAAATTATTGCTAAGCTGAACAGGAACCTGGTTAATAAATCATCAAGCTGATAAGACAAAACTTCCCCCTACCTTTTGCAATGAAGCTTCAGGATCAAAATATTATCATCTTTTCCCAAATGCAGTTCGACTGCGCGCTCGAGTCGACGAATTACACGCTGGCCAAGCAACTGGCAAAAGATAATAAGGTTTATTATGTGGACAGGCCTTATACCTGGCTGGATTGCATAAAGTTTAGAAATACCGTCGGCTTTAAAACCAGGAAGCCGCACTTTTTTTCGCCGTCAAATAGCATTATCGAAACAGATGACCCTAATCTTAAAATCGTAATAACTCCCCCCGTTCCTTCCATAAACATGCTGCCCGAGGGCAAATTTTACCGATGGGCCCTAAATCTGAATGAAAGGATCGTTGGTAAAAGGCTTCAAAACGTGATAAAGGATTTGGCCATTAAAGACTATATCTACATTAACTCTTATAACGTTGCTTTCCCCTCGCTGCATAAAATGCTGAACCCGGTGTTAACTGTTTATCATTGTGTCGATCCGCTCATCGAACCTTACCAAACCCGCCACGGGCTTATTAATGAGGATATTTTGGTGAAAGATGTGGACATGGTGATCTCAACCAGCAAGGAACTCTCAAACAAAAAGAGCCTGCTAAATAAAAGATCATTTTTTAGCCCGAATGCTGCCAATATAAGCCATAGTCAAAAAGCGCTCGATCCTAAATTAAAAGTGGCCGACGTGCTTGCCGGTATTAAAAAACCCATCATCGGTTACTTTGGCAATATCGAGCGAAGAATTGACTATGACCTGGTAAAAAAACTGATCGTTAAAAACCCCGACAAAAACTTTGTATTTGTAGGCCCGGTCGACCGGTACTACGCGAATGAAGAAGATTATAAATTCCCTAATGTTTACTTTAAAGGTCCGGTGCCTTACGAAATGATGCCAGCCGTTCTCAAAGGTTTTGATGTGGCCATCATTCCATTTAAAAAGGACGAAGTAAGCAACAATATTTTTCCGCTGAAGCTTTTCGAGTACCTCGGCTCCGGAAAACCTGTGGTGTCAACTGATTTTAATCCCGACTTGAAGGACTTTACGGGAGACACCGTATTTTACTGTAGGAATGCCGACGAATTCTCCGGTGCGCTTGACGCTGCTTTGAAAGATACGGAAGCACAAAGAGAGAAACGGCTGGAAGTAGCGGCAGATAATACCTGGGAACACCGCGCGATGGAAATAAAAGAATTGTTAAAAACTAACCTGGATAGCAAACTTAGCCCGGTTTAGGGGCCTTTTCTGTAAAATTTTCCAAAATGTCCGACCATTTTTACAACTCCTGCCGTATAAGGACACAGCTATTTATATGGAAGTTATAAAACTTATTGCCACAGTTATTACGAGTATAATTTTTGCATACCTGGGTGCATACAGCCTGTATTTGTTTGTCTTTTCGGTTTGCGGCCGGCTGACTCCGGTTAAGACACCGCCGCCGGGCAAAAAGCTTGCAAAATTTGTCATTTATATCTGCTCCTATAAGGAAGACGAGATCATTCTGAACTCCGCTGCAAGCGCTGTGACGATAAATTATCCAGAGGATTTATATCATGTGTGCGTTATTGCAGATTCGCTAAAGCCTGAAACTATTGAAAAACTCAAACAAATGCCGCTACAGGTATTAGAGGTTTCTTTTGAGAGCAGCACAAAATCAAAGGCTTTACATAAGGCGATTGAAAATACCGCCGAAGGTTTTGACGCCGCTGTAGTTTTTGATATTGATAACGTTGCTGCACCGGACTTTTTGCATCGTATTAACAACTATATGCAGGCAGGTGAACGCGTAGTGCAAGGACACCGGGTTGCGAAAAACACCAATACCCATATTGCGATTTTAGACGCGATCAGCGAGGAGGTAAACAATCATTTATTCCGCAAATCACAGCGGGTTTTTAAGTTATCCGCCGCAATTATCGGCTCAGGAATGGCATTGGAATATCCGCTTTTTAAAGAAACCATGCTACAGATAGATGCCGTAGGCGGGTTTGACAAGGAAATGGGCTTGCTGCTCACACGCAGGAAAATCAACGTTGCTTATGCAGAAGATGCGCTGATATATGATGAAAAAGTAAGCAACCCCGAAAATTTTAAAAAACAACGACGCAGGTGGCTTTCAGCGCAGTTTAGTTTACTTAAAAGATATTGGATCAGCGGGTTTGGTGAGCTTTTTTTACATGGGAATTTCGATTATTTTAATGAGGTCTATCAACTCTCCGTACTGCCCCGGGTCATGATGCTTGGTTTGATGCCACTGATGCTCTTAGTTTCTGTGTTCACGCCAGGTATAGGCCCCGACTGGCAATTATGGTTCGCGGCCACTGCTTGTTGCTATACCGCAATTTTAATTGCGATCCCGGCAAGCTTTATCAATGAAAAATTCTGGGGCGCTGTTTTGCGGGTCCCGATGATATTTTTTACCATGTTTTTACTATTGTTTAAACTCAAAGGGGCAAACAAAAAATTTATTCATACGCCGCATATCCATAGCACCGAATAATGCGTATAAGTGTAATATTTCTGTTACACAAAATGATGTGATACCCTAATTTTCGCAGGATGCTATTTAAAATTAGTATTGAAAACAACAAATGAATAGCCAGGTGCATATCGAGGAACAAACTAACCGGAACAATACTTATGCCGATTATCCCAGGGAGCGCCCCCTGCCCTACTTTCTCAATAAGTGCGCAAAAGAACATGCGGGAAAGGTCGCCCTTAAATTCCACAACCGGCAACTCAGTTACACCGAGCTATACGAAAGCTCAAACAAGCTTGCAAAACTACTGATCGGCAACGGCGTAAAAACCGGTGACGTAGTCGGGCTCGCGATTGAGCGCTGTCCTGAAATGGTTATTTCGCTACTGGCGATACTAAAATCTGGTGCTGCCTACCTGCCGCTTGATCCCGAATACCCGAAAGACCGGGTAGAGTTTATGCTGCAAGACTCTTCGGCAAAGATATTATTGACGTCAACAAAATATTCAAAACACTTTTCTTCCAATGCAAAAGAAATCCTGGTCGAAGAAGCATTGACCAAACTTGATACCTATAGCCCGGATGAACCGGCTATTGATTTCAGCAGTGAAGAGCTTGCATACATACTTTACACTTCGGGCTCGACGGGTAAGCCGAAAGGTGTACAGATCAGGCACAATAACCTGGTTAATTTCCTGCTTAGCATGCAGAAAGAGCCCGGCATGACGGCTGAGGACAAAATACTGGCCGTAACAACTATTTCGTTTGATATTGCCGGACTTGAGTTGTACTTACCGCTTGTTTGCGGGGCGCAGCTAATTCTTACTAATTCCGAAACATCAAAAGATGGGCGTCTCCTGCTCGACCTGGTGAAGGACGAAAACATCACCTTTATGCAAGCTACGCCCTACACCTGGCGCATGATGCTGGAAGCCGGGTGGGAAAATTACCTGCCGATCAAGTTACTCTGCGGCGGCGAAGCGCTCCCACGCGACCTGGCAAACAAACTAACATCGCGTAGCGGCGCTTTGTGGAACGTTTACGGCCCGACAGAAACTACCATCTGGTCGACCCTGAAATTAATAGAGAACGACGAGAGCATTTCCATCGGGAAGCCCATTGCCAATACCCGGATTTATATTCTTGATGACCAATACAACCGCTTGTCGGATGGCTCGGTTGGCGAGATATTTATTGGTGGCGAAGGTGTGGCAAAAGGATATCTCAACCGTCCTGATTTGACTGAAGAGCGTTTTATTGATGATCCATTCTCTCAAATTGTTGGGAGCAAAATATACCGCACCGGTGACCTTGGAAAAATAGGCGAAAAAGGCGATATCTATTGCCTTGGCCGCATCGACCACCAGGTTAAAGTAAGGGGCTATCGAATTGAACTGGAAGAGATTGAACATGCCCTGGTGAAGCAAGATGATATAAAGGAGGCAGTAGTAATTGCACGTGAGGATTTGCCCGGGGATCCCCGCCTGGTGGCCTACGTAGTGCTAAAAGCCGGCCATGGAAACCTGGATCTGAAAACTCAAACTCATAAATGGCACCAGGCTTTACTGGCCGTCATACCAGAATATATGGTGCCCGACAATTTTGTATTGTTAGCGGCGATACCGATTACGCCAAACGGGAAAACGGACCGAAAATCATTGCCAAAGCCTGATTATGTTTTAGTAACCAGCGCCGGTGAGTATGCGGCGCCCCGCACGGACGTAGAAAAAATGGTAGCCGGGATTTGGCAGGACGTGATGGGCATACCGCAGATCAGCATTTTCGACAATTTCTTCACCATCGGCGGGCGTTCGCTGGTTGCGGTGCAGATTATGGCGCGGATAGAGAAAGAAACCGGCAAAAGGTTACCGCTTGCGACGCTTTTTGAACACTCAACCATCGAAAAGCTGGCTTTGAGATTAAATGCCGATGCAAAATCGATTGGCTGGGAGTCACTCGTTCCAATAAAGCCAACGGGCACAAAAATGCCATTGTATATTGTTCACGGCGCAGGCCTGAACGTATTACTGTTCAACGCACTCGCGATGAATATGGACGATGATCAGCCGGTCTATGGCTTGCAGGCGCGGGGGCTTAACGGCGTTGACGAGCCGCTGGATGTAATGGAAGATATCGCCGCAAATTATATTGCCGAAATCATCGCACAAAACCCAGCAGGCCCCTATGCGTTGGCGGGTTACTCGCTGGGTGGTACCATTGCTTATGAAATGGCCCGGCAAATGAAAGTTATGGGTAAAGACGTTAAGCTGCTTGCGGTATTTGATACCTATGCCAAGCAGACCGACAGATATGACCCGCTTTTAAAAAAAATAGTCACCCGCGTTGCGCTTTTCGTTATGAAGTTCCTTTACAGCCTTGTTTTATTTGCCAATGACCCGAAAAGGACGGTAGAATACAAGGGCATTTCGATAAAACGCAAGATCATCCGCTTATTCTGGAAAGTTCAGGGGACTGAAGAAAAACGCGAAGGCTTCTTTGCTTATGATAACGAAATAGACGAGGCCAGCGCCAAAGCAAAGCGCAATTATTGCCAAAAACCATTGGACATTACTGTCGACCTGTTCAGGGCAAAAAAGAAAACATTTTACATGGCCGATTTTAAATATTTAGGCTGGAGGGAATTTGCCCTCAAGGGTGTGAACGTACACGATATACCCGGCGAGCACAACACCATATTTGCCCCACCGCATGATAAAGAATTTGCTGCCGAGTTACAAAAATGCCTCGACAGGGTAGCTAAAACTAACCTATGATGAAAGTGTCGATCATTACCGTAAATTTTAATCAGCCCAAAGTAACCGAAGAATTGTTGGCAACCATCCCTGCTGCCGATGATACCGAGGTTATTGTGGTAGACAACGGTAGCGATATCGATTATACCGCCGATTGGCGTAGTAAAACCCCCGGCATTAAATTTATACGTTCCGAAGAAAACCTGGGTTTTGCGGGAGGTAATAACATTGGTTTGCGCGCCGCCAAAGGCGATTACCTATTCCTGGTAAACAACGATACCGAATTTACCCCTGGCCTGGTTGAAACACTCGTCCGCGTATTGGATGAGCATCCCGAAGTCGGGATGGTGTCACCCAAGATCAAATATTACTACGATAAAAACCTGATCCAGTACGCCGGCTATACGCCTTTAAATTTTTACACCTGCCGCAACAGTTGTATCGGCTTGCGCGAGGAAGACAAAGGACAGTACAACAACTACATAGGCCCAACGGCTTATTGCCACGGCTCAGCTATGATGGTGCGAAAAGAGGCTATAGAAAAAGCGGGGTTGATGAACGAAAACTTCTTTTTGTATTATGAAGAATTGGACTGGTGCGAGCGTATCAAACGCGCCGGCTACCAGGCCTGGGTTTGTACTGAAGCGCTCATTTATCATAAAGAATCGGTATCAGTAGGCAAAAAAAGCCGATTGAAAGAATACTTTATGAACCGCAACCGGATTCTGTTTATCCGAAGGAATGCGCCGGGGGTAAAAAAAATAGTTTTTTATCTATATTTTTTGTCGGTTGTTGTACCCCGCAACATAGTAAATTACGTAAAAGCAAAAAACTATAATTATATACCGACGCTTTTTAGCGCGGTGTGGTGGAATTTTACCAATAATAAGAATAGTAGAAACCTGGGTTACCGTTAATTAAACTTCATGAAAATTGCTTTTTGGTTAAGCCTTGCCGTCGTTTTTTACACCTTTGCCGGTTATGGCATCCTGTTATATATTATTATCAGGATGAAAAGGTTGATCAAAGGCCACAACGTGGTGATTGCGCCCCTTAACAACCTGATGCCCTGCTGCACGTTGGTTGTTGCTGCTTACAACGAAGAGCATTTTATTGAAGATAAAATAAAAAATTGCCTTGAGTTAAAATATCCTGCGGGTAAACTAAAGTTTTTATTTGTCACCGACGGTTCTACAGATAAAACATCAGATATTGTCAACCAATACCCGCAAATAACCCATCTGCACCAAAATGGCCGTTCGGGTAAGATTGCCGCGGTGCACCGCGCGATGGCTCAGGTGGATACTGATATAGTAGTATTTACGGACGCCAATACCTTTCTAAACCCCGAAGCTTTAACTAATATTTGCCGGCATTATGTTGATAGTACTGTCGGCGCGGTAGCTGGCGAAAAACGGGTGCAGATAGGCGAAAGTGCCGACGCCAGCGCGGCGGGCGAAGGTTTTTACTGGAAATATGAATCGGCTTTAAAAAAATGGGACTCTGAGCTTTATTCGGTGGTGGGTGCTGCCGGCGAGCTATTCAGTGTGCGATGCTCACTTTACGAGGACGTGCCTGTTGACACGGTTTTGGATGATTTTATGATCTCGATGCTCATTGCTTCAAAAGGCTATCGCATCGTTTACGAGCCGCAGGCTTATGCCATGGAAACGGCGTCGGAAAATGTGACCGAGGAATTAAAGAGGAAAATCAGGATCGCAGCAGGCGGCATGCAGTCCATCCTGCGGTTAAAAAGCATGTTTAATCCCTTTAAGCACCCCATCTTATCCTTTCAATACATCAGCCACCGTGTGTTACGCTGGACGGTTACCCCTTTCCTGCTTATATTGGTATTTGGCATTAATGCAGGGTTGGCACTCCAGCCCGGCGAGACCTTATTCAAGTTGATTTTCCTCGCGCAAATATTTTTTTACTTGCTGGCGTTAACCGGCATGATCATGGAGAAAAGGCACATCCGCATCAAAGTGCTGTTTGTGCCTTATTATTTTTGTGTGATGAATTATGCGGTGCTGATGGGCATTATCCGCTATTTTACCACCAAGCAAAGTGCCGTTTGGGAGCAGGCGCAAAGGAAACAGCAATTGGCGCAGTAAACTACAGCACTATCTCCATACAAATATTTGATCGCTGATAAGGTGATGGCTTGCCTGCTACCTTTTTAAAGCCCAGTTTGTGGTATAGATTTATGGCGGGCGTGAGTACGGTATTACTTTCAAGATATATCCGCTTAGCACCCGCCTCCTTCGCCCGCTTAATTGCCTCCATGCCGAGCAGGTAGCCTATGCCCTTACCTTTTGCCTCGTCAGCTACCCCCATCTTTGCAAGTTCGAAGGTTTGCTCATCAACTTTTACCAGCGCACAGGTTCCAACTGCTTTGCCGTTGGCAATCGCGAAGATGATCTGCCCACCTTCTTCCAGTATTTTTTCCTCAGGGTAGTCGAGATATTTATAGTCCGAAGGCTCCATCTTAAAGTATTTGGTTATCCAGGCCTCGTTCAGCGTCTTGAACGCGGTTTTATATTCGGGTTGATATTCTACTATCGTTACTGCCCGGCTTTCTCTCAGCTTCTTTTCATCCACTACCCTTTTCAACAAGCTTTTCTCGCCCAAAAGAAACTCCCAGTCTTCTATTGCATTCCAGATATCGCTCTGAGTCTGTAAAATTGCTTTTTCTATCGCCGACTCAACATCCTGGTATTGTGCCTGTATACGCTCGTTAATCTGGAAGCCTTTTTCAGTCAGTTTTACGCTATTTTCCCGTTTATCGCTTTTGTTGTCACCCTTTGCCACCACTCCCCCCTTTTCCATTTCTTTAACGATGGTACTTACCGATGGATGCGAATGACCGATCTCCTGCGCGATCTGCGATATTGTTTTTTCATCACCCGCAGAAAGCACATAAAACACCGGGAACCATTTAGGCTGAATTTCCACTTCATAAAGCGCATAAACTTCGGCGGCCTGGTCGGTAAGCAATTCGCTCAGCCTTCTCAACCGGCTTCCCAGGGCCATTTTACCTGTTTTTTGATAAAAATCCATTTGTGTAATAAATTACGTAATCAATTACGTAAATATAAAAACAACATTTAAATATTCCAATTATTTAAAAAAATTACTGAATTAGTACATCGATGTCTTTGGCAAGCAACCGATCTTTGGCGGTAACCTTATCCCCCGCCGAATGGGTACACAGCCATATTTCTACTTTATTCCAGGTATTTGTCCAGGTTGGATGATGGTCGTGCTTTTCGGCAAGCAACGCTATTCTTGTCATAAACGCGAAGGCTTCTGAAAAGTTCTTGAATTCAAAAGCCCGGTATAGTTTATTGTCGGTTTCCTGCCACATAATGTTGCTGCTTTAAGTTAGGTATTTAATGTGTTTAACACTTTAGAGATATCGAATGTTTGATCCTTAGAACGATAAAGGAATTATGCTACAAAAAATGCGCCTTCACCACCCTCGCGTAATCCGCAATGGCGACATCTGACTCCCCTATTTCCGGGTGCCACAGTTTTTCCCATTCGAAGCTGTAATAGCCTTTATATCCGCCGCTGCGCAAAGTGTCAATCGCCGAAAAAATGGGAACCTCCCCCTTTCCTAACAGCACATAATGCGGTTCACCATTAACCAATTTCGCGTCTTTGATATGAGTATGTTTAATATACGGATACAGTACCTTATACGCGTCGACGGGCGACTCTTTGGTAATTGTCCACATATTGGATACATCCCAAACCATTCCTGAATTGGGGTGTTTGGCTGCCTTCATCACGCTTTCCAGGTCAGCTATTTTTACCAGGTCGCCATGCGATTCAACCAACACACTCACAGGGCTTCCTTTAGCATGATCAGCCAGTTCGAGCAGACCTTTTACCATCAGGTCCATTGCAGCTTCCTTATCCTGGCCCTTCGGAAAATTATTGGGGAATACCCTGGTAAATGGGCAATCCAATTGCTGCGCCAGGTCGATAAAACGCCGGCCTTCATCTAAATTCTTTTGTCTTTCAACCGGTTCTGCAATATGCAGCGCAGCCGATGAACCGAGGTCGACAAAACGAAGGCCTTTATCCTTCATGATGCGTAAAGTATCCTGCCTGTTTTGCGGCGTGCTCAATTCCTTCACTTTGGTAAGTTCCATCTCACGCTGAATACCGCGAAGTTCGATACCATCGTAACCGTTGGCAGCAGCAAAATCAGTGATTTGGCTGAACGACCAATCAGGACAACCCAGCGTCGAAAAGGATAACAATGGTTTGTCTTTTTTAAAAGCAAATGAGGGCGCCATGAATGTTCCGGCAGCAAACACAGACGTTGTTTTTAAAAATTGACGGCGAACGTATGATTTCATAACCGTTGTTTAATTTTTATTTTAAAGAATCTGCCCCCAGGTAATTCAAATAGGTACTATGATTGATAAACAATATACTGTCCATCGTTGTGCCAACATCATAAAAATCGGCGTAGTCTTTTACCAATCGCACTGTTTTATCGTTTTTGATGTTGTCGATCAGCTTTGAAAAACCTGCAGCGTTTATTTTGGCCATTTTAAAATATTTTGGCGAACCAATCGAATCTGTCCATAAAGTCTGCGGGGACATTTTGGCCGCTGAAGCAGACGGCAATTTTAAATACCAATTGGTTTCACTGACAACACTCCCTGATGAGGGGTTAACTTCCGCCACATCAAATGAAGGGTAATTGGCGTGATTAGAGCAAATGGAAGGTACAATGCGCAAAAGAGCAACCGGCACAGGAAACTTTGAATGATCGTACACTACCTTAAAATCATTAAAATGTGTGTGGCTGGCGATCATCAGCTTAACTGAGGATGCATATTTTATAATTTCATCCACAAACTCATCCTTGTACGCCGCGTCCCAAAAATTCCTTTTGTTAAAAGCGTTTATGCCCGGGGGTATGTGCATTATGATCCAAATGTTTTTACCGTTGGCGTTTGACAATTTCAGCCGCAGCCATTTCAGCATTTCGTCCGCAGGCTGTTTATAATTCTTCCCGGCGCAAACGGAAGCGGTATTAATTACTAAAAACTCCATATTACCTGCCTCGCAACTGTAATAGCCATGTGCCTTTAATGAATCTCCCGAAGACGTTGGCAGGTTTGGCGACCATGCTTTGGCAAAATCGTTTAAAAATTTGGTGTCCTGCAAATCATAATCCTGGCCGTAGGTGTCGTTATTGCCTAAAGCAGGGATGATAAGTGCACCGGGAAAATTTTCCTTAAAAAGTCTTGAAATAAACAAAATGCATTTCTTTTTTAAAACCGAATCCGCAGGTGTTGCACCGTGCCAGATAAAATCGCCGGCGATAACAATAAAAGCCGGGTTGGGCAACCTCTTTTTCATGTTAAACAAAGCTGACCGCAGCACCGCATAATTGGCATCCTGTCCCAATAAATTGGCATTCAGCGCCATTTGCGGGGCGAAACCTTCAAAATAGGTCTTCCATTCGTCAAAATTCTCGTGTTCAAGCTTTCTTTTTAAGGTTGAATCATTTAAAGAGGCGCCATATAACGGACTGAAATGGATATCCGACACAATAAGGCATTTTTGAATGGTCCCGGCGGTGTTTACAGGACGTGCATTTTTTTTGAACGAAATCAACAATGCAGAAAAGGCGATCACACACAGGCAGGCGATCATAAACCGGTTTTGTATGGTTTTCATAGATTTGGGCAAACAGGTGACTCCTGCGGATAAATTTCTGCATAAAATTTCTCAATACAGGCCAGAATCCGGAAATAAAAAGATTTTTCTATGCGCCGGCAGATAACGACCCTTTGTTGAACTTAACCGCCACAAGTACCGCTACGATAAAAACCAAAAAAGCGCTAACCAACGCGGTTAGGTGGAGCGAATGAACAAATGCCTGCCGGGCCAGGTTAGCGAGCGCCGGTTGATGAAGCCTGGTGGCTTGCGCTACAGCCCCGCCAATGGTATTTTTCACCGCGTCGGTGTCGTGCGGAGATAAGCCGGAAGGCATCTTTTTCGAAATGGCATCACGATAAATCGCCGTCCATAAGCAGCCGAGCAAAGCAACGCCCAATGCCGCGCCGAAGTTGGTGCTTGTTTCGGAGATGCCTGCTGCAGCACCAGCTTTGTTCGGTGGCGCCGAAGCAACCACCATGTCAATGCCCAGTGTTACGGTTAATCCACAGCCACCGGAGATCAGAAACATGGCGACCGCGAGTAATGCCAATGAATTTATCGTTAGCCATGTCAGCAGAAGTATACCGATCGTTAAAACAGCAAGCCCGGTTGCGATCATTTTGCCACGACTAATGTATTTTATCGCCACGGGCGCAAACATGCATAAAATAATACTGCCGGCAGCGCCCGGAAGCATCCATAACCCTGCGGAGAACGAACTGATGCCCAAAACTGATTGAAGATACTGCCCCACAAATAAAAAAATGCCCGCCCAGCTGAATAAGCCTATAAAAAGTGCCGTGAGTGCGACTGGAAAACCTACTTGTTTAAACAGGGAAAGATCAATCAGCGGATGGGTTAACAATTTTTGCCGCCTGACGAAAAGCACGCCAATAACCGAGCCTCCGGCTATACAGACAAGCGGTAATATGTCCCACCCATTCTGTGCGATCTGCTTTATACCCAAAATTGCCAGGAGCGTTGCGCAAATCAGGAAAGCTGAGCTAAGAAGATCAAGTGACTTTGCGTGATGGTCTTTGAATTCAGGCAGCAAAGCCGGTGCAGTAAACAGCATAATAAGGATAAGCGGCACGGGCATCAAAAATATCGAGCCCCACCAAAAATGGCTTAGCAAAAAACCACCTATAATAGGCCCCAGCATCGTTCCCGACGAAAAACAGGTGGTATACAACCCCATGGCAAAGGTGCGCTGTACATTGTCATGAAACATATTCCTGATCAGGGATAAAACCGTAGGTAATAAAGTGGCCCCCGCAATTCCCATCACAGCCCGGGCAACGATAAGCCAGAATGCCGAAGGCGCAAACGCCGCGAGCACAGATGCCACGGTAAAAGCGGACGCCCCGCACAAAAGCAACTTTTTAAGGCCTATCCTGTCCCCCAATGAACCCATTACAATCAGCATGCCGGCCTCAAAAAAGCCAAATATGTCGGTTATCCACAGCAATTCAGCGCTGGTTGGGTGCAAAGCGGCACTTAAAACCGGCAGTGCCAGGTAAGTCACCGTCATATCCATCGATACGATAAGCGTTGGTAATATCAAGATTGACAAACCGATCCATTCGCGGCGGGTGGCCCTAAGGTTTACTGCTGTTGTCATAAAATCTATCTGCCTTTAATTTAGCGTAAAAATAAGCTGACTGAAATAATATTTTCAGGTGACTTAATGGCAATTCAAGGGTGTTAATGTGACAAATAAAACACGGCAACACGCTTTTATCTTACAAAACAAAATGGCTACAATTGCAGTTTCAACTTCAAAATATGCAATGAAAGCACTTCGTACGATTCTATTCCTGGTTATATCCAATACTTTTATGACGTTCGCCTGGTACGGACACCTCAAGTTCAAAGAATTTTCGTGGGGAAAAAATCTCGGGATCTTCGCAATCATCCTGATCAGCTGGGGCCTGGCCTTTTTTGAATACCTTTTCCAGGTACCGGCGAACGAGGGTGGATTTAAAGGAAATGGCGGCCCGTTTACGCTGGTACAGCTAAAAACCATCCAGGAAGCAATAACGCTCATCGTATTCTCCGCATTTACGCTGATCTTTTTCAAGACAGAGAAGTTAGCCTGGAATCACGCTGTCGGGTTCGCGTTGATCGTAGTGGCGGTTTTTGTTATCTTCAAAAAGTGGTAAGCCGCCCGCAATAGCCGGCCAGGCTGCCCGCCCAACAGTCATGTCGTTTTAAAGTACTGCTATTTTAAAATTTTCCTTATTTTTAGCGCTTTAACCAATTTTCCCGAAGATGAGAAAGCTCTATATTGCCGCTTTAGGCCTTTTTGCCACAAGTTCCCTGTTCGCACAACAAAACGTACCGACCACTATCAAGCAAATACCTGCTGGCACCGTGAAATACCAGGGCAACACTAATACCTGTTGGTCTTTCTCCACCACGTCGATGATTGAAAGCGGTGAAATAAAAAACGAGCGGAAGGATATCGATCTTTCGGAATTATACACAGCCCGTAACCTTTACATCGAAAAGGCAAAGCGCTATATACTCTCCAACGGCACCACGCTTTTTGAAGCCGGCGCACTTTCGCATGATGCGTTGTTTGGCATTGCCAAATACGGCGCCGTGCCTAACGAATTTTATGCACGTGATAAGGGTGTTAAGTTTTCGGATAATTCAAATATCCAACTCGACCAGATACTAAAGAATTATCTCGATTCCGTTCTAAAAACCAAACCGATCGACCCAAACTGGCTCACTGGCTTTATCAAAAAACATGATGCCATTGTTGGCACGCCGCCTGATAAATTCACATGGGAGGGAAAAGAATATACGCCCCACACGTTTGCTCAACAGGTTTTAAAATTTGACCCGAACGACTATGTAACCATCACTTCGTTCACCCACCATCCTTATTATAAGAATTTTGCGCTGGAGATCCCCGATAATTTTCTACTGGCCGAACCTTACCTGAACGTACCGCTTGAAGAACTGATCGGCATAGCAAAAGGCACCATCGAAAAAGGATACTCCCTGGCCGTAGATGTCGACCTAAGCAACAATGGCTGGAATACTGCCAATAGCGGCTATGCCTTGTTTGAAAAAAACAGATTCAATCACGTTGTCAACCCCGACACCACAGAAATGGCTTACAGCCAGGAATTGAGGCAACAATTATTTGAATCAC
>DASRTD010000282.1:0-15561 GCA_035656115.1 Mucilaginibacter sp.
TATTTTTTACGATGACCGGTGCGGTGATCTCGCACATTGCCAGCAATGACATCAAAGCGCAAATAATTGCCCCGTTTGTACTGGCAATTTTTACAGTGCTATCCTGGTATTTGCGGCCGGCGGACAGAAAAATCACGGCAGTGAATTGATAGACATTCATCATCCGTGCCGAAACCTCAGTTGAAGTGTCTTTCTGACTTTACTGACTTTCGGACTTCCGGACTATTTAACAAAATTTACTAACCATAAAAAATAACAATCATGGCAAGCGTAGCAATTTATTTAAACTTCCAGGGCAATGCCGAAGAAGCTATTAATCACTACAAAAAAGTTTTCGGTACAGAATTTTCTAACCCGTTAGTACGATTTAAAGACGCACCGTCTAACCCCGCAGCCCCGCCGTTGCCGGAGGCCGACCAAAACAAAGTAGCCCATGTGGCCCTGCCTATACCTGGCGGCGTACAAATAATGGCCACCGATATGCTGGAGAGCATGGGGCAAAAACTGGTCGCAGGTAACAATTTTACCATCTATTTGAGCCCTGACACCAAAGAAGAGGCCGACAAATTATACAAGGGCCTATCCGAAGGCGGAACAGACGGCATAGCGCCGCATGATGAGTTCTGGGGGTATTGGGGTAGTTGTAAAGACCGCTTTGGTATCAGCTGGATGTTCAATATTCTTAAACAGACCTGGTAGAAATCTGCCGCTAAGCTGTATCAAAAGGCTGGCTTAGTGTTCTCCGTGCCTTCTTTGTGATCTCTGTGTTAAAAACATAAACACGGAGCACGCAAAGAAGGCATAGGGAGACACAGAGAATGTGAAGCATTGACATTTTAATCAAATTAAACTTAAAGATCATGAAAAAGAGAAATAAAATAATTTACCGGGTTACCACCAGCTTATTGGCTTTTTGCATGTTGCCGCAAGGCCTGGCGCAAATATTTGGCACAAAAGGGTATGCTGATATCGTCGCTCATTTAGGTTATCCCTTATATTTGTTGTACATCATTGGCGCCTGGAAAATACTTGGCGTGATCGCAATTTTAATTCCTGGGTTTAGCCGGGTTAAAGAATGGGCATATGCGGGGTTTTTCTTTGTTATGTCCGGAGCGGTATTTTCACACATCGCTTCCGGCGATTCTATAAAGGAAATTGCCCCATCACTGTTTTTACTAATTTTGACAGTGGCGGCCTGGTATTCCAGGTATACGTATAGACAAATGACTTCGGTAAAACCGGATTTGATATTAGCGTATTAGTCTTACCTCAACGCCTCTCCTCCGAAGGAGTTCTTGGGAGGAGAGGATGGCTGAGGGCTACGCCGCCTAGGCAAGGCGAAACGAAATGCAGGGTTAAGAATTTTATCGCACAAACAGTTCAGTAAATCAATAATTTTAACAACATGAATCCAAAAGTTGACTGGTTCTTCAATAAAGCCAAACAGTGGCAGGAAGAATATATAAAATTGCGAATGATCGCGCTTGACTGCGGGCTGACCGAAGAACTGAAGTGGGGTTGTCCCTGTTACACGTTTAACAAAAGCAACATCGTTTTAATACATGGCTTTAAAGAATACTGCGCGTATTTGTTTTTTAAAGGCGCTTTGTTAAATGATGCTGATGGTATCCTGATCCAGCAAACCAAGGATGTGCAGTCGGGGCGCCAGATTCGGTTTACCAATATCCTGGAAATCGTGGACCTGGAACCCGTCATAGAGGCTTATATTTATGAAGCCATTGAAGTGGAGAAAGCCGGTTTGAAAATAATACGTAAAACAACGGCGGACTACGACGTTCCTGCGGAATTTCAAAGCAAGCTGGACCGGATCCCCGCCCTGAAAACTGCTTTTGAAGCATTAACACCGGGACGGCAACGGGGATACCTCTATTATTTTTCTCAACCCAAAACATCCAAAACCCGGGAGGCCAGGGTTGAAAAATATATCCAGCAAATTTTGGATGGTAAGGGGCTGGACGATTAGTTTGTTTGAAAAGAAAATTAAGCAGAATAATTTATACCTTCACTTACTACAATCTTTAAACGCATGCCCAAACTTTTTTTTGCTGCCCTTTTATTGATTATTATTACCTTGTCATTTAAAGCCCCCAACAGGAATCGAGGTGACTCAATTCCATGTGGGGCAACAAAACCGCTAGTTTATAACGGCAGAAACACCGACAGCTTAAAAAACGTTTTCAAGCAGAACCTTGACTTTTTTTCCAAACGCCTGCTAAAAGGGCATAGGTCGGTTATCCAAAATTACGCAAGGAAATATCAAACAGATACCTGTGGAATACTTACCTACAAGGACAGTAGTTTAAAAGCAGACTTTGAAGGTATTAAAGCAATAAAAAGTATCTTCATCAATAAAAAAGCTGATACCGTTTTTGTGATGCCGCCGTTTAATTATTGTGACGATGGAGAATCTTACTGCTTTTATAACAAGACGCTGCCACGATTATATACCGGTTCCTATTGCTGCCATCCAGCCAATTTCTTTGTGTTGCCAGATATAGACGAAGATGGCGTAAGGGAAGTAGGTATTTATTATTCATCTTGCGCAAGCCGGTTCAAAGCATTAATAATTTATAGCCTGAAAGCCGGCCGGTGGAAAGTAATTGCATCATCAACGTTCGATATTGATATGAAGGATCCGGATAAAACCCAGTTCGATACATTGGTAAGAAAGATATCAAAAGGCAAATTTAAAATATGCGATTTCGCCGATGGGAAAACCGAATGGAATACAGTGGTGATGAGGTAATAAATTAATGCAGCGCTGTGGCCCGTGCGGGGACCCTGCCCGGGCGGGAAAAAGTTGATTTTCTTGATCAAATACATTAATTTCCCTCATGTAAAAACCAAAGCTCCTATGAAAAACCTCGCCTTCCTTTTATTACTTAGCGCTGCCTTATTTGCCGGGTGCCGCTGGGCCGATGCTCCGAAAAATGGTGGCGGCGAAAAAACTCCTGCAAGCGCCGGCCCGTTCAATGCCGATTATCAGCCGGGCATAAAAGCCGCGCGGCTCAACGTCAGTGGCTCGGCCTGTGTTTTTAAATTAGCCGGGGCAAGCGATAAATTGTTCCACGCGGAATTGAGCGACAGCAGCCGGCATTTTTCAGTGTCGCAAACCACCGAAGATTCGGTGCAGGTAATCGGATTTACGATGAAGAAAGAAGAGGAAAGCCAAAAACATATCGATAGTTTGGGCGTAACCCTGGCCCTTAACCCCAACCCGGTTTGGGATATCACCCTCAACACCGCTGCATCGTCATCTGATTTCGATTTATCGGCACTTAAAACACGAAGCCTGGAGGTAAAATGCGCGGTGGGCGTCTTCAAGGCAAAATTACAGCCCGTTATGCCCGATACCTACCTGGATATCACATCAAACGTAGCCAGTGTGGAGATCAGCATTCCAAATGGAGCGGCATGTGAGGTGGTGACAGATTCCTCGTTCGGCGGAACGGACCTTGACGGCTTTGACAAAAAGGACGACAGCCACTATCAAACGCCCGGGTTTGCAACCGCGAAAAACAAAATTCATGTAAAGGCAAAGGTTTCGCTGGGATCTTTTGGGATAAAACGGTTTTAGCCGGCTGACCCGGCATAGAGGCCAAATACTATGGCAATATTGGGACTGAATAACAGGCTGCTACCGGCGGCGGCGCATGAGCCTGGGAAAAAGCACGGTCGGCCCTATTGTCAGGAACACACCCAGGGTTGCAACGCCCAATACCGTTCCGATGGTGAAATCCTTGCGGCTAATGAGATGGCCACCTACTCCATATCTGACCAGGAGATAGAAGATGACCACATAAAGCAGGCTCGTAACCAGGCCGGGTGAATAGGTATTTAAGCGAATGGTCCAATACAGGTGGACAGTTACAACATGGGTGACAAATCCGGCCACAAAGATAAGCGGCAGAATAACCCAATGGCCGCCAAAACTGTCAAACAGGATGTTGCTAACCGCGATTGCCGCGATAAATGCGGCGTTGAACCAGAAGAACATCCGCATGTGATACGCCGGCCAAAAATTCTCCGAAATCCATCGAACAAAGCCGCCGTTGAGCAGCGTTTCGTCAAGGATGTGAATGACATATGAAGCGAAAAAGGCCCAGAAGAGAATGCTTATGATTGGCATGATATTACGCTTTACAGATCCATAGTAATGATGTCCCGGGTAACGGCCGTAACTGAGATATTGCAAAATTACAATCATTTTTTATTTGCATCATGTTTTCGTCGCAGGGGTTTTCCCAGGTTATAGGTTAACACACAAAATTTTCCGGACGGTGAGCCTGCCAGTTAACTTGCCGACGAAATAATAAGGAAAATTCCTGGCAAAAGCAAGCGAATTAACGGAAATATTAGTGTCCCGGGTGTATTCACCTGTGCCGGGTGGTTCAGGTGTCCCGGTCATTTTTATATTCCCCTTTTTCTCTAATTTTGCCTGATACCAATGTAAAACTTATGAAAAAGTACCTGCTTTCATTTTACGGGGGGAATATGGCGCTCCGGTATGAAAATCTCGATAGGGTGGAAAAAGAAGCCCTGGAAAAACACAGGGCCGCCTGGGGCGGTTGGATGTCTGATCTTGTGAAAGGGGGGCATTTGGAGACCGGCTATCCGCTTGAGCCGGACGGGAAACGGATCGATGCTGACGGGCCTCATGATCATCATTTTCCGGATACTACCGAGGGCGGTTTTATTATCATTAAAGCGGAATCGCTCGATCAGGCGGCAGAAATAGCACAGTCAGCGCCTATTATCAAAAATGGCGGATACGTGCTTGCGCGCCCCTGCGGGGAGATGAAGTAGGGAGGGGTGGCGAAAACCGCCACCGTTTCACATAACTATCATTAAATAAAAAGAATGGACCCTAATGTTGATGTATTTCTAAGCAATGCCAAAAAGTGGCAGGAAGAACTGGAGAAACTGAGAACGATCTGCCTCGATTGCGGGCTGGATGAAGAATTGAAGTGGGGGCAGCCTTGTTACCTGTTTCATGGCAGTAACGTGGTTATAATAGGTGAATTAAAAGACCACTGTGCACTTAGTTTTTTTAAAGGCGCATTATTATACGACGCCGAAGGTATCCTGATAAAACCCGGGGAGCATACCCAGTCGGGGCGGTGGATCAAGTTCAGCAATGTGCGGGAAATAGCGGAGATGGAACCCATCCTGAAGGCCTATATTTATGAAGCTATTGAAGTGGAAAAAGCCGGGGTGAAAGTAACACTCAAAACCACTGCCGACTATATCATCCCCGAAGAACTTCAACAAAAATTAGATAAATTCCCTCCATTGAAAACCGCCTTTTACGCGCTTACGCCCGGGCGGCAAAGAGCGTACATCCTGCATTTTTCTCAACCCAAACAATCCAAAACCCGTGCAGCCAGGGTTGAAAAATATATCCCGCTAATTCTTAGCGGAAAAGGGCCAAATGACGATTATCTGTCGGCAAAAAAATAAATTGATCTGCGATTAACAGGTGTATGAGTTTTGCCGGGATGGCGGGTTAGCGCGCTGATCCAGGGGGAGGGGGGAGCGAAAAAGCCTTACGGTCCCGCGCTACGGTGCTGAAATAGAAAACCCTGTCCGTCTACACAAACAGGGCCTGATTTTCATCGTCGGGATGAGAAGATTCGAACTTCCGACCTCCAGCACCCCATGCTGGCGCGATACCTGGCTACGCTACATCCCGAAAAGGACGACAAATATATAAATCTTACTTTGTTTTTAAGATGAAAACTGATTATTAACAGCGATTATGGCGAGACGAGAAGATTCGAACCTCCGACCTTCCTGATAAAAGTCAAGACGCGATACCTGGCTACCTTACATCCCGTAGTTCAAAACGTGCCGGATAGCAACTATACAAAGTAGCAGATAACTCCAGCAAACTTTTTGGCTTCCTATTGCGTGTGTATCACCGCCGGAAACGCTTTTCGCCACGCCGATGCCGTTTACTTGCCTTTTTTCTGAAGCATCACTTTAACGGTTTGAAAAATAATGCGCATATCCGCTTCAAAGCTAACGTTGTTTAAGTAAAGAAGATCGTATCTTACGCGGGTGCACATTTCATCAACGCTTTCGGCATATCCAAATGCCACCTGCCCTATTGAAGTTAATCCCGGCTTAAGGTAACTAAGCTTTTTATAATCCGGATTGCGTGCTATTATTTTTTTTGCGAAGTGGCGGCGTTCCGGTCTTGGGCCTACAATGGTCATTTCGCCTTTTAACACATTCCAAAACTGCGGCAGTTCATCCAGGCGGGTGCTCCGGATAATTCTCCCCCATTTAGTGATCCTCGGGTCGTTTGCAGATGATAACCTGGGGCCAAACTTTTCGGCATCAACATACATGCTCCTGAATTTGTACATTGTAAACGGCTTGCCTAATTTGCCGAGTCGTTCCTGTTTAAAAAAAGCCGGGCCTTTTGAGCTGAATTTGGTCACCAGGTAAAGCAGCAGGAATACCGGGGCGCCAAACAGCATTACCGCCAGGGAGAAAACGATATCAAAACTGCGTTTCAGAAATAAATCTTTGGGGCTGACGGTCGGCGAAAAAGTCAAATTAATGACCGGCGTCTCATAAACAATATTCTCTTCCACGGGGGGAAGGAGAACCAGGACTGGGGTCACATCCATTGGTTGGGGCTGCATAGGGTAGAAGTATAATTTTTTGAATAAATAAATGGTTTTTTAATTAATATTTTATTTATTCAATCATTGGGCCAAAACTAATATTATTAGGTTAAATACAGGGTTAAATTTTGGTTGGTTTTTGAAAGTTTTTTTTTCGCGGCGAAAAACGCTGCCGCAGCATCTTTTCTCGCTCAAAGTCAGCAGTTTGCCAATCTGCTATGGGTAAAGGGATGATCTGCAAAATGGGAAAATCACCTGACAACGCCAGACGATCGTGAAATAGTGTATGATTTATTAGTGTACACCCTGTATAGTATTTAAAACAATTTGAAGATTTTTCTCATAACATAGCAAGGCTTGCTCACCAAAAAAAGCCCTTTTATATCCTTTGTCACTCAAAAAAGTCTTTGACCCAGTTGTTCACATAATATGGCTCTAATTTCTCATCGATAACTCCATTGCCCGAATTTAAAGCATCAATTTTGTTTTGGATCTCATCTGCATGAGCAGACATATCTGTATCCTTTAAAACAACAATCCTGTCTTCGCTGTAAAAGTCGGCATGCTTCACGTAAGGATTGGTGGTAATTAGAACCGCTCCAGCGGCCAAAACTTCGAACGTTCGCATGGTTAAGCCGGATTGGCCAGACCGTTGTATGTCCAAAACACTTTTAGAGGATTTAAAAATTCCTGCAACTTGTTGTTTCGATAATTTATCAAAACTCACCTCGGACCATTTTATTTTTCTGTGTCCCTTTTTTGAAATTTTATCTATCAAAAACAACCAGCGCGCGGGTAGATAGTAAAACAGAAACGTGTCGTCAAATTTGTCAAACAGACCTTTAATGATACTGTGCCTGTTTGAATGCAAGGTACCCACGAATGAAATCTTATATTTCCTTCCCTGTTCGGCTCGGTAGTCGTTTATAAATTCTTTTGTATAAAATAAATGCTTCAGTTTTAATGATGGATTTTTTTTTACGTCCTCAAAATCAAAACTATAACACAGGTTGAAATGCTTTAATATGTAAATCGAGTTTTGATTGTTGTTGTTAAACGAATCGTATGTATAATAAATTAACCTTGCTTCAGGGTTCGCTTTTCTAAATTCTAAAATAAACCACTCGGGGACAACCTCTCCTTTGATCAACAGGAAATAGGCATACCTCTTTTTGTTGATTTTTTTTAAAATATCTTTATAATACTTATTTATAGACCTGGCTAAAAGGTCCTTTTTTACCCGGAAAATGGCTTTTAAAAATGAGTTATTGGATGTCCTTTCATCAAAAAAATCCACGTCGTATCCATTTTCCATGATTGCATTTTTTATGGAAATTTCGTAACTAAAAAATGCGGGGCTAATAAATAAAACCGATTTTCTTTTTGAATCCATTATTTGAATAGCCCTTTTTGTTTCATTTCCGCAATTGATTGGCTGTATTTGTCATCCTGAATTTGCTGTGTATTTACCCAGTCACAAAATTTCCTTATTCCTTCTTTAAAGCTGACCCGAGGCTCAAACCCAAGTGTTTTTTTAATTTTAGTAAGGTCTGCAAAGTTATGCCTGATGTCGCCCAACCTGTAATTGCCTGATATTTTCACAGGAATAACCGCCTGATAATTTTCTAATAATTCACTTAATACCGTATTTACTTCGGTTGCAATTCCTGTGCCCACATTAAATACTTCACCGTTCGCTTCCTCTTTTTCTATCCCGAGGATGGTTGCGTCTACCACATCGTCTATAAAAACAAAATCACGCGTTTCTTTTCCATCTTCGAATACATTAACCTCTTTTCCATTTTTTATCAGTGTAGAAAATATGGATAAAATCCCTGTATAAGGGTTTGAAAGCGATTGCCCGGGACCATACACATTTTGATAACGAAAGGCTACCGGAGCGATATTAATTGTTGGGCACACCGTCATTATCATTTGTTCCTGGTTTTGTTTTGTGATGCCATAAACGGATGAAGGATGAATTTTAGACTCTTCATCTGTAGCTACAAGTTTTAATGGCATTAAACATCCGGGGTATTTCACTTCAAAATCGCCATTTTTCATGTATGCATCTATACGATGTTTCGGATAAACGACGCCTTGTTCTTCGCTCAAATATTTACCTTCGCCGTATATAGACCGCGACGAAGCAACAACCACTTTGTTTACGCTATGTTCACTATTAGCAAGTATATCTAACAAAAGGGCAGTGCCTCCAATATTCACATTTGTATAATGCTCAATTTGATACATCGACTGGCCTGTACCGGTCTCAGCAGCTAAATGAACGATCACGTGCTGGTTTTCAATTGCCTTTTTTAAATCTGCCCGCGAGGTAACCGTTCCTTCTATGAAACTTACCTTATCCTTAACCGATCGGTATAGCGGCGACGTATGGGAGGGATCATCTCCATGTATCTGTTTGGAAAGATTGTCTAAAACGGTTATATGATAGCCTTTATCAATTAATTTCAATGCAAGATTTGAGCCTATAAAACCTGCTCCACCGGTTATTAATATGTTTTTCTTCATTTAAGTAGTTTGTTTGTTAAGCTATTGACTTTGGCCCGGATGGTTTAGAATCCCTGCCAAACCTGTTTTCTCAAGTGTTGATGATTCCTTATAATAATTTTTACAGCGGATTTACTTTCTCCCAATTTTTTGTTTCATGATTATATTGTTTAACAATTTTAGCGGGCGAACCAACAATGACCGAATAATCGGGGAATGTTCCCCGAACCACTGAATTTGACCCGACAATACATTGCCTGCCAAGAATTGTACCCGCCTGAATTACCGCCCCATATCCGATAAAGCAATTTTCGCCTATTAACGTTGTTTTCACAACGAGTTGCTGGTCGAGTATATGCACCCCTGGTTGAGTATAATCGTGGTCGGCATTTGATATAAACACATTACCGGAGATAGTTGTGTTTTTACAAATTTTTAAGGCTTCATTTGCACTGATCAGGTGAAGGTTTTGCCCGATTGATACATTATTTTCTATCACGATACTACCATTGTGGTGTGTTTCCATCCGTGATCCGGGAAAAATCCTTACTCGGTTTCCTATTACAATTCTGCCCGCGCCGTAAATAAATACCGGTCTGCCTATATAAGATACCAACCCTATTTTTTTGAACCTGAACCTCAAAAAAAATGTATAAAGAAACCAGCATATTTTATAGTACATGATCTTAAATTTTGTCTGTTAACTTCAAAGTCGTTAAATAGTGATCAGCCAAATTTTTTTTCGTATATTTTGTTGTAAAACTGAAACGTTTCTAAAAAACATTTTTCCCAGGAAAACTTTTTACTTTGTAAAAATCCTTTTTCGATCAGAGACCTCCGAACATCCTTATCCCTCAGTAAAAGCATTTTTTCGCGAATACCGTTCGACGATACCTCAGATATAAACAACGCCGCATCACCGGCAACCTCCGGAATGGAGGAAAGATTAGTTGTTATAACGGGGCAGCCGGCTCTCATGGCTTCGCCCACCGGCATACCAAAGCCCTCATATATGGAGGGATATATCAATGAAAAAGCGTGGTTGTAGAGAATATTTAACTCATGGTTATTTAGATTATCGATTTTAAAATACCTGTTTGGTGTATTTTTATCCAAATAATCGAGCTCAGAAGCGGATAAGGGCCCGCCTCCTACTATAACCAGTTTTATATCTCCTGTATGTTTAACGGCTTCGGCCACTATATCAAATTTCTTATACCCTGCTCTTTTTCCGATAAAAAGCACAAACGGTTCATCTAACCTGAATAACCCTTTAAAATAAGCGTTATAAGTTTTTTCTACCGGAAAAAAATCTTCATTAATTCCATGATAAATTACTTTCATCCTATTTTCCGGAATTCGCGGAAAATAGTGCATTAAATCCCGTTTTGTGTTTTCAGATATACAAATAATTCCATCCGCGTTTAACAGTCCCAGGCGGGTAAGGCCGATGTGAACTAATTTTCTGGGAAATTTTGACGCATAGCCCTTATTATGTGTAAAATCGTGAACAGTGAAAATATTTACCACTTTTTTTTGAAAACACGTTCGATAATAGCTTGCATGATATAACGACCTGGCTGGCAAACGCTTTGTAAGGGGTAAATACCTTAACAGGGAGGGCGGAAGTAAATTTTCAAATAAAAGTTTATGATTTTCATTTCTATTTTCACCCTGCTGTAAACTGGCCGTTTCTTTTGACTGCGTAATGATATAAACGTCGTCCCGTTTTATAAAGTACTTTTGCAACTCCTGCCAGTAAGTAGATGCCCCTCCATATTTTTGAATGTGAAAAACAATATTATCTAAGAATATCTGAAAACTCATTGTATTTTACCCGGGGGAGTCTTACCCTCTAAATGTATGTTGATCCGGCATTTTTGTGTCCTTAACAATCCGATGAAAACAATACATTCTTCAACAGGGATACCAAAAGAACGCAGACATGTTTATCGGCAAATTGCCCCAAAGGTAAATAATTTGTCAGCTTAATTAAGCCTTAAAGCGAACCCATCCTTAACCCCTTTCAATAATTCGCGTTTCTGGTCCTTTTTATAAATAGAATACCTCGCTATTCTTGTTAAAATTGTATGGCACAATGCAATTTGTTTAACAGGGAACGAATAGTTTTTTCTGATAAAATAAACCCTGTTCCTGTTGAGATAATAGATGGAAAACAACGATTCCCCGCCGCCCGTGCTGAAAGACACTTTGTGAAATACCTCCAGCTTTGGCAAAAAGTATATTTTGAATCCTCTTTTTATTGCTCTTATTATAAAATCTGTGTCATCATAATAAACAAAATAGTTTTCATCCATAAATCCGGCAACATCAAACACTTTCCTGCTCAACAACATGAAACAGGTTGGGGCATATTCAAAATAACGAGCCGTGTTGTGTTGCCCCTTGTCATCTTCATTATAACCTATATGGCTTACATACCCTTTATATTTAAAATTTTTACCCCCGGCCATCCAAATTTTCCTTGTGCCATAGTATAATATCTTGGGTATTATGATGTCCTCATTTTTTTGACTGGCGCAAGTTACCATATCCTCCAGCAAAAATGTCTGGGGGAAATCAATATCGTTGTTTAATAAAAGAACATAGTCGGAATTGTTTTGAAGCGCAAGTTTAATTCCCTGGTTATTGCCGCTTGCGACCCCCTCGTTTTTGGCATTTTTGATATGAGTGTGCCCAGGTATCGGATATTTCGCTGATAAAAGCGTTATCAAATTATCCGTTTCATCAGACGGGGAATTATCTATAAGATAAAGGTGATAGTTTTTAAATGACTGCTGCGAGAGGCTTTTAAAAAAATCTTCGAGCACATTATCGCTCTTAAATAAAACCGTTACTAATCCTATTTTGGCCATGCGTTATCTTGTGCTGCGTATTAATTTAATTAAAGGATTATAAAAATGGAGGCGATAAAATTCGAGTTCATGAAATTTCAGGTTGGTTCTTGACTTTATTATAGTAACAACTGCCCATGTATATTGAATACAATAGAATGATGATTAGCTCGACGCCGTTGAAAAATAAGAAAACGATCAAAAATGCATAATACTTCCGCTGAAAAGCACTAATGACGGACGGATCAAACCTGGCAGTAAAATAGAATAACCATAAAAGGAATGTTATCAGGCCAAATTCTGTTATAAAATAAAACCAGCGTAAATCGATGTTATATGTTAGGGAGCCGACTTTTTTAAAGCCTTCTTCGTTATAAATATAATATTTGGGCGGCACAAAGCCCCCGTTTTTTAGCCCATATCCCGATAGGTACAGTAAGGGCCTGGATGCAAAAAAAAGAGCAACCGGTAAATCAGAATCTTTTTGCAACGGTATTCCTAATAAATCCGCGCTTACCGGAGCGTCACTATTTACGTCATACCTGTCAATAGCTCTTGAAACGACCAGGTTAACTATATAATTATCGCTATGAGCTAAATAAAAATTAAAGACCACTACTTTGAGTAACGAGATGGAATAAAATGCAGCAATAATTATAAACATCCCCAATATGATATTGAGCCTGATGTTTTGGATCCTTTTTATTATAAAGAATAAAATTACGGTTATTAAAACCCCAACAATAAAGGTTTGCGAAGCCGTTAAAGCCCCAACCACAAGTACAATGATAATTGGCACTATCTTTTTTTCTCTCAAAAACAGCGGAAAGGAGACGACTAAAAAAGAGGCTAAAAATTTTGGCTCCACAAAAAACGCCGACACCCTGGGCGTTTCGGCTTCATAACCGCTGGCCACAAACGAAAGGAAATCCGGCCTTAACCCAAAAAGACGTAAAATCAATTCATCCTTTGTTAAAAAAGACAGGCCGAGCTGAAAAATAGCTATATAACATGAAAAAATGGCTAGTTTTCGGATTATTGAAAAAAAATAATTTGCGTTATGTGTTTTACTCTCACGATATATTCGTGTTCCCAAAAACACAAGCGGTAAAAAGTATTTAATGTAAAAAAACAAACCATCGAACAAAACCCGGCCTGCCGATGGGTTATTGCCATCAAAAACATCGAACCCTGATAAGACTAAAACGGATATTATTATTGATGAAACGAAAGGTAAAAGTAAGATGATTAAAAGTGAGGGCCTGAATTTCAACTTGTTTTTAACTAGTGCGGCCGCTTCAGAGATAAAAAAATACGTTGTTACAAAAAACAGCGGGGTGATGGTATCACTAATGAATGGTATGAAAAAGGTAGAGCAGGCAAATGAATATAAGATCAACTCGATGGCGTTTATTTTTTGTTTGTAGTAAAACCAAAATAAAAGCACAGTCAAAAAAAGACATTCTAATGTGGTGATAACATCTGATATAGTAGAAGCGGAACCCATATTTATCGATCAACCCTTCTTTTCATTCGAAATTTTTTCTATCCTGTCGCCTTTTTCCCAATTCTCCGTTTCCGGGTTATATCGCTTTATGATTTTCGCCGGGGCGCCTGCTATCACGCAAAAATCAGGAAACACCCCTGAAACCACCGAATTGGCGCCAACAATATTATGCTTCCCCAATGTTGTACCGGGTAAAATAACAGCATTATTATAAATTTTGCACGCTTCACCAATAAATACTTCGCTAACTTGTATCGGTTGTTTTTCAGGCGGCAGATTTATATTGGCGTAAGGGTGGTTAATGTCGGTTATGGTAACATTTGAGGCAATTGCTGTATTGTTGCCAATAGTGATTTTATTGGCACAAGTTAAATGCAGGTTTTGCTCAATGGACACATTATCGCCTATTTGAATAACCGGATCAAATTTAATTCCCTCATGCTGATATATTCCCTCCAATCTGCAATGATTCCTTATAAAAACATTTTTCCCAATAATGAAATGCCGGGGGGTAAAAAGGATGGGGTTTATAACAATAAACTTTCCGTGAGCCCTTTTTATAAATGGCTGGTAAAATATAAGTGTTTTAAGGTGATGATACCGAATGACCCATTTTTGCATAAACCCAGGCTTCATTTATAACAAGTAAGACAGAACTAAGAATAAACAAATCTATATTTCAATTTTTTCACCAATTATTCCAATCGCTTCGCCGGTTTAAAACTTAAACGCATGGCTGGTTGGTCCGAGACAACCAAAAAGCAGTGCCGTTAATAAGTACAACACCTCTTCACTTTTCCATCTTGAGATAACACGGTTCTTTGAGACCATAAAATCGATGTTATTAATTGAATTTCAGTTCGACCTAATGTATTCATCAATATCCCATAACATGAATGCGTTTTTTTCCAACCAATTAAGATCTTTCTCCCACCATTTGTTATTCAATAAGAAATTGATCTGATCCCGTTCAAATCTGTACTTAATATGTTTGGCGGGCACCCCGCCAACAATTGAATATGGCTCAACATTCCTGGTAACCACCGAGTTGGCAGCGATAACTGCGCCATCACCAATAGTAAGACCATCAGAAATTACAACATTTGCGCATATCCAAACATCATTCCCTACTATAACTTTACGATATGGGTCATGTTTGTCGGTTTTAGAGAAATTCATTAAACAGTACGATGGATTAGAATAAATAGCTGGATGTGTACTTACAATTATGCTCGTTGGGTGCTTCCCGGGAGCAATTCTTACATTAGGACCAATTGAGCAAAACCTTCCAATTTCAGCCTCGAGAATAACAGATCCGCTGGAGATATAAGTAAAATCGCCTAAGATGGAATTTTCAATGACAACATCATTTACAATCCAGTTATACTTCCCAAATTTTGAGTTTGATACTTTGCTCTTATAACCTATCCGTAAATGTTTTCCCCAATATTTAAGTTGATAAACGGTTTTCTTTATTAGCCATTTAAGATATTCGCTCACGGGGTTCGTTAAGAAACCATAATCAATGTATTCTTTAAACATATATCTGGTTTTTCAATTCGGCAAAAAAGCGAATTATAATACTCGCAAAATTCCGTTTTAAAAATTATTAACGATAACGAATTTCGGCTATTTTATATTTCATAAAATACCAAACCATAATTATTACAACAATAAGCAAAGCAAAAGGGTCCATTATTCTAAAACTCAATTTAAATAGAAAAATGTTTAGCAAAACGATGCTTATAAGTACAACAAAATAATAAACATCGGTCGACTTGATCAGTGCCTTAAAAACTATACCATGATCCTTGTTAAAGTAAATCATTAAGTAAAATGACCCGATAATCGTTGCTAAAAACCATCCACAAACAACGCCATAACCGCCAAAAAAAAATCCCATAACGCCGCCAACCAACACATTTGTAAAACTCAGGATCAAGTGGGTTTTAATCAGGATATTTAAATTGGCTTTAGCGATATAGTAAAAATACGATGGGGAAATAAGCAAATTTATGAATGTACTGAATGC
>DASRTD010000283.1:0-5629 GCA_035656115.1 Mucilaginibacter sp.
CAGGAAAAACCATGTCATTTCGACCAACGGGAGAAATCTTATACACCTTGCATCCGAACCTTGCAGGCGGTAATGTCCAAAGTACAAGATTTCTCCTCGTACCTCGTCGAAATGACAACTTCTTTTAATCTGTCATGGGTAGGCACGAGGCAACCGCGAACTATGCAGGCGGCAATGTATTGGCTACGAGGTTGCTTCGTCGCATCCAGCGCGCAGCCTGTGCCGCTCCTCGCAATGACAAATGGGGTTAATGCCACCTCAATACAACAACTGGTCATACGGATACCGTTCCACATGCAGCGCCTTTACTTCCTCATATAGCAGCGACCGGAATTCATCGATATTTTCCTTTTTGGTTGCCGATATAAATATCGCGGGGCTGTTATTTTTGGCCATCCAGCTGTTTTTAAAATCGTTTAAAGTGAGCGGTTCATTCGCTACTTCGACGTTATGCCGCTCCGGCTTATAGGCGTCGATCTTATTAAAAACGGTGATCATTCGTTTATCTATCGCGCCAAGTTCCTTTAAAGTTTCATTAACGGTATGTATTTGGTCCTCGAAATATGGGTGAGAAATATCTACCACGTGCACCAAAATATCCGCTTCGCGTACTTCATCGAGCGTCGATTTAAAACATTCCACCAATTGGTGCGGCAACTTGCGGATAAACCCAACCGTATCGGATAGCAGGAACGGCACATTTTCAATCACCACCTTTCTAACCGTTGTATCCAGCGTAGCAAACAGCTTATTTTCGGCAAATACCTCCGATTTGGACAGCATGTTCATAATGGTGGATTTACCCACGTTGGTATAACCGACTAATGCTACGCGAATCTGCTGGTTCCGGTTTTTCCGCTGGGTTGCGTTTTGTTTGTCTATCAGTTTTAACTTCTCTTTTAGCAGGTCTATCTTATTCAGGATCAAACGCCGGTCAGTTTCTATTTGCGACTCACCCGGGCCACGCATACCGATACCACCTTTTTGCCGTTCAAGGTGCGTCCATAAGCGGGTCAGTCGCGGCAGCAAATATTGTAATTGCGCCAGCTCAACCTGGGCTTTAGCCTGCGCTGTTTGCGCCCGGCCGGCAAATATGTCAAGGATCAGGTTGTTGCGGTCGAGTATCTTTACCTGCAGTTCTTTTTCAATATTGCGCAGTTGCGAGGGTGTTAATTCGTCATCAAACACTACCATATCAATCTCTTCGGCAGTAACATAGGCTTTAATATCTTCCAGTTTACCGGAGCCAACAAATGTAGCCCTGTCGGGCCGCTGTAGTTTTTGCGTAAAGGTATTGGCCGAAGCGGCGCCTGCTGTTTCCACCAAAAACTGCAATTCTTCCAAATATTCTTTTTCCTGTTCTTCGGTTTCGTTCGGCGTAATTACGCCAACCAAAACCGCCCGTTCCTGCTTCACAGCAGTATCATAATATTTTTGTCTCATTAAATAATGATTTAACAATCAGGGGTGCAAATGTACGGAAATGGCGGTGGATAACGGTCAAACGAGTTAGTATTTCACGTTCACACATCTGTTCGAAACGTTTTTTTTGGCATTCCGTTTCGCCTCACCTAAATCCTCTCCAAAGGAGAGGACTTCGATGCAAGCCGGTTTGTCGCTGTCGTCTTCTTAAGCCCCTCTCCCCTGGAGAGGGGTTGGGGTGAGGCAACCCTGATGCTGATTGAACCCCGATATTTATTTACTATTCAACGCCATATAATCCAGTGTAAGATTACACATAGCTTTTACCCCTAAAGCAAAACCACTCTCCACGATATAAAAATCCGGCGAATGATTTGCTGGCGTAGTTTTGGGATCGCCACCTTTTGGCATGCCGCCCAAAAAGAAAAACAGGCCAGGTACTTTTTGCTGGTAAAAGCTAAAATCCTCCGCTCCTGTTACCGGTGGGCCGAGGCTTACGTTGGCGGACCCGGCCGTTTTCTGCAGGGTAGGCAGCATTTTGGCAGCTAAGGCGGGGTCATTAAACGTTACCGGGTAATCATTGCCTAATGTTACTTTAGCCGTTGCGCCCTGCATTTCGGCAGTTTTGGTGGCAATTTCATTTACCTTGTCCCATAGCAATTTCTTATCAGCATCCGTAAACGACCGCAGCGTACCGTCCATCTCGACGGAATCCGGTATGATATTGCCGCGGTTGCCGCCCCTGATGGCTCCGATGGTTACCACTGCCGGATTTTCGGAAATATTGACATTGCGGCTGACGATGGTTTGCAGGTTATTGATGATCTGTGCCGATATAGTGATAGGGTCGATACCCATCCACGGCAGCGCACCATGAGAAGATTTTCCTTTTACCATGATATGAAATCCATTTACTGCTGCCATTTCTCCTCCCGGCCGGTAAACAAGCGTGCCGGTTGGGATATAGGAAATAATATGCTGCCCGAAAATCACATCTACTTTCGGATTTTCCAGCACGCCTTCCTTAACCATTTCCTCCGCGCCGCCAACTTCACCCGGTGGCAGGCCTTCTTCAGCAGGTTGAAAAATAAATTTTACGGTGCCATGCAACTCGCTTTTCATGGAGGTCAATATTTCGGCGACCGCCATCAGCATGGCCATGTGCGAATCGTGCCCGCAGGCATGCATCACACCCACTTCCTGCCCCATGTAAGTGGTTTTAACTTTTGAAGCGAATGGCACCGGCGTACGTTCGGTTACTGGCAAAGCATCCATTTCGGAGCGCAACGCAACAACCGGTCCGGAATAAGCGCCCCGTAAAATGCCCACCACGCCGGTTGTGGCAATACCAGTTCTCACTTCCAGGCCCAGGGAAGTTAAATATTTAGCGATGATGCCCGAAGTACGCACCTCGCGGTTGCCCAGTTCCGGGTTTTCATGAAAATCGCGCCGCCAGGCAACTACCTGAGTTTGTATAGAATCAGCCTTTTTGGCGGCAATTTCTTTAAGTGAAGTTTGGGCTATGCAAGGGATGGAGTATGCGGAAAGGGCAATTAGCAATAATTTTTTCATCTCAGGGAATTTTCACTAAGATAAAAGAAAAAACCCACTTGTCATTGCGAGGAGCGCAAAGGGGGCGCGCCGGGTGCGACGAAGCAAACTCGTCGCCAGTGCATCAACATCGTTGCATTAGCGCCACTGCATTCGCGTTAATGCATGGCGACGAGGTTGCCACGCTGCGCTCGCAATGACAATGTGATAGCCGCTTATAAAACCGTCCTTATCTTCAACTCATTCAGCTGCCCATCCGAAATGGTCGACGGCGTATCGATCATCAAATCCCTGCCGGAATTATTTTTCGGGAAGGCGATCACATCGCGGATTGAATCCAGCCCCGCAAAGATGGAACACAACCTGTCGAACCCGAAGGCGATACCACCATGCGGCGGGGCGCCGTATTCAAAAGCATCCATCAGGAAGCCGAATTGTTTTTGCGCTTCTTCGGGTGTAAAACCGAGGTGTTTAAACATCAGCGACTGCAGGCCGCGATCATGGATACGGATGGAACCGCCGCCAATTTCAACGCCGTTAATCACCAAATCGTAAGCATTTGCCCTAACATCGCCCGGCGCCGTATCCAGCAGTGGGATATCTTCCGGTTTTGGCGAGGTGAAAGGGTGGTGCATGGCATGGTAGCGGCCGCTTTCTTCGTCCCATTCCAGCAGCGGAAAATCCACTACCCAAAGCGGTGCGAAAGTGTTCTTGTCGCGGAGGCCAAGGCGGGCGCCCATTTCTAAACGGAGCTCGCTAAGCTGTTTGCGTACTTTATCGGTTTTACCGGCCAGGATCAGCATCAGGTCACCGGGTTCAGCGTTGAAGGCGGCCGCCCAGTTGGTCAGGTCGTCCTCGCCATAAAATTTATCTACGGACGACTTTAACGTTCCATCTGCTCCATAGCGGCAATAGATCATGCCGGTAGCGCCGATCTGCGGGCGTTTAAGCCACTCGGTCAGTTCATCAATTTGCTTCCGGGTATATTCGGCGCAGCCTTTTACGTTGATACCTACCACCAGCTCGGCATTATCAAAAATGCCGAAGTTTTTGCCCTTAGTCAGATCATTCAGCTCAACGAACTCCATCCCCAAACGGATATCCGGTTTGTCCGATCCGTACAAACGCATCGCGTCCGAATATTGCATCCTTGGAAGCTTATCCAGGTTAATACCTTTTACTGTTTTGAACAAATGCCGTGTCAGCCCCTCAAAAATGTGCAATATATCTTCCTGGGTGATGAACGCCATTTCGCAGTCGATTTGTGTAAACTCAGGCTGGCGGTCAGCTCGCAGGTCCTCGTCCCTGAAACATTTAACAATCTGGAAATACCGGTCGAAACCGCTTACCATCAACAATTGCTTAAAGGTTTGCGGCGATTGCGGCAGCGCGTAAAACTCTCCGGGGTTCATCCGGCTGGGCACCACAAAGTCGCGGGCCCCCTCGGGGGTCGATTTGATCAGAACAGGTGTTTCCACCTCGATAAAATTCAAACCGTCGAGATATTTACGCACTTCCTGGGCCATCTTATGACGCAGCATCAGGTTATTACGAACCGGGTTACGGCGCAAATCCAGGTAGCGGAATTTGGCACGAAGTTCCTCGCCGCCATCGGTATCGTCTTCAATCAAAAACGGAGGTATTTTGGCAGCGTTTAAAATCTCTATATCAGTAACGACGATCTCGATTTCGCCGGTGGGCATTTTCAGGTTCTTGCTCGCACGTTCAAGTACCTTGCCGGTAACTTTTATTACAAACTCACGGCCAAGGCCACGCGCCTGCTCACGCAGGTCGGCATTGCTATCGGTATTAAAAACCAGTTGTGTTAAACCATAACGATCGCGCACGTCGATAAACGTCATGCCGCCCAAGTCGCGCGATTTTTGCACCCAGCCGCATAGGATAACCGTTTCGCCAAGATTACTGATGTTTAATTCACCGCAAGTATGTGTACGTAGCATAGCACTGTATCTAAAAGTCTGCAAAAGTAGGGTTTTAGTCGGAAAGTCCGAAAGACCGGAAGTCCGAAAGAAGGAAAAAGTGGATTTGGTAAGGTTATTTCTATAGTTTGAATTTTTTAGGATTACGCCGGCTATCCCAAATAGTTAAAACCTTAATAAAATCGGAATTAATTTCATAGTAAATAAGATAATGTGTCACCACAATTCGCCTTATTAAGGGGCTATCTATCTCTATACCCAAATCCGCGTGCTTAATAAGTTTTTCTAAACTTTCTATGAACAAACCGTTCAATTTTATACTATAGGCAGCTGATTTATTGCGTTTAGTCCAATATTTAAAAATGTCAATTCTGTCCTGATCCGCTCTTACCGACCATCGTATTTCTTTAGCCATTCTTCCGCGCGTTTGTTTGACTCTTCATGGGTTATCCATTGGCCATTTTTAAATTGCTCTAAACCTTCATTTACGGCTTCAATTTCGCCCGCGCTCATTTGATAACTTTCATTATGTTCAAATTCTATCAAATCGGCAATGTGTCCCAACAATTCGTCGTCATCTGTCGCAACGATTTTGGATATTATTTTCTCCTTCAATTCCGCAGTGCTCATAATATTGCTTTTATCAAATTTACGAATAATACTACAAATCCGAAATCGAACATCCGAAATCCGAAATTAAAAATAAACCTTATCTT
>DASRTD010000284.1:0-5840 GCA_035656115.1 Mucilaginibacter sp.
CAGGAAAAACCATGTCATTTCGACCAACGGGAGAAATCTTATACACCTTGCATCCGAACCTTGCAGGCGGTAATGTCCAAAGTACAAGATTTCTCCTCGTACCTCGTCGAAATGACAACTTCTTTTAATCTGTCATGGGTAACGAGGTACGAGTGAAGCAACCTCGTCGTCAGTGCATTACCGTCAGTCAGCGACGAGTTTGCTTCGCTTCGGTCGCAATGACAAATTGGATTAAATATTCTTCGCGGTAACCTCCCCCGTAACCTTGTGCTTCAATATCAGCTTATGCTCGCCATTCGGCAATATCTCCGTTTTGATGAGATAGTGATCGTCATCGTACGAAGTAAAATTCGAGCCGTAGTCTTCGGTTTTGTCGCCGCGCCAAACTTCCAGTTGGACGGGCTCCCATTTGCCTGATTTGGCCGAGGCGTAACATGCATCCAATATGGCGTTTACAATATAGCCATCATAAAATGTCTCCATTGGTTGGGTGCGGTTTTCAATAGCGTTAAACATGTCGGTAAACATATTGGTATAGCCCAGCTCATGCACCTCGTCCCCTACCGGGAACAGCCAGCCGCTGCTGCTTTCGGCTTTTTCGGCTACGTAACCGCCCTTGCCGGTGCTGAACATCTCGAAACCGGTACGCAAAAAGTTGTTGAGCCAGATGGTGCCTTCGGTACCCATCACCTCGTCGCGCAGGTCCATCCCGCCGCGGAAACACCAGCTGACCTCGAACTGCCCGATAGCGCCATTGGCATATTTTACCAGGCCGATGCCGCTATCTTCCGCCTTTATGGGATGAACCTGTGTGGCAGCCCAGCACATTACCTCAACCGGGCGAATTTCCTTGCCGATATAGTTGCGCGCAATCTCCACGCAATGGCAGCCCAAATCAACCATCGCCCCGCCACCGGATTGTTCATGATCCCAAAACCAGTCGCTGTGCGGGCCGGGGTGCGCTTCGCGCGATTTGGCCCACAATACTTTGCCGATGTTGCCATCCTTAACCGCCTTTATGGCCTTTAAATTTTTTGGGGTATAGCAAAGGTCTTCCAGGTAGCCGCCCATAATGCCGGCTTCTTCCACCATATCCAGCATGCGCTTCGCTTCGGCTGCATTGCGGCCCAGGGGTTTGGTGCAGAGCACATGTTTTTTAAATTTTGCGCAGGACGCTACCGCTGCCTCGTGCAGGTTATTGGGCAGCGAGATGACCACCGCATCCACGTCCGCGCGGCTGACCACCTCGTCCATACTATCCGAAAAAAAGCTGAGCTTATAGTCCTCCGCAAACTTTTTAGCTTTTTCAATATTCCGCGAGTAAACGCTGATCAGATTATCCTTTGCCCGCTGAGCCTGCAGCGAGTCGGCATAAAAACGGGCGATAAAACCCGATCCTAACATGGCTATGTTCATATTTAGTTGTAATTAGTTGTAAGGGTTGTAAAAGTTGTAATGAGTTGTAATGGGTCAGGATATGATACATAAAATCATCTTCAAATCTGCACATCTTCAAATCTGCACATCCGCACATCTGCACATCATTTCTCCCAACCCGTTTCTTTCAAAGCCGGGTCGTTTTCTTTTTTCAGGAAATCAGCATCAGACAACGAGGCGGCTTCCCAGTCCATGATCGCGTTATCGGGCACTACGTCTACCGGTACTTTCCAGGCAGTGGACGTTTCGTTATAAGCCAGGTTCGACTGCAAATTGTAGCAGGAAATGATAGACCAGCGCGGGCGGTCGGACAGGTTGGCTTCCGAACGGTGCAGCAGGTTGCTGTGGAAGATGAGCGCGTCACCGGCTTCCAGCTCTACATAAACAAGTTCCATTGTTTTAAGTGCATTGTTTACCATCACCATATCAGCGCCGACCTGCTCGCCGGCAAAACCATGGTTTACACGGCCCAGCCTGTGCGAGCCTTTGATTACCTGCAGGCAGCCGTTCTCCTTATTGGCTTCGGTGAGGGCTACCATCACGCTGATCAGCTCGTCCGGGAACATGAACTGGTTTTTATACCAGTAGCCGTAATCCTGGTGCCACTCCCAGGCGCCGCCAACTTTCGGTTCCTTTTGCATGAGTTTAGAGTGAAAATGGCAAACCGGAGCATCGCCGTCAAGCAATTGCGCCACGGAGCCGATCATCCTTTCGCTTCGCGTTAAATAACCAAACACGTCATTACCAGGCGTAAACCATAACGACAGGCGTGTTTTTTTTCCGCTCTGGTCGTTCAAATCCAGGGCGTTTTTGCGCATGGCGTCATCATCAAGCGCGGTTTGGTATAGTTTATGTACTTCATCGGGCCTGCAAAAGCCTTTTACTACCAGGTATCCCTGCTTTTCGTAAAGCGCTATATCAGCAGGGGTTAATCGTTCCCTCAGCATATCGGTATTTTTTTAGTGTGGTTTATAATTTAAAGTCGAAATTAAGGAAATTTACACGTTCCGCCGCATTTTTAGCCCCTCCTAAATCCTCGCCGGCAGGGAGGACTTTAAAAAAATGGTACTGAAGCTAAAGTCTCCCCTACCCGGAGGAGATTTAGAGGGGGCTTAGTTTATAATTGATAAAAAACGATACAATTTAGGTTTATTTGCTATAAGTTTGACATCCTATTAGCAATTTTACATTCATGGCGATAGCATACAGGCAGCAAGTTGACGATGATACCGAATTTGCGATCTGGAAAATAGAAGAAGAGCCCGAAGAGCTATACAAACAGCTGCAGCTGGACGAACAGGAGAAAGCTTACTATGAGCAGCTTAAGGCAGGCAAGCGCAACCTGCACTGGCTGGGTACACGGGTGCTGCTGCGCAAAATGCTGAAAACCGATGAGTATATCGACTGTAAGGTTGATGCGCATGGCAAACCTTACCTGGTAAGCCTCCCCTATCATATTTCATTAAGCCATTCGTTTGATTATGCTGCCGTGATGATCGGCAAGGGGCCTGTGGGCATCGACATCGAGCAAGTGAAGGAAAAAGTGGAACGCATTGCCCATAAGTTTATGCGGAAAGAGGAACTGGAATTTATCAGCAATCAACATAAAATATCTCAATTGTATGTTTGCTGGTGTGCCAAGGAGGCTGTTTATAAATGTTTTGGGCAGAAAGAAGTTTCGTTTTTGGATAACATCCTGCTGGAGCCATTTTATTTTGAAGGACACGGCATTGTTAAGGCGCATTTGATTAAAGATGATGTAAATTTACACTACGAAGTGAACTACATGCAGTACCACGACTACATGGTAGGTTACGTGAAAGGTTAGTGCGATGAAAAATAAGCAGGTAAAGTTTATGGACTGGGGCCTTATTGATTATAAGGAAGCCTGGGATAAACAGGAAGAACTGTTCTCTGCTACGGTCAACCAAAAGATCAGGATAACCAACCGAAAAATTGTTGCCGAAGGAAACGAATACGAAGAAGACGAGATCACCCCGAATTACCTTGTTTTTTGCGAGCACCCCCATGTGTACACTCTTGGCAAAAGCGGCAAGCCTGAGCATTTGCTGCTGAACGAACAAGAACTAAAAGCAAAACACGCCACATATTACCATATTAACCGTGGCGGTGATATTACTTATCACGGGCCGGGGCAAATCGTTAGCTACCCCATCCTGGACCTGGATAACTTTTTTACCGACATCCACCGTTACCTGCGCACGCTGGAAGAAGCGGTAATATTAACCCTGGCCGATTACGGTCTAACCGCAGGCCGCTATCCCGGCTATACCGGTGTTTGGTTTGACGCCGATAACGAAAAAGCACGCAAAATTTGCGCACTCGGCGTGAGGTGCAGCCGCTGGGTGACCATGCACGGCCTGGCCTTTAATGTCAATACCAACCTGGATTATTTTAAAAACATCGTCCCCTGTGGCATAGATGATAAGGATGTTACCTCCATGCGGCGCGAGCTGGGCCATGGGGTGGATATTATTGAAGTTAAAGAAATTTTAAAACAGCACATATCTGCATTATTTGATATGGAGCTGTTATGAGCTGTTTCATCAGTTAAAAACAGCAAAAGTACTGACGATATCTTGGCAGTGACAAAATCTTGTCAGCAGTTAAGTTATTAATTATCAGATTTGTAGCGTTTTGTAGCATGGTGTAGCAGGTGTAGCGCTACGCTACAAAATTAGTTTTGGGGTGACGGAAATAAAACCGGCGGGAGCGGATTTGCGTATGATTTAACAAGGAGTAACTATGAGATCACTGCAAATTCTGTTAATCGTACTAACAACACTTACCGGTTGCAATAAGAAGGCCGATAATATAACTACAAACCCGGTGGATACCGCCAAAACCAAACCAATGACCAACGACTCATTAACCTACCTGGCTTTAGGCGATTCCTACACAGTTGGTGAGGCCGAGCCACAGGCACAATCGTACCCCTACCAATTGATCGACTCTTTAAATAACAATGGTTACAAGGTTTTGCGGCCAAATGTTGTCGCGACAACCGGCTGGACGACCCAGGATTTGATAAACGCGATAGCAGCCAGCGGGATCAGCGGTAAAAAGTTTGATTTTGTGACGCTGCTGATCGGCGTAAACGACCAATACCAGCATTTAAGCATCGATGTCTACAAGCAAAACTTTACAAAACTGCTTAATGAGTCCATCCAGTTCGCAGGAGGAGATACCAGCAACGTATTTGTTATTTCCATCCCCGACTGGGGTGTTACGCCGTTTGCAAACGGGCAGGATAGCGTGATCTATCCGCAGATCATGGCCTTTAATGCGGTCAACCTTAGCATCAGCAAAGCTGCGGGCGTTAATTATATCGATGTAACACGCGTTTCGCGCACGGCAGCCGGCGATGCTACCATGATTGCGCCGGATGGATTGCATTTTTCGGGAAAGATGTACGCGCTGTGGGTTAAATTGCTGGAGCCTGTCGTAGCTGCTCAACTAAAAAAATAAATTTGCAAATCAGCGACAAATGTCATAAATTTACTGACAGTTATCAAATTGCTGTTATGTCGAAGCAAAAAAAATATGAGTTCATTGAAGACGACGATATCACCTTAACGAATATCGCCAGGGAGGGTTTAACTTACAATTATTTCACTACACTTTCTGAGCGGATTCAAATAGGGATACAAGAATGGGCAGATTATCTTCATATCTCTGAGCGCACTATTCAACGGTATAAAAAGGAAGGGAAAACGTTTGATCCCGTCTCCTCTGAAAAAATCATCCTCGTTGAACTACTATATAAAAAAGGCATCGATGTTTTTGGGGTGGAAGAAAACTTTTACACCTGGATGGATACTAAAAGCATTGCCCTCGGCGGCGTAAAACCAAAGGAGCTACTGGATACCTCCTTTGGCATGTCAATGGTGTACGATGAGCTGGGGCGTATTGAACATGGCATTTTTGCATGATAGTTTACCGGCTTTGCAAGGAGGAATATCGTAACGATCTTTCGGGCCATGGAGCGGAGATGAACAGCGGTCGATGGAATGGCAAAGGGAATGCGGCATTATACACAGCCGGTTCACGTGCGCTCGCTGTACTTGAAGTTGCCGTGCACGTTCCGTTTGGCATCCTCCCAACTAACTATTATATGATAACTATTGAAGTGTCCGACGAATCGAGCATCACCAAACTGGGAATACCCGACCTCCCAACAAACTGGAACAGAAACCCGCCGGCAAGATCAACCCAATACCTGGGTGACGATTTTTTAAAAGAAAATAAATATTTGATCCTGCAAGTGCCTTCAGCGACGGTTACCGGCGACTTCAATTACATTATTAACCCCGCGCATTCCGATTTTAAAAGCGTGAAGGTAATAATGACCGAACCTTTTGAGTTTGACTCCCGGCTGTTTA
>DASRTD010000285.1:0-32696 GCA_035656115.1 Mucilaginibacter sp.
CGACCGTACATAAACCACGGTACTGCTTACAGCGCCCGAGGTTTGGGGGATGGCAACACTACCTCCATACCCGCTGCCAGCTGCCAGCGACACCTCAAAGCCGGTTGGAGCAGTAGCGGTGATGTTGCCGGTTAAACCACTGCCCGTAACTATAAACTGCTGAATTTGCGGGCTTGCCGATGCCGTGCCGACGCAAGCAGAAATTGTACCTGTGGCTGTGCTTGCTGTGATGGTTGGCAACGGTGGCGTTGGGTTTACAGTAATGGTAAAAGTAGCGGGAGTGCCGGTGCAGCCTGTTCCTTTTGCAATAAAGCTTCCAAAAGAAACCGGATGTGAGCCGACGGGAATTGTAGCCACTACCGAATAATTTGAAGTATTAATTACCGAAACAGTATTTGAATTGCTTGTGCCGCCGAAGCCAATGTAACCGTTTGTGACATATAAACTGCTTCCATCCGGACTTACCGAAACACCGTTTGCGGCACCTACCACTGATACTGTGGCGATTATCGCATTGGTAGAAGTATTTATTACCAATACCTTTGAGCCATTAGTTGACAAATATAACTTACTACCATCCGGGCTAAGGCACAAGTACTCAGGAGCTGAGCTTACTGCAATAGTGGATACGACCGAATTTGTCAACGCATTAATAACCGAAACACTACCCGACCCTGAGTTTGCCACATACACCTCACTGCCATCGGGGCTCACAACTAAACTAGTGGGTTGGAACCCCACGGCAATTGTAGCTATTACCTGATTTGTTACCGAACTGATTACCGATACATTGTTTGACAGGATATTGGCTACATAGATCACGCTGCCGTCAGGACTTACGGTTACATAATAGGGGCCGGAACCGACCGTAATATACGATGATACTTTATCAGTAGAAGTATTTATTACGGCAATATAATTAGGCCCGGTGCCATTGGCATCCGCCACGTAAACATGGCTTCCATCCGGGCTGACAGCAATGCCTTCGGGACTAAACCCGGAGATGGTTGCCACGGTAGTATTGCTCGCCGTGTTGATTACTGAAACGGTAGCATCGAATAAATTTGTTACATACACCCTACTTCCATCAGGGCTCACAGCAACGCCTATAGGTTCTGTTCCTACTGGTATTGTGGCAACTACCTGGTTTGTCGCGAGATTTACTGCAGAAACAGTACCATCAAAATAATTTGCTATATAGGCATGCCCTGTGGATTGTGGCGTAGCCGTAATAGTAGCCACCACCGGGCTGCTCCCCGTGTTTACAGCAGTAAACGACGGAATATTACCGCTGCCGCTTGCAGCTAAACCTATGCCCGGCGTATCATTAACCCAGGTAAATGTATTTCCTGTACCAGTAAAATTAACCGCCGTTGTGGCTGCGCCGTTGTTTACCGTTTGATTAGCAACTGCATTTACGGTTGGCAGCGCGTTTACCGTGCCGGTTACAGCGACGGTTTGGTTGCTTGCCCCGGCAGATGTGAGCGTTACATTACCGGATATACCGCCCGCTGATGCCGTTGCGGCCGACCGTACATAAACCAAAGTATTGCTTACAGTACCCGAGTTTTGGGGAATGGTGATACTACTGGCATATCCGCTGCCTGGAGAAAGCGATACCTCAAAACCTGCCGGGGCCGTTGCTGTTATACGACCAGTTAAACTACTACCCGAAACTGTAAACTGCTGGATATTTGGGCTGGCTGATGCTGTGCCGGCGCAGCCAGAGATTGTGCCGGTTGCCGTACCTGCCGTAATGGTTGCTGGCGATGCAGGCGTTGGGTTTACGGTAATGGTAAATTTAACCAGTTCAGTACAATTCATACCCGCTGTAAAAAAGCTGCCAAATGAATACGGAGCGGAACCAACCGAAATAGTGGCCATAATAGCATTTGTTGATGCATCCACTACTGATATTGTGTTTGAACCGCTGTTTGCAACATATATTTGGCTGCCGTCGGGCCGTACGGATACACCCCAGGGGCTTGCACCAACCGGAATGGTTTTTATCACCGCATTTGTTGCCGTACTAATTACCGAGACAGTGTTTGAACCTTCGTTTGCTATATAAACCAGGCTACCATCAGGACTCATGGAGCCGCCACCCGGGTTTACGCCTATCGGGATAATTGCTGCCACCGTATTGGTTGCGGTGTTAATTGCATAAACATTGTTCGAACCATAATTTGCCTCATAAACTTTACTGCCATCAGGTGTAATTAATATGGCCTGCGGGGCAGACCCTACCGGGATAGTCGCAACAACTGCATGGGTTGACGTATTGATTACCAATACATTGTTTGCGTTATTTACATAAATAAGGCTGCCATCCGGGCTCACGGCCGAGGCATTCGGGTTTGTGCCAGCAGGGATTGTAGCCACTATAGCATTTGTTGTGGTATTGATCACTTCCACCTCATTGTCGCCGCCATCGGCCACATAAGCGCGGCTGCCATCCTGGCTCACCGTTACCGACCAGGGACTTGGGCCTACCGCAATGGTGGCTGTTACCGTATTGGTTAATGTGCTGATTACCGACACCGTGTTGTCCGAGTTGTTTACTACGTAAACCTCGTTGTAATTAGGGTCTACACAAACGCCATTTGGGTTTGCACCCACGGGAATAGTAGCCACGACAGTACTGGTTGCGATGTTGATCACCGAAACGTTATTTGAACCGGCATTTACTATATAGGCAAACCCTACCGAGCTTACCGGCGTACCAACTATGGTAGCGGTAACCGTGCTGCTGCCTGTATTTATAGCAGTAAATGAAGGAATATTGCCCGTTCCGATAGCAGCTAAACCGATGATAGTATTATCATTTGTCCAATTATACACACAGGGGCCTGCCGGAAAGTTTATTGGATTTGTTTTTGCGCCGCTCGACACTACCTGCTGGGCGTGCGCTTTATTGAGGGAAAAGAAAAAAAACAGTAATGCTGATAAGATCAGTGAATATTTTTTCATGTGATGGGGTCAACCAATAGCTATCTAATCGTAAAGTAAGGCAATATTAATTTAAAAAGAAAATGGAAACCTGCGCTTATAATAGCGGGTATACAGGCGTTTCGATCAGCGTTTGCCTGCCTGAATTATGCCCCCTATTTAATGGACGGGTAGCCGCATCAGGCGTCAGTTTTGGCTACTCGTGCTCCGCTGGCAGCTAGCCAGCTATGCTTTTGCGTTTTGCTTTATATGGGTTCCCTATCCCTACGTACATTTAAGCTGTTAATTGACCTAATTTTGGTTGAGCCGTTCATACCAACACTTGCATAGTTCATTACCTGTCAGCGGGGCACGGGTCGCCTTTGCGCTGCAGGCCATGTCGTCAGGCATGCGCCTGAATAGGGCGCAAAGCTATTTGTTTCATAATAAATAAAAAGTTATTTTTACTTAAACGTTATGTCACAAGTCCTTCACTTTGTTCTGATCCTGATTGGTGCATTCTTTCTATACACCGCTATTTTTACATACGAAGACGAGAACAAAAAAATCCAAAATAAATTGGCTGACATTTATTTAGACATACAAATTGCAAAGGAAAAATACTCAACCATTCGAGCCCTTATGATTAAAGCATCAGAAATTTTATCAAGCTTCTTTGCAAGGTATTTTGATGACGGCGAACTGACACCCAGGTTTATTGGTATGTATGGTGTACTATATATCTGTTTTTTTTGCTACCTAACCGTTTTGGTGAATATTATAAAACCTGATGAAGGTATCTTTGCCTGTATTTTTAGCAACCCCCAATATCTACTCTACTGTGCTGTCCTAATCGCAGTCGTCTTTTTGGCTTCTATAAAGTTGAATGGCAGAGTGTCAATTTATTTCCTTATCGTCTTATTCGGACTGACATTTGCAACTTCCTTTACTATACGAAACTACGGGCTGTCTTCCGGTTTAAAATTTGGTTTGGAATTTCTCATTCCTTTCATAGTTTCAATTTTCTGTTTCAAGTTGAACATAATGGTGATCAAATGGAACATTAAAGTTCTTGTTGATAAAGAAAGTCGATTGTTGATCATTCCGTTATTAGCGGTAATTATGACAGCCATTTGCGGTTTTATGTATAGTATTTTTTTGCTATTTGATATGTTTGATCAAGATTTCCTCGGGTCGGGAACAGTTTTTATTGCATTTCTACCAGTTTCATTGTTAATTGTCACAACCAACACTGCCTTCATAGTTTTATTCCTTGCCATTGCCGCTAACAAGATAATTTTTCCAATAGTCGCGGAGCCGATCAGATCGCTCTATGAACACAATCTGATAAAAAATAAAAAGACCCTTGCCGCAATTGGTTTCCTGTTTTTATTAATCGCATATCCTTCTATTATGGACAATAGCGTTATTAGGGCTGTAAAAGATCTCTTTAAATAATATCCGAACATAGCTTTAATACCGCATTCTTACTATGTCAAAACATCACCCAGTCATCTGGCGCCAGGACATCCACAGGAAATTCGGTATTCATTCCTCTCAAGCTCAACAAACAGTTCCACCAGGTTTTCGCAATATTTTTATCAGCTATTGTTCCCCCGCTGCCGCCCCGATTTATCGGGATGGCCCGCTGACACGTAATGGAGTCAAAGACTCCGCGCATAGCTAATCCGAAGTGGAACACTTCGGACAGCGGGGAATTCTGCACATTCCTATATTCTGTAAATTCTGATTCAGACGATTTGCATTAGGGGGCGTCGCGGATACCGGCCGCCTTCGCTAAGGCTACGACGGCTGAAAGCCTCTGGGATGTAAGGTTGTGAATTAGCGCCTAAGGCCTGCAGGCGTATAAGCAAAGCACCCGACCGCCGCTAATACCAGCGGCGGGAATGCCCAAAAACAACACGTCATCGCGAGGAACGAAGCGACCTCTACACAGGACATTCATTGTAACGCAATTCACGGGTGCCAGGCGTGCGGCTGACAGGTCACTTTTACGCGCCGTTCTATTGATTAGCATGTGTAGCGGTTGCTTCGTTCCTCGCAATGACGGTCTGGTGGTTTTTTTTTAGCGAGGACGGCCTGGCGGTTTTTTTTTCTTCCACACCCCTATTGCCAATTTAATTTCCATTGTGTTATATTTACACAATGGGGTTGGCATATTTGCGTACCCTCGAAAATCACCGATCAAAACCAATTAACAACCAAACAATGAAAAGAAACCTGTTACCCGCATTAATGCTGTTGCTTTACTTATTCCCTACCGTCGCTTTTAGCCAAAAACAGAAAAAAACACCCGACCCGCTAATTGCCGGCACCGAAATTGCCGTTACCAATACGGAGAGCGGCAAGGTGAAGGGCTATGTGCACAATGGCATTTTTACGTATAAAGGCATCCCCTACGCCAAAGCCGACCGTTTTATGGCGCCGGAGAAACCTACGCCCTGGAAGGATGTGCGCAGCAGTATGGCTTACGGCCCGGTTTGCCCTATTGACGCGACCACCATGGTAAACGACGCCTTTGAATTTGCCTTTAACCACGACCTGGGCTGGAGCAACGAGCACTGCCAGGTTTTAAACGTGTGGACGCGCAACTTGAACGACGGCAAAAAACGCCCGGTAATGGTGTGGTTTCATGGCGGCGGGTTTACCAATGGCTCGTCGATAGAGCTGCCTTCGTACGACGGGGAAAACCTGGCGCGCAAGGGTGATGTGGTGGTGGTTACCGTTAACCACCGGCTTAATGTGCTGGGCTTTATGGACCTATCGGCCTATGGCGATAAATACAAAGGATCGGGCAATGCCGGGCTGCTGGATTTGGTGGCCTCGCTGCAATGGGTAAAGGATAACATTGCCAACTTTGGCGGCGACCCGAATAATGTGACCATTTTTGGGCAGAGTGGCGGCGGCGGCAAGGTTACTTGTATGATGAATTCGCCTAAGGCTAAGGGGCTTTTTCAGAAAGCGATTGTGGAAAGCGGCAGTTATATTACCGCGTTTAACGAAAAATCGGTATCGCAAAGGGTAGCGGCGGCTACGCTGGAGGAATTGCATATCCCGGCCGATAAAGTGGATTCGCTGCAAAAAATACCTTATGACGTGCTGAACGAGGCGAGCAAAAAAGCCATGCGCAAAGTGGCCGCCGATTTGCGAAAGGAAGGCGTAAAGAACCCCAACACCGGCTGGAACGGTGTTTTGGATGGCGACTTCCTCCCCTACCAGCCCAGCGACCCGCAAGCCATGGAGATCGCAAAAAATGTTCCGCTGCTGGTAGGCACTACCAAAAATGAGTTTACGCCATTTATCCCGGCAAAAACCCAAACGATGGACGAGCTGAAGGGCAGCCTCGCCAAAAAATATGGCGATAAAGCCGATGCTTATATGGCTGCTGTCAAAAAGGCTTACCCCAACACTTCAACCGCTGCAGGCTATACCGATATGGATTTGAGTTTCCGCCCGATGGCCATTAAACAAGCCGATTTGAAATCGGGCGTAAGCGGCGCGGCGCCGGTGTATATGTACCTGTTTACCTGGCAGTCGCCGGTTAACGGGGGCATTTATAAGGCGATGCACTGCATGGATATTGCTTTCCAGTTTGATAACATCAGCCTTTGCGAGCAAATGACCGGCGGCGGTAAAGCCGCACATGCCCTTGCCGAAAAGGTAAGCAGCGCCTGGATCAATTTCGCCCGCGCGGGTAACCCGAATGTTGCCGGCGTTTTGCCTAAGTGGCCAGCGTATACGGCAGGAAATGGCGCAACGATGTTGTTTGATAACCAATGCACGATGCGGGAGCACCCGGATGGGGATTTGCTGAAGATTGTGGCGGCGACGAAGCCCTAATAATTTGAATGGTAAGATTTGCAAGAACCTGGCCGTTTAGGTAACTTCTATAGCCGTGCCGGTTCAATCGACATGGCTTAAATGGCTGGGTTATAGAAGACTTTTTTTATTTTAGAAAAAACTTTTATGCTGTATCGGCGTTTTTCAGTCATACGTCAAAAATCATTAAAAAACACCACAAAAGTTATGAAAAAAGCATTATTTATCCTGGCGATTGCAATTGCATCAGCCAGCGCGTCGTTCGCGCAAGGGGTAGCAGGTAGGATCAGTATCGATGTGATAATTGGGAACAGACAACCTAACCCAAATGAACTTAACATGATGAGGGTGGAAGAAGCCAGGCACCCGAACATTACAAAATCAATGCATGATTTAGAAGATGCGATGAGACATTTGAACGAAGCGCCGGATGCATTTGGAGGCCACAAAGGCCAGGCGCAGGCTGACTTAAAACAAGCATGGATTTCGTTGAGAAAGGCTTTATATTTCCGCCTTTACGTGGAAACACACTAACTAATGCCACGGTTGCTTTAGACTGAATTTATTAACAATGCCTGCCACCTGGCGGGCATTTTGTGTTTAATTAAGCGGCTTTTACCGGCCCGTCGGGGCTTGAATCTAAACTGGTGCAGGCATCTATTTTTCTATTTACCCGGACAAATCCTACCTTTACCCCACAAATAGCTTAAAAATTGAAACTCATCAACTTGCGTATCAACCGGCTGCAGCACATCGGCATCCCGGTTACCGATATTGACCGGTCTGCCGCATTTTACAGGCGGTTGGGTTTTACCGAGGTAATGCACGGCGGCTTTGACTATAATGGCGGCAAAGGCAAGGTAAAAATGATGCAGCTGAAAGACATTACCATAGAGCTGTACCAAATGCCCGAACCCGAACTTGCCCAGATCCGCACCCGCCAAAACGGGCACATCGACCATATCGCCTTTGATGTAGATGATATTGAACATACTTTCGCTGTGTTAAAAAACGGCGGCTTTTTCATCGTCGAGCCGGAACCGGTTTTCCTGCCCTTCTGGAAAAAAGGGTGCCGTTATTTCAATATGCTCGGCCCCGACGGCGAGCGGCTGGAGTTTAACCAGGTCTTGTAGCTTTTTACACCTGGTTTTGGTATATTTGTTTTACAAAAATGTTAAGCGCCAAACTAATGGAAGCCACCAGAAAGCTAACGAATGTGCAAATTGAACTGCTCAAGCTGTTTCAATACGATTTATCTGAAAAGCAATTGGCTGAAATTAAAAATTTACTGGCCAAATATTTCGCTCAAACAGCTACGGCCGAAATGGATAAACTATGGGACGAAAACAACTGGAGTGACGAGACAATGGAAGAGTGGGCTAACGCTCATCTAAGAAAAAAATAGTCCATGAAAGTGGTATTGGACACGAACGTCTTACTGATTTCCATCCCCACGAAATCTATTTACAGGCCAATTCTCGATGCGTTGATCGAAAACAAATTCCAGCTTATTCTGAGCAATGATATTCTGTCGGAATACATTGAAGTGATAGAACGGAAAGCTAGCCCTCTGGTAGCAAATAACATAGCCGAAATGTTGTTAAGCCTGGAAGATTTGGGCAAAGTTGAGATTTATTTCGAGTGGAAATTGATCGAAAGCGACCCTGACGATAACAAATATGTCGATGCGGCGATTGTTGGGGGTGCTGATTTTATCGTTACTAACGATCACCATTTCAATGTCTTAAATTCAGTTGATTTTCCCAAAATTAGCATCATCGGTATTAAACAATTTCTTGAACTCATAAACAACATATAAAAAGCCCCCGGGCTATTTTAATTTTTTGGAGGATAACAAATTATCTAATAAGTTCCCCGTCCTTAAACCCCGGCAACGCCCTCCTAAAACAATTCTTCCGGACTTTACTGACTTTTCGGACTTTCGGACTAACTTTGCACCCGAATAAATGAAGTTCACCCTAACAGCACAGGATCCCCACTCAAAAGCCCGCGCGGGCGAGATCATCACCGACCACGGCGCCATACAAACCCCAATTTTCATGCCTGTGGGCACCGCAGGTACCGTAAAGGCCGTTCACCAGCGCGAACTGAGGGATGACATTAAGGCGCAGATCATCCTTGGCAATACCTATCATTTATACCTCCGGCCAGGACTGGATGTGCTGGAACAAGCCGGCGGACTGCACAAATTTAACGGCTGGGACCTCCCCATTTTAACCGACAGCGGCGGCTACCAGGTATATTCGCTGACCGAGGTGCGGAAAATTAAAGAGGAAGGCGTTACCTTCCGCTCGCATATCGATGGCTCCAAACATTTGTTTACGCCCGAGAATGTGATGGATATTCAGCGCATCATTGGCGCGGATATCATCATGGCCTTTGACGAGTGCACGCCCTACCCTTGCGAATACATCTATGCCCGCAAGTCGATTGACATGACACACCGCTGGTTAAAACGCTGCCGCGACCGTTTTGACAGCACGGAACCTAAATACGGCTACAGCCAAACGTTGTTCCCTATTGTGCAGGGTTCGGTGTATAAGGATTTGAGGATAAAGTCGGCGGAAACCATTGCATCCTTTGAGCGGGATGGCAATGCCATAGGCGGTTTATCCGTGGGCGAACCCGCAGATGAGATGTATGCCATGACAGAAATTGTGTGCAATATATTACCGCGGCAAAAACCGCGTTACTTAATGGGCGTAGGCACGCCGGTTAATATATTGGAGAATATTGCTTTAGGAATTGATATGTTTGACTGTGTAATGCCTACGCGCAATGGCCGAAACGGCATGTTATTTACCAAAGAGGGCATCATCAACATCAAAAACGAGAAGTGGAAAAACGATTTTTCGCCCATAGAGGCGGACAGCGACCTATTTGCCGACAAGGAATATACAAGGGCTTACCTAAGGCATTTAGTGCACTCGGGCGAGATATTGGGCGCGCAGATAGCCACGCTGCACAACCTGCATTTTTACCTGTGGCTGGTAACCGAGGCGCGTAAAAAAATTATATCCGGCGAATTTTATAACTGGAAAAATACTATGGTAAACCGTTTGGGCCAGCGACTGTAATGAGAACCTTTTTACACAAATATCTCTCGGTTATCGACCGGTATATCATCAAAAAATACCTGGGCACTTTCGCGTTTACGCTGGGCATTTTTTTGGTGGTGACGGTAGTCTTTGATATCTCCGAACACCTGGACAACTTCCTGAAATACCACTCCACCCTGCACGAAATCGTTTTCAAGTACTACGCCGGCTTTATCCCTTTTTACCTCAATTTGCTTTCGCCGCTGATCAACTTTTTGGCGGTAATATACTTTACCGCGAAGATGGCCAACCAAACGGAGATCGTTCCCATACTAACCAGCCGCGCCAGTTTTAATCGTTTTTTGCGGCCGTACTTTTTATGTGCCACGCTCATTTTTGTGGTATCATTTTGCGCCAATGTGTTCCTCATCCCGTATACCAACCGGTTAAAAATTACTTTCGAAAACTCGCATTCCTTCAACGCTGACGACCCTACCAAAAGCGAGGTGCACATCCAGCTGGATAAGCGCACCTTTGTTTATGTGCAGTCGTACGACCCGACCGTGCACATGGGTTACCAGTTTGTAATGGAAAAGTTTGACGGGGACAACCTCAGGGAAAAACTCGTGGCCAACATCATTTCGTACGACTCGTTGAAACGCGTTTGGACCATCCGCGATTATTCGGACAAATACATCAACGGCCTGCATGAGCAAATGGTGAACGGCATGGGCAAAAGAAAAGATACCGTTTTGGATATGAAACCGTCTGATTTTGTGGTGGTGGACAACCAGTTTACGGCCATGCCAACTACCGATTTAAGCCGTGACATCGAAAAGGAAAAGCTGCGGGGAACGGGGCAACTAAAAGAAATGCGGTACGATTATTACCAGCGTTTTGTTTACGCGTTATCCGCCTACGTGCTTACGCTGATCGGCGTTTCCATATCGTCGCGTAAGGTGCGCGGAGGGATAGGGCTGCCACTTGGCGTGGGTATCGGCCTTTGTTTTTTGTATATCGTGGTCGACCGTTTTGCCTTCGTTTTTGCGGTAAAAGGCGAAACGCCCGCGCTCATAGCGGTGTTTATTCCTGCAGTCATATTTGGCCTTATCGGCTATTACTTACTCCTAAGAGCGCCTAAATAATGAACAAGGAAACAGCAAAACCAGGGATCAGTAAAAACCTGTTGCTGCTCCATTTTACGGTCATCATCTGGGGCTTTACCGGCACGCTGGGCAAGCTAATCAGCATAGCGGCGGTCAGCCTGGTTTGGTACCGCGTGCTCATTGCATCGGTCTCTTTGCTCATTTACTTTATCATCAGCAGAACCAAATTCAGAGTGAGCGGGGAGTCGCTAATTAAGTTCACTTTGAACGGGGCGCTGGTGGGTGTGCATTGGATTTTATTCTTCGCTTCCATCAAATTATCCACCGTTGCGGTGACGTTGGTGTGCCTTTCGTCCATCACCCTGTTCACCGCGATTTTTGAGCCGATCATCAATAAAAAACCAATTTCGAGGCTCGAAATTTTAGCGGGGATTTTGATCATAACCGGTATCGTGATGATCTTTAAATTCGAAACACAATACACTAAGGGCATCATTACCGGCCTGGCAAGCGCCATTTGTGGCAGCCTGTTCGCCATCGTCAATTCCCGCCTGGTGAAGAAACACCAGGCTCCTGTCATTGCATTTTACGAGCTTTCCGGCGCTTATTTTTGGATCACCATTTTCCTTTTTATCACCGGGGGATTCAACAAAGCGATGGTGCCGACACCGGCTGATATCGGCTATCTGCTGCTGCTCGGCACCGTCTGCACCTCGGTTGCCTACGTTGCCGGCGTGTACGTGATGCGTGAGCTATCCGCATTCCGCGTGGCGCTCATCACCAACCTCGAGCCGGTTTACGGCATCATCATCGCCTTCTTTTTCTTCGGCGACCTTAACAAAATGACGCCCGGTTTTTGGGCAGGCGCAGTCGTTATTTTATCTACGATTCTGCTGTATCCTGTCACCCGGAAACAATTGGCGCGACGGAGATCACACCACGCGACCAGTAGCTAATACCACTTTTTTCAGAGATTAACTTTAAATTTCGAACCATTGGCAACCGTTTTTTGCTGGCCATGTCTTTTTTCCTCCGGTAGGGGATAAGAAGCAGCCTCCTCATTTCGCATTTTAAAGCCCCTAAAAGCCAACTTTTATTTTGTACCTATTGACCATTGCCGCTGAAACTTTTGTGCAACCAGGGCAATTCCCGGCGTCGGAGCAAAGTGTATTGGTAGTCACGTGAAAAAAATCCGGAAAAAACATCAATTAATCATAAAAGGCAGGCGATTTTCAATGGAAAAACAGCATTCAACCAATACAAAAAACAATTATAATTACTTATAAATCAAATAATAATGGAGGTCATTAAAAATAAAAGTTCACTGTTATAGAATTGCACGGAAAACAAAATACCAATATTTTTAGCAATTTAAGAATCTACTCATAATTTTAACATTTATATATTTATTAATCAACTATTTAAAGTACTTTAAATAAAGTTTTACTTCATATTGGAAGATTTTCTTGCTAAATGCCCTGATAGTGTAGCGAATTAGCTTATTTTTTTATTTACATTTTTTTAAATTTCCGCAGCTTGTATACAAACCTGCTTTTCTGACAAAGAGATCAGGCGTATTTTTAGTGCGAAATTTGCGCCCGTACGACGACCATTTCCCCTTGACCAAACCTGCATTCTCGACCGTCGCTCATCTCAAACAGGTAAAAACCGGAGCATCCAAAAATTCGACTGACAAAAATCCATCTATCCCGATGATCGAGATCTATCCGGATGCGCCCCGGTTATCAGCTCTCCAATTTTTGAGTTGAAATTCCCCGGAGCATTTTAACCTTGTTTTCGGGATTGGATTTTTTTACTTATCCCGCATTTTTATTCATCGCATAAAAAGCGGATATTGGTTCAACTCTTAAACTCAAATATCATGCGTATCAAAACCATCGTCATTATCCTGGTCACCATTTTACTTACGGTGACGATCATGCAAAATACCGGGCAGATGTGGTTCAAATTTTTGTGGATGCAGTTTCGGGTGTCCAAACTTTTTGTAACGCTGCTTGTAGCTATTGTGGCCTTCGTTTTAGGCTGGATGGTTGGCCGGCCGGGACGGCGCTTCAACTTAAGCGAATCGGCAGGTGAGACCGATGAACACGCCGGCAGCCACAATACACTAAGCGACGAAGATAGGGAATACATCAATTAACACGATGAGCGAAAAAATCGGATTTATCGGCCTTGGCAGTATGGGTACGCCAATGGCAAAAAACCTGCTTTCGGCGGGCCATCATTTGCAGGTTTACAACCGCACCTTATCCAGGGCGGGCGAGCTTGGCGAAAACATCATCAAATGCAAGACACCGGCTGAAGCGGCCGATGGTGTGGGCGTGATCATCACCATGTTATCAGAAGACGATGTGGTGAAGGAAGCTGTTTTGGGTGATGACGGAATACTGAAAAAATTATCATCTGGAGCGCTCCATATTTCGATGAGCACCATCTCGCCCGACACCGCGGAGTTGCTGTCGGCCAAACACCGGCGGGCAGGCAGCCACTACCTCGCAGCGCCTGTATTTGGCCGGCCGGAAGCCGCGGCAGCAAAAAAGTTGTGGATATGTGTTTCGGGCGATCCGGCGTCAAAGGACAGGGCTAAACCCATCCTGGAAAACCTTGGCCAGGGCATCGTTGATTTTGGCGAAAGCGCTGGCGGCGCCAACGTTGTAAAAATTGCCGGCAACTTCATGATCATGGCCTCGCTGGAGATCATGGCCGAAGCCTATACCCTCGCCGAAAAAAACGGCATCGACCGCGGAAAGGTTTCGGAGTTTTTTGGCTCTACCTTGTTCAATGCCCCTGTGTTTCAAAATTACGGCCGGGTCATCGCCGGCAAGCATTACCTGCCGGTTGGTTTCAAGTCGAAATTGGGCTACAAGGACGCGCGTCTTGCATTTAAACTGGCGCAACAGAGTGAGATGCCCATGCCGGTTGCAACCGCCATACACAACCGCTTATTGAGCGCCGTTGCCAAAGGCTGGGGCGATACCGATTGGGCGGAGGGTATTGGACGAGGAGTAAGCGAAGATGCAGGGGTGTAGGGACTTCAGAATTACGATTTGGTTAATTCGCCAAAATCGTAATTCGTAAATCTAAAATCGTAAATCAATAAAAAATCTGGTTGGTCAGCTCAACGTGGCTCAAATCCGGCTTTTCCTCAAATAGCCCGAACACCGAAGCACCGCTCCCGCTCATGCTCGCGTAAATGGCGCCGGCCTCGTAAAGGGCCGCCTTCACCCCTCTTATTGCCGGATGGTTTTTAAAGACCGACTGCTCGAAATCGTTTTTGATGTAATTCTTCCATTCGCCAACGGGCAATTGAATTAATTCTTTTAGTGACCGCCCAGGCAGCGCCGGCCTTACACCGCGATAAGCCTCGGCTGTGGAAACATGTACCGGCGGCATTACCAGTGCGATGGTGTATTTGGACAGGTCAAGCTCAACAGGTTCCAGTTCGTCTCCTATTCCTTGCGCAAACACCGGTTTGTTTTGAATAAAAAAAGCACAGTCGGCGCCGAGTTGCCGGGCATAACCGACCATTTGTCCATCGGTCAAACCAATTTCAAATTTTTGATTAATCAAACGGATAAAAAATGCAGCGTCCGCTGAACCGCCGCCTAACCCGGCCCCAATCGGGATATGTTTGTATAAAAAAATCTTCACTGGCGGCAAGTCGAAATCTTTTTTCAGCAAATGGTAACCTTTCACGCACAAATTATCCTCTATCCTGCCCGGAATCTCCAGCCCGGCGGATTCAAAGCTCAGCGCGTCCGCCTTTATCACTTCCAGTATGTCTTTAATTTTTATGGGATAAAAAATGGTCTCCAGGTTATGGTAACCGTCGTCCCGGCGGTTAATAACATTGAGGCCGATATTTACTTTTGCATTTGGGAAGATAAGCATTGGGATAGTCAATGAGGGCGAATTTAAACGACCTCGTTTCAAATGTAGATTATTTTATCGAACCGACTTTGAGCAATTGGATAAAATTTGAAAATTCATAAAACTGCTTTTCGGAAAACATATTTTATCTTAGTACCAATATGAGCGATACATGTAGAAGCATTGTCCCATCCATTTCAGACTACCCTGATCGGGAGCTAACGGCCATGTCAATAACTGATTGGTTAGTAAACATCCGCGCTATAAAATCTGAAAAAACTGACTGCATCTTATCTTCTGAATTCGGATACCCGATTGATATCGGTGCAAGAGAACTAACCGATGAAGCTGAATACCTGCCTTTTAGTTTAAGTACTAGTGGCCTTGAAGTAATCACCAACCGAACAATATTTCACACGGGAGAAAATGGCGTTGACTCATTTATGTGTCCTTTGTGTAATGAGGATATTTTAGCTGACGCATGGGCGTTTTTTGACGACTATTATAATAATGGGAATTCTATGTTTGATTGCCCGGCCTGCAAGAAAAAGAGTGATATCAATGATTATATAATTGAGCCGGCCTGGGGTTTTAGTAACCTGGGCTTCACTTTTTGGCACTGGCCGGATTTTAAAGAAAATTTTATAAAGGAATTTGAAGAACGGCTTGGTTGCAAGGTCAAGGTGGTATTTACTCATATATAATTTCAAGATAGTAAACGTCAACAAGCATGCTATTTTTGAACATCCGTAGGATACCAATGATAGATTATTTTTATTTGCATTTATTTATCGGTTGACCCCGGTTATTAAGTTATCGCCAATGCCGCGTCCCAACTTAATAAACCCAATCAACCAATCAACTTAATCAACCCAAATGAAGCAATATCTCGACCTGATGGACCAGGTGATGAAGAACGGCGCGCAAAAGCACGACCGGACAGGCACCGGTACACTCAGTATATTCGGGTATCAGATGCGTTTTAACCTGCAAGACGGCTTCCCGATGGTGACCACTAAAAAATTGCATTTAAAGTCTATCGTTCACGAGTTAATTTGGTTTTTAAGCGGCGATACCAATATCAAATACCTTAAGGATAATGGCGTTCGTATCTGGGATGAATGGGCGGATTCCGAGGGCAACCTGGGCCCGGTGTATGGTTATCAGTGGCGCTCATGGCCCAAACCCGATGGCGGGCATATCGACCAAATCAGCCAGGTGGTTAACCAGATCAAAAACAATCCGGATTCCCGCCGCATGATTGTTTCGGCCTGGAACGTGGCGGACGTAAACCAGATGGCGCTCCCCCCCTGCCATAGCTTGTTCCAGTTTTATGTGGAACCCGCTGATCCATCAAAAGGAGAAACCAGGGGCAAACTGTCATGCCAGCTTTACCAGCGCAGCGCCGATATATTTCTGGGCGTACCGTTTAATATCGCATCCTATGCCCTGCTTACGATGATGATGGCGCAAGTTTGTGACCTGGAATACGGCGACTTTGTACACACCTTTGGCGATGCGCATTTGTATAATAATCACCTGGAGCAAGCCGCATTGCAATTGAGCCGTGAGCCGCGACCGTTGCCTACGATGGCCATCAACCCCGATGTAAAGGATATTTTCGACTTTAAATACGAAGATTTCAACCTTGAGAATTACGATCCATGGCCGCATATAAAGGCCACAGTGGCGGTTTGAAAGGATCGTAAAATTTCAGTATTTTTGTGTATGACAACAATAGAGGTAAAAACCGAGATACAACGCGTTTTGAAGGATACGTCTGATGAGTTCTTGCCTGAAATATTGGAATTCATTAAACAAGGAACCTACAAAACACCTATTAGTGCAAAAAGATACAAGAATTTCAAAAAAATACTTGCCGAAGATGACAAGCTTTTTGAAAGGCTTGCTAAGTGATTCTATTGGAGGAAGTATTGGTATACCACACCGCACTGATTAAAAAGTACGGCGGAACCGATGGCATCCGGGATGAGGGTCTTTTGCTTTCGGCGCTGGCAAGACCATTTATGACTTTTGATCAGCAGGATTTGTATCCTACCCCATCTGGCAAAGCGGCAGCAGTTTTTGAAAGTACCGTGATTAATCATCCCTTTCTGGATGGGAATAAGCGCATTGCTTTTTTTTTGCTCCGGTTGATTTTGCTTGATTATGATATTGACATATTGGCAAACGAAGACGAAGAATATGATTTTACTATCGCCGCGAGCATGGGGGAATTAGATTTTGACAAAATAAAAGGTTGGATCGACAGCAAACTTATTAACATTCCATGATCATCTCCCAAATAGCTGCCATGTCCGATAACCGCGTCATCGGCAAAGACAACCGATTGCTCTGGCATATGCCGAACGATCTGAAGCATTTTAAAAATACCACTTCGGGCCACACGGTCATCATGGGCCGTAAAACTTTTGATTCCGTCGGAAAACCACTGCCCAAACGCAGGAATATCATAATAACCCGTCAAAATATAACAATCGAAGGCTGCGAGGTAGTTCACTCGATCGAAGCTGCCCTGGCTTTATCTAAAGGCGAAGCCGAGGTATTTATAGTCGGCGGCGCCGAAATTTACAAACAGGCGCTGCGTCTAACCAATCGCATCTATCTGACCATCATCCATCACCATTTTGATGGCGATAGTTTTTTCCCGGAATTGAGCAAAAACGATTGGAAAGAAGTATCACACGAAAATCATCCGGCCGACGAGAAAAATGCTTTCCCCTATTCATTTGTCACCTTTGACCGGCGGTAACCGGCCGTGAATTATCATGATTTTATTTGCGTTCGGTAATTAATATTTCCTTAAAATATCCTTGCCTTCAACCTGTTAACTAATCTCCGATCGCTGATCTCAAGTCTCCGACCATTAACTTCAATTAAAAATTTCATGCTTACGAATTTTTATTAGATTTGCCGTCTTATTTAAAATGCTTATAAACTAATTAATTACATATTTTGATTCAAAATGCAAGGCAAAGGGGTTGTTAAATTTTTCGCTTTTCTATTAGCCGCAGTCTGTTTATACCAGCTTTCGTTTACCTGGGTAGGTCATAAGGTTGAGGATAACGCCAGGGCGTACGCAAAGGGCGATTCAATAAAAGAAAAGGCGTACCTGGATTCCATGACGACGCAGCCGGTATACCCTTTATTAAAACTCGATTATCAGTATTGCAGACAAAGGGAGCTGGCACTCGGCCTCGATCTTGAAGGCGGCATGAGCGTAACCATGCAGATCTCGCTGAATGAACTGGTTCGGAAATTATCCAACAACAATACCGATGTTGTTTTTAACCAGGCGCTGGCAGCTGCTACTAAAGATGCCGTAAAAAGCCAGGCCGACTATATTACTTTATTTGTTAACGAATACGAGAAACTGAATCCTGAGGGCAAACTGGCTACCATTTTTTCTACAAAAGATAACCAGGACCGCTTAAAATTTGATGCGGCCAACAGCGAGGTGGAAACCTACCTGCAAGACCAGGCAAAAACGGCAATCACGCAATCGTTTACTATCCTGAATACCCGCGTCGACCAATTCGGCGTTGCCAACGCTAATATCCAGCGCACAGGTGGCGACCGGATCGTTATAGAATTGCCCGGCGTTAAGGATCATGATCGGGTGCGCAAACTGCTATCAGGTACGGCCAAACTTGAATTTTATAAGACTTACGACAATCGCGATGTATTCCGTATCCTCGCTAACGTAAACAGTTTAATAGCCGCAAAGCTTAAATCAGCGAATAAAGATACTACCAAGTCAGTGGCCAAGGCTACCGCTGCAAAAACAGATACAAGTAAGTCAAAAGGCGGCCTGGCATTGCTAAGTAAGGTACAGAACACGGGTAACAAACCAGGCGCTAAACCAGCAGCAGCCGCGCCCGACACTACAAAAGGCAAAGGCGCCCTGGCATTGTTAAGCAAAGTTAAAAATAGCGCTGCGGGCGATACTTCATTGCTCGGCAAGAAAAATGCGGCTAACCTGGTCGATCCGCTGTTCGTTGTGTTGAAGCCAATGGTTTACCAGGGGCAAACCGGACAGATGGAATATCAGCCCGGACCGATTGTAGGCCGCTCAGAAGTAAAAGATACGGTCAAAGTAGACCGGTATTTACGCAGCCCCGATGTAAAGGCCAGCCTGCCTCAAAATATAAAATTCCTTTGGTCGGTAAAACCGATAAAAGACACCAAGACTTTTGAGCTCTACGCAATGAAGCTGGTTGGTGCCGGCAACGAACCTGTTTTAAGCGGTGACGTTGTTAACGATGCGTTCAACGATGTGGACCAAAAAGGCAGCCCCGAAGTAAGAATGATAATGAACTCCGATGGTGCGGAAAAATGGCGCAGCATTACCGCCGAGGCTTCAGCTGATCAAAACAATAAACAGTCCATTGCAATTGTGCTGGATGATAACGTATATTCTGCCCCTGTAGTTGAAAACGAAATTCCGGGCGGCGTTTCTTCCATTTCGGGAAGCTTTACCATTCAGGAAGCTCAGGATTTGGCTAATGTGCTTAAAGCCGGCCGTTTACCGGCGCCGGCCCATATTGTGGCCGAGGCTGTAGTTGGACCATCGCTTGGCCAGGAAGCTATTCATGCCGGTTTAACCTCCAGCCTGGTGGGTTTGCTGGTCGTACTTGTCTTCATGATCGCGTATTATAACCGTGCTGGTACCGTTGCCGTTGTCGCGGTGATCATCAACATCTTCTTCCTGATGGGCGTTTTAACCAGCCTTGGCGCGGTTTTAACCATGCCGGGTGTTGCGGGTATCGTGCTCACACTGGGTATATCTGTCGACGCCAACGTACTTATCTATGAACGTGTCCGCGAAGAACTGTCGCTTGGTAAATCGTTGCGGATATCGCTTAATGACGGGTTTAAACACGCTTTATCATCCATCCTCGACTCCAATATTAGTACTTTCCTTACTGGTTTGATTTTGTATGTATTCGGTACCGGCCCTATCCAGGGTTTTGCTATTACGCTGATGATCGGTATAATAACTTCATTGTTCTGCTCGTTGCTGATCTCGAGGATTATCCTGGAATGGATGGTTGGCAAAGGATGGGATGTAAAATTCTCAAACCCATGGAGCTCACATACCTTTAAAAATGCCAATTATCCATTTGTAAAAAAGCGCTTCATATTTTACATCTGTTCAGGCTCGTTTATTCTGTTAGGTTTAATATCCATGGCGACCCGGGGCTTTAACTACGGTGTCGACTTCGTGGGCGGCCGGACTTATGTTGTCCGGTTTGACAACAAAAGCGTGGGTGTCGAAGATGTTCGTACGATCATTGCGAAAACTCCGTTTGGCGAGGGCAGTGAAATAAAAACATTCGGCACAGACGTAAGCGTCACCAGCAAATACCTCATCAATGATGCTGCTGATAATACCGATGCCAGGGTAAGGGCTGAGCTGATAAAGCTGATGGATACCAACCCTCGAACACATATTACCGATGCGAATATCATTAATTATCAAAAGGTTGCTCCAACAATAGCTAACGGCCTCAAAAAGTCGGCGGCCTTAACGGTAATTTTTGCCATTATCATCATTTCGACTTACATTTTCATCCGTTTCCGTAAATGGCAGTTCAGTTTGGGTGCGATGGTGGCCACCGCCCACGATGCGCTTATGGTTCTGGCGTTCTTCTCTATATTTAAGGATGTATTACCGTTCTCGCTGGATATCGACCAGTCATTTATTGCGGCCATCCTGACGGTTATCGGTTACTCGATCAATGATACGGTGGTGGTATTCGACCGTATCCGCGAGTTCCTTAACCTGCACCATGCCAAAACTGATGATCCGAAAACGGTTATCAATAACGCCATCAACAACACTTTAAGCCGTACAGTTATCACGGCATTAACCGTGTTACTGATATTGCTGGTGTTATTTATATTCGGTGGCGACGTTATCAGGGGCTTCTCGTTCGCCTTGCTGATCGGGGTATGTTTTGGCACCTACTCATCCATCTGCGTCGCAACGCCGGTGATCATCGACTTTGGGAAGAAAGACCTGAAATAAAAGTTCAGAAAAAATACGCAAAGGCCTCAAAGAACATTTGAGGCCTTTTTTGTTTTTGAAATAATATCGTTAAAAACAATCAAATGGAATCAAAAGATAAATCCCGGTTTCCGAAAGTAGTAATCGTTGGCGGCGGTTTTGGCGGTTTACAGGTAGCCAAAAAGCTGAAAGATAAGCCTGTTGACGTACTAATGGTCGACAAGCACAACTACCACACTTTTCAGCCTTTGCTTTACCAGGTTGCAACAGGCAGTCTCGAGCCTGATTCAATCGCTTTTTCATTGCGGAAAAACTTCGCAGGGCAAAAGAACTTCCGTTTCCGTATTGCCGAAGTAACTAAAGTAAATCCCGAAAAAAACACCATTGAAACAACAATAGGCGAAATCGCTTACGACCACCTGGTAATCGCTACCGGCTCCACCACCAATTTCTTTGGCAATAAAGAAATCGAACATTTTGCCATGCCGATGAAGTCGATCCCGGAGGCACTCAACCTGCGCTCGCTGATGCTGCAAAATATCGAGGAAGCGGTATTGAAAACAACGCGGCAGGAAAGAGAGCCGTATTTGAATTTTGTTTTGGTTGGCGCCGGCCCAACAGGCGTTGAACTTGCCGGGGCATTAGCCGAGCTTCGTAACCATATCCTTACCAGCGACTATCCTGAATTAGATAAAGACCACATGAGCGTTTACCTGGTCGATTTCCAGGACAGGGTATTGGGGGCTATGTCAGACCAGGCTTCCGCCGGCGCGAAGGCTTTTTTGCAAAAGATCGGTGTTGAAGTATTGACAGGCGTGAAAGTAGAAAGCTATAACGGCGTTGAGATTAAATTTGATAACGGTAGGGCCATCCCTACTAAAAATGTGATCTGGTCTGCTGGTGTGATGGGGGTAGTACCACATGGTATTTCAAATGATTTGGTTGAACGCGGTAACCGGATAAAAACCGATAGTGTTTGCCGCGTGGCGGGCTCTTCAAATATCTTCGCCATAGGTGATGTCGCCGCGATGATCACTGATGAAACGCCAAAAGGCCATCCGGGCGTGGCTCAGGTGGCCATCCAGATGGGTCACCATACCGCCAAAACGATTATGCAGCTGATCAATGGCGAACCGACTGCCCCTTTCAAATATTTCGACAAAGGTTCGCTGGCAACTATAGGGCGCAATAAGGCGGTTGCCGACCTGGGGAAATTTAAATTCCGTGGCTTTTTTGCATGGATGATCTGGATGTTCGTTCACTTGATCTCGCTGCTGGGCTTCCGCAACAAAGTGGTGGTTTTTATTAACTGGGTTGGCAGCTATTTAACTTACAATGGTGGGGCGAGGCTGATCATCAGACCTTTTGTGGCCGAAGCTGAGACTGGGAAGACCGCACATTTGGCGAAAAAAGATTGACGTGCCGGGTTTTAACTGCTAATCCTAAAAATAATCGGCAATAAAGCCGTTTTGATACTATCTTCGTTAAACTGAATTGTGCAAATGAGATTTTTGATACTCCTTATCGGTATAGCCATTATAGCGATTAACACCCAAACTGCCAGCGGACAGGTTCATGACGAAGAGGCCGCGCGGTCCTATGCGGCTTCAAGCCATCCTGATTCGGTTAAATTAACTGTCGAAGGTGTGCACGCCTTTTACCAAAAAGTAGTAAAAGCAGACAGCATACCCCTTGGGATTATTTATGTGCGGGCCATACAGTTTATGGCGGCTAAAAACTTTCAGCAAAACTATGGCTACCAGGAGGAAGGTAAACTGATATTTACCACGTCGCAGGATTTGAACATAAATCCGGTTTATGTAGGCGATGAAAACGACGTGGTAAACCCTTACAACGCCCAATTCTCCATTATGCTTGACCTTAAAAACGGCCGTTATCGGTACACTGTCAGTAACGTTGTGTTTTTTTTCCCAACAGACAATGGCAACAAACGGGAAACCTTATACGACATTTATTTTAAGGCGAGCGGCAACGGTGAATCCAGGCGCCTGGAAAAAGTCTACAAATCGATCATCGACTCGTTCGAAAAATATATCAGTGGCCTGGTGACCGAGCTCCGCGAGGCCATCGAGCAAAAGCTGATCATTTACGACTCAAAGTTTTAATCCTTAAAGCATCGTGTAATGCTTTCTGAAATAAAGATCACCGAGTGCCCCCGCGATGCCATGCAGGGTCTTCATCCGTTCATCCCGACAGAATTGAAAGCCGCTTATATTAATTTGCTGCTTGGGGTTGGTTTTGATACGATCGATTTTGGAAGTTTTGTATCGCCCAAAGCTATCCCGCAGATGGCGGATACTGCCGAAGTACTGCAAAAACTCGACCTCAGCGCCTCGCAGTCAAAACTACTGGCAATAATTGCCAATTTAAGGGGCGCCGAAGGTGCCGCACAACATGAGCAAATAACTTACCTGGGCTTTCCATTTTCCGTCTCCGAAACTTTTCAGCGGCGCAATACCAACTCGACAATCGCCGAATCCTTCGATTCGGTAAAACGCATCCAGGAGCTATGCAAAAAAAAAGAAAAAAAGTTACGTATTTATTTATCGATGGGTTTTGGAAACCCTTACGGCGACGAATGGAGTGTTGAGCTGCTCCACAAATGGGCCGGAGAAATGGCCGGGATAGGCGTTGAGCATATTTACCTTGCGGATACCATCGGCGTCGCCACACCAGGTCAGATCAGTGATATTTTAAGCGAGTTGGCGGGTTCAACCAAAATAAACTTCGGTATGCACCTGCACTCCACGCCGGATACCTGGCTTGAAAAGATCGAAGCAGCTTATAAAGGAGGCTGCCGCCTGTTCGATTCTGCTTTAAAAGGCTACGGCGGCTGCCCGATGGCCGAAGACAAGCTCACAGGCAATATCGCTACCGAAAACCTGGTTGGCTACCTGCAATCGCAAAATGAGCACCTGGGGCTTAATTTGGGTAGACTGAAAGAGGCGATGGATTTTTCGGTTAGGATATTTGGTTGAAAAATCCCTTCTCAGGCGTACGTAAGTTTACCTTTTGGCACAGGAATTTCCCTTCCCAAATCTTTGGCGATTTGAATCCACTGTTCAATAACGGCTTCAATATTTAGCAATGCCTCCTGGTAACTTGCACCGTCAGCCATGCACCCAGTCAGTTCAGGAACCTCAGCTATTACCGCTTCGTCATCCTTACTCCAGTACAATATTATCGCGTATTTATTTTCCATCTTTCCAAAAAGCTGTTTAAAAACGACTCAGCGAAATCACTATTGGCCTAAGCTCCTTATCCTTTGGCTTTGACCAACGGATAATTTGTTTCACCTGTCGCGTTCGCAACAAGTGAAATTTATATGTTGCAACATTTTGTAGTGTAGCGCTACACGTGCTACACCCTGCTACAAAACGCTACACGGCTGATAATTAGTGATTTAACTACTGACAGAATTTTGTCAGTGTCACGATCTTGTCACCACTTTTCTGTTTCCGGGCAAAATTGTGGTGTAGCTCCGGTGAGCCGTTTATGGTTTACATTATTTTTAAACTGCTTCTTAAATCGTCAAAAACTAAAATTGTTATCAGCATTTCCTGCTAATAACTTAAATTTCAGTTTCTCAAATTTACTCATTTTTTCACCATTTTATAATGGCGTATTCCTGCTTCTTCAAACTCCTCGCCTATTTTTTCAAAATTGAACTTTTCGTAAAGCGGAATGGCCGGTAGTTGGGCGTGCATGTAGACGTATGCAGCATCCGCAGGCAGGTCACTTAAAACAGCTTTAACCAGCTCCTGCCCTACTCCTTTGCCCCTAAATTTACTCAGCACAGCAAACCGTTCTAGTTTATAGCCCTTATCGGTTTTGCGCCAGCGGCAAGCGCCGCCAGGCTCGCCGTCTATGGTTGCCAAAAAATGATTGGACTCATCCTCAAACTCCCACTCCAGTTCCGGAGGGCAATTTTGTTCGCCCACAAAAACCTCGCGGCGTATGGCAAACACCTTGTCCAGCTCAGCCGGATCAGTTACTTTCCTTACTTCAATTTTTGGAGACACTGTGTTGAGGTAAAAGGCAAAAGGCGAAAGGTGAAAGGTTTGGAAAGAAGCGAGTGCTCCTGTCTTTTACCTTTCACCCTTTACCTTTCACCCGGTAGTTTATCGTTTTTGAGGTTGAATGCGATGGATAAGAAATGGAGCCGATGCCCCTGCCTTTAACCTTTCGCCTTTAACCTTTCACCTATAATTTGTCGTTCACGTCGATGCAATTCAAATCACCGAATGCCACTTTTAAGCGCTTAACAAAGTTTTCTTCGCCTTTGCGCAGCCAAACACGCGGGTCATAATATTTTTTGTTTGGAGAATCTTCGCCTTCGGGGTTACCGATTTGGCTTTGCAGATAGCCTTCTTTCGACTTATAGTAGTCTTTTATGCCTTCCCACAACGCCCACTGCATATCGGTATCGATATTCATCTTTATTGCGCCGTAAGAGATCGCTTCACGAATTTCTTCCTGGGTTGAACCCGATCCGCCGTGGAATACAAAATTGATCGGCTTCGCTTCTGTCAAACCAAATTTCTTCTTTACATATTCCTGCGAGTTATGCAAAATAACCGGCTGCAATTTCACATTGCCCGGTTTATATACGCCATGCACGTTGCCAAAGGCAGCAGCAATGGTAAAACGGTGGCTAACTTTCGAAAGTTCTTCATAAGAGTAGGCAACATCTTCAGGCTGCGTGTACAGGCGTGAACTATCCACACCTGAATTATCAACACCGTCCTCTTCACCGCCGGTAACACCGAGCTCAATCTCCAGCGTCATACCCATTTTTGCCATGCGGGCCAGGTATTTAGCTGATATTTCGATATTTTCGTGAATAGGCTCCTCAGAAAGGTCAAGCATATGCGACGAGAACAGCGGCTTCCCGGTTTCAGCATAAAATTTTTCGCCGTGATCGAGCAAACCGTCTATCCAGGGCAAAAACTTCATTGCAGCGTGATCGGTATGCAATATTACCGCAACGCCATAGTGTTCAGCTAACAAATGCACGTGTTTTGCCGCGGAAACCGCTCCCAAAATGCAAGCCTGCAATTTTGAATTATCGAGAGATTTGCCGGCATAAAACGCAGCGCCCCCATTTGATAACTGGATGATAACAGGTGAGTTTACTGCCTTTGCAGTTTCCATTACACCGTTTATAGTGTTTGTACCCGTAACATTAACGGCTGGCAAAGCAAACTGGTGCTTTTTTGCGGCTTCGAACAGCGCCTGTACCTGGTCGCCATGCAGCACGCCTTTATAATTTTTTAATTCCATTTATTTTTAAATTGGATTGCGAATTTAGGAATTTTTAAACTTTTAGCTATACAAATAGCAGAATTAGAAACTTATTGAATAAAGCACGTTTATTTGCATTTATGTTAAAAAACACCGGTCAAAGCGCCGGCTTATTTTTATTTCCGTAATATTATAAGTTCAATAAAGCGGGCAAATTCGCCCTTTGATTTTAAATTACTGTTGATTTAGTTTTAACATTCGTCCAAATCTTCGGCTTGATGTCTCAAATCTAAAATATTTCGTTTCTTTGTAGTCAATTTTGAAAGAGTTAGACACTGATATGGCCTGGTTTAAACGCGAATCAAAAGGGATAATTACAACTACCGAAGAAAAAAAAGAAACACCCGACGGCATCTGGAACAAATGCCCTGAGTGCAAAAAACCACTTCATTATTCCGAACAAGTTGAAAATCAATACGTTTGCCACTATTGCGGCTACCATATGCGTATCGGTTCTAAAGAATATTTCTCTATTTTATTCGACAATAACGAGTTTACCGAGTTGGACGCCAACCTGGTATCGGGCGACCCTCTTCATTTTGAAGACACCAAAAAATACAGTGACCGCCTACGGGAAACCATCAAAAAAACTGGCCTCAAGGATGCGATCCGTTCGGGCTATGGTAAAATGAACGGTGCAGAAGTGGTAATAGCCTGCATGGATTTTAACTTCATCGGCGGGTCGATGGGGTCGGTAGTAGGCGAAAAAATTGCCCGTTCCATCGATTATTCCATTGCGCATAAAGTACCGTTCCTGATGATCTCCAAATCAGGCGGCGCGCGCATGATGGAAGCCGCATTTTCGCTGATGCAGATGGCCAAAACATCCGCAAAGCTGGCGTTGTTAGCGCAGGCCAAAATTCCTTATATCTCCTTGCTTACCGACCCGACCACCGGCGGCGTAACAGCATCGTATGCCATGCTGGGCGATATTAACATCGCTGAGCCAGGCTCACTGATCGGGTTTGCCGGACCAAGGGTGATAAAAGAAACCATCAAAAAAGACCTTCCCAAAGGCTTCCAGACCGCTGAATTCGTGCAGGAACACGGTTTCCTGGATTTTATCATCGACCGGAGAGAGATGAAAGAAAAGTTATCTTCATTCCTGAAGATGATGGCTAACTAAGAAAAAATAGCTTCGCCCACAGGCTCTATCTCAAATCCGGGAAAGATCATTTTTATGCATTAACCATGCACAGTTCGCGCACCTTGGCAACTGTGTAATCGATCTCTTCTTTGGTGTTATATTTCGAAAAAGAAAACCTTACCGACGGCCGTGCGGGGTTAGCCCCTATAGCGCCCAGTACATGTGAGCCAATATCCGTTCCTGAGCTGCAGGCGCTGCCGCCAGAGGCAGATATACCTGCAATATCCAGGTTAAATAACAGCATGTCGGCCATTTCCATTTCAGGGAAGGAAACGTTTAGCACTGTATACAAGCTTTTAGCAGGGTCCGTTTCGCCGTTAAAGCTAATGCCAGGCACTTTCTCGGCCAGTTGAGCTATCATATACGACTTGAGCCCCTGTATGTATTGCTGGTGCTGGTCCATTTCGCTATAGGCAATCTCCAGCGCTTTAGCCAATCCAACGATCCCGTAAATATTTTCGGTGCCACCACGCATATTTCGCTCCTGCGCGCCGCCATAAATAAAAGGTTTGATCTTAATGCGATGATTGACGTGCAAAAAGCCTACGCCCTTCGGGCCGTGCAGTTTATGGCCCGCGCAAATTAAAAAATGTGCTTTTAGCTTACCCAGGTCGTGTTTGTAGTGGCCCATGGTCTGAACCGTATCGCAATGGTAAATGGCGTTATAAGCTTCACACAGGCCGCCTACGCGCTCCATGTCCGACAGGGTGCCTATCTCGTTGTTGGCATGCATCAGCGATACAAAACTCCGTTCGTTTTCCTTCAGCAAGGTTTCCAGGTGATCATGGTCGATATTGCCTTTTTGGTCAACATTTACAAAGCTAAGCTTTATCAGTCCGGCCTTTTCAAGCGCTTCCATCGAATGCAGCACCGCATGGTGCTCCAGGTGGCTTGTGATCGCATGTTTGATGTTGTGATCGATAATCCCACACCGGATGGCTGTATTATCTGCTTCGGTGCCGCTAGAAGTAAAAAATATCTCCGCCGGCGAAGTATGCAGCAAGTTTGCAATCGTTTTGCGCGACCGTTCGATCAAAGTCCGCGCTTCCCTCCCATGGCCGTGTATCGATGATGGATTGCCATAGGTGTTTTCCATCACCGCATACATTTGTTTTAAAACCTCGGGGTCAAGCGGCGTGGTGGCCGCATTATCTAAATAAACACGCATGCTAATCAGTTAGTGAATTATTGAATTAGTGATTTAGTGAATTATAGAATGATGGAATAATGCCAATCACTAATTCACTAAATCGCTAATTCACTAATTATTTAAGTATTTTTAATCAGTTAGTGAATTATTGAATTAGTGATTTAGTGAATTATAGGATGATGGAATATTGTCAATCACTAATTCACTAACTCACTAATTCACCAATTATTTAAGTATCTCTTTTATATCCGCAATGATCTTATTGGCCAGGTTATTTGCCACCGTTTCCGAATTTCCCTCCGAATAAATCCGGATAATGGGTTCGGTATTCGACTTGCGCAAGTGCACCCATTCCTTGTCAAACTCAATTTTCAAGCCATCGATAGTGGTGTAAGGCTGCTTTTTATACTTCTCCTCCACCTTTTTCAGTAAACCGTCAATATCCATTTCCGGCGTCAAAGTGATCTTGTTTTTCGATATAAAATAGCCCGGATAAGTGCTTCTTAAAACCGAAACAGGCTTGCCAAACCGGGCCAGGTTGGTCAAAAACAAAGCTATCCCAACCAGCGCATCCCGGCCGTAGTGCAATTCCGGGTAAATGATCCCGCCGTTACCTTCGCCGCCGATCACGGCATGCACTTCCTTCATTTTATTCACCACATTCACTTCGCCCACAGCCGCCGCAAAGTATTGACAGCCGGCCTTCTCGGTAACGTCGCGCAATGCGCGTGTCGACGACAGGTTTGATACGGTGGCCCCTTTCGTGTGCTGTAAAACATAGTCCGAAACTGCAACCAACGTATACTCCTCGCCAAACATATTCCCGTCTTCACAAACAAAACATAACCTGTCAACGTCCGGGTCGACCGCGATGCCCAGGTCTGCACGTTTGGCCAGCACCTCTTTTGAGAGCGCAGTCAGGTTTTCGGGTAAGGGCTCGGGGTTGTGAGAGAAAATACCATCGGGTTCGCAAAAAAGCTCATGAACGGTTTCAACCCCAAGTGCCCTCAACAATGCAGGCACAAAAATCCCGCCGGTAGAGTTTACACAATCAATAACTACCTTAAAGCCTGCCTTCGCTACTGCTTTGGCGTCAACAAGCGGCAGGGTAAGTATGCTGTCAATATGATATTGCAAATAATTATTGTCGCGGTAAACCTTTCCCAGGTCGTTTACGTCGGCATAGGTGAAATCACTTTTTTCAGCAATCTCCAGCACTTCTTTCCCCTCAGCATCGCTTATAAATTCCCCATCCGCGTTCAGTAGTTTTAAGGCATTCCACTGCTTCGGATTGTGGCTTGCGGTAAGAATAATCCCTCCGGCGGCTTTTTCGGCCGGCACTGCAACTTCAACGGTTGGCGTAGTTGACAAACCTACGTCGACCACATCGATGCCTAAGCCCTGCAAAGTACCGGTAACCAGGCTATTTACCATATCGCCCGAGACCCTTGCATCGCGACCCAAAACTATTTTTTTAACCCCGGCTTTGTTAGCAGCCCAGGCGCCGTATGCCGAAGTAAATTTTACAATATCCACCGGTGTCAGCCCGTCGCCTACCGCACCGCCAATGGTGCCCCTGATGCCCGAGATCGATTTGATTAATGTCAAAGCGTAAATGTTTCAGTGCAAAAATAGAAATATTACCCGAAGGAAGATACCGCAACCCTTAGCTTTTGTGTTTTAATTAGCTATCTGCCTGGATAACAGGAGGAATTATATCCATCATAATTGTGTAATATTACACTAAGCGGATTAAAAATCCCCACTTTTTTATGAAGATAATCCATTCATTTTCAATCGGAATTCTATATCTTTGCTGCTTCATATGGCCCCGACTCTTCGGGGCCTTTTGTGATAAGGTTTAGGTTAAAGCCCCCAAACTGCGAGAGTAAGGGGGCTTTTATTTTGTGCAGCTATTTTGTGAGGCGCTTTAAGCTGTTTCCGGCCCGCAATAATTGGTTATATTTGCGCTTCAGCACCCAAAACGCAATGCCTGATTTTCTTTTACAATTCGACCGGCATGTATTCCACTTTATCAATCACGACCTGGCAAATCCATTTTTCGATGCGGTGATGCCCTGGTTGCGCACCCCGAAAAACTGGATACCGCTGTATATCGTCATCATTGCTTTATGTGTTTGGAAGTTTAAAAAGGCCGGCCTGGTAATCGTTGTTTTGATGGCGCTTTCGGCTGGTTTCGCTGATTTTACAAGCGCACAGTTAGTTAAACCGCTGGTAAAACGGGTACGGCCCTGCCGCGACGTTATAGTTTCTAAAACCGATATCGTACGCGTTGGTTGCGGTACCGGTTACAGCTTCCCCTCAACCCATGCCACCGATCACTTTGCAGTCGCATTTTTCGCAATCCTGCTGTTTTATAAAAAATGGCGCTGGATTTGGTTTTGGGGGATATTCTGGGCGGGGCTAATTAGCTTTGCACAGGTATACGTTGGCGTACATTTCCCGATCGATGTATTTTGCGGCGCTTTATACGGGGCTTTTGTAGGATGGCTTTTTACGCTGTTATTTTGGAAAGTCAACCGGACTTATCGCCTGAATTTCAATTAAAAACATAAAATCCCGCCAATCTGTATTATTTTACGACAACAATTTGATATCGTGAAGAAAGTCATCATTTCCATTTTCGCCCTCCTTGTCGTTCCCGTTTTATCGCGAAGCCAGCCTGCTGCAAAAATTGCGCACCAGGCATTCCTGGTTACCCGCATGGTAGGCAAATTCCATGTTGAGCCCAAACCAGTAGATGCAAAATTCTCGGCTGAGGTTTTCTCAACCATGCTTGACAATACCGACCCTGATAGAATTTATTTTACCCGAAGCGATATAGACAGGCTTGGCCCATATAAAAAAACGCTCGACAAGGAAATATTGCTTTCAAAAACCGGGTATTTAACCCTCTTCACAAGTATTTACGAAGTTCGGCTCAAAACGGCCGACTCGCTGGTCGATGTTGTCGCCAAAAAATCTTTCGATTTTAATTTACCGGGTAAGCTTACGGCGGCGGAAGACACGGCTTTCCCAGTGTCCGTAAGCGCTTGGCAGCAAAAATTGTTTAAGAAACTGAAAGCCGATGCGCTGAGCGACCTGGTTGATGCCTTACCGCTCAACTTCAAATCATTAAGCCAGGTTATGCAAAAGGCTTTTATCGACAGCGCCGAAGTACCACTTCGCAAAAAGGCCGCTTCATCCTTAAAGAGAAAAATAGCGGAAATACTGCAAAATACGCATGGGCTTATACAATATGTGGGAGATATTTACTGCCAAACCATTGCCTCCTGCTTCGACCCGCACACCGAATTCTTTCCGCCCGAAGAGAAAGAGAATTTTGAGAGTATATTAGGCAAGCAACGGTTTGAATTCGGTTTCAAAATAAAAGGCGACAAAAACGGTGGTGTTTTTATCGATAACCTGGAGCCTGGCAGCCCCGCTTTCCGTAGCGGGAAATTGAATAAGGGCGATAAATTTATAAGCGTACAATGGGAAGGTAAGGACGCCGTCGATGTGTCGGACATTTCTGTTGATGAATTTGGGAAATTGCTTGACGAAAGCGATCATACCACAGCCTCGTTCTCCGTTAAAAAAGCTGATGGCTCAATCGTCAAAATGTCGCTGCAAAAAGAGCAGGCAAGCAATGATGATGACGATAGGGTGAAAAGCTTTATCCTGAAAGGCGAACATACCATCGGTTATATTTATCTTCCTGTTTTTTATGAGGACTGGGACACCAATAACCAGGGCCTCAACGGCTGTGCAAACGATGTTGGCCGGGAGATATTGAAGCTGAAAAAGGAGAATATTGACGGGCTGATTCTTGATTTGCGCAACAATGGCGGCGGATCGGCTGATGAAGCAACCGAGCTGGCGGGCATTTTTATAGACGCCGGCCCCGTACAGCAGGAAAAAGGCCGTGATGCAAAAATTTACACGCTGAAGGACGTGAACCGCGGCACCATTTACGACGGCCCACTGGTCATACTGGTGAATGGCTATAGCGCATCGGCGTCAGAAATAGTTGCCGGAGCGCTGCAGGATTATCATAGGGCCGTTATCGTCGGCGCCAACACCTACGGCAAGGCCACGGCACAAATTGTATTCCCGCTGGATACAACTGTGACCCCGGAAACACTGGCTGCTAAACAAAGCGAGGACTATATTAAGATTACCGTTAGTAAGTTGTACCGCGTTAATGGCAGCACAGCCC
>DASRTD010000286.1:0-9269 GCA_035656115.1 Mucilaginibacter sp.
ACCGGGGCCATCCTTGCAACCATACTGGCGGTGTTAACCACTATGGGATTTAACTACTATATCAAAAACTTCTCCTCATACAACAAAGTATATGGCTCGTTGGGGGCGCTGATTATCCTGATGATCTGGCTGCACCTTAACTCTCTCATACTGTTCATCGGTTTCGAACTAAACGCCAGTATCGACTATTCAAAACGCAATATTAAGATTGCAAAACCGATGTTCAATAGTTTTCGAACGACAGCGAACCAGTAAAAGTCAGCCCTAACTAAACGCCCTACTCTTCGCGCATATCTAAAATTTAGTCGCCATAAAAATGCATAACTAATTTATAATCAGCCTAATAATGCACAAAAGACTGATAGATTTTACTATCAGTTCTGTAAAGTAAAAAACAATTTGCCAATTGCCCCCGGTTTTGTACTTTTGCGCCCGGAGAGATGGCAGAGTGGTCTATTGCGGCGGTCTTGAAAACCGTTGACTGTCAAAGGTCCGGGGGTTCGAATCCCTCTCTCTCCGCTGAATTCAATATCAAAAACAGATAAAAGCCTGCAAATCAAATGATTGCAGGCTTTTGATTTGGGATCAAAACCCTATTTTGGCTACCAAATCGCACAAAAAAAGTGCGTATTCCGGTGAGTCATTTTAGAATTTATATTACTCACCAACATCATCTTATCACTTTGATTTTCAACCTGTTCAATGGTTGAACATCTTGTATGAGGTTAATTGCAAGCTTACTTTTGTTTCACTTTTAAACGCTTTAAAAACGCATGAAAACTACATTTAGCTTGCTTTTTTATTTAAAAAAGCCAAAAACTTATGAAGATGGGCCAATGCCCATTTATTTACGAATTACCGTCAACGGAAAACGGGCGGAAACGACCGCTGGGCGGGAATGTGTTCCGTCTGGATGGAACAGCAAAACCGGGCGCTTCCGCGGCACCAAAGAAGAAGTCAAATCATTTAACGCTTACCTCGACAACCTGCAATCGCAAGTTTACGACGCGCACAAAGCGTTAACAGAGTCGGGGGTTATGATAACTGCCGAACTGCTTAAGAACAAGTTCCTCGGTAAAAGCGAAAAGTCAATGGGGCTGATAGCTATTTTTAAAGATCACAACAGAAAGGTCGCTGCTTTAGTCGGCAATGAATATGCGTCAGGTACTCTAACCCGATATGAAACATCCTTGAAACATACCCTGAGTTTCCTGGAATGGAAATACCAGGCATCTGATATTGATATCAAACAAATTGACCACGACTTTATCACCAACTATGAATTCTACCTGCGATCTGAAAAGAAATGTGCTAATAACTCAGCAGTGAAATATATCAAGAACTTTAAAAAGATTATTCGCATTTGCCTCGCCAGTGGCTGGCTGGACAGGGATCCTTTTGTCAGCTATAAGGCGAAAGTGAAACAGGTCGAGCGTATATTTCTCAATTCAGACGAGATCAAAAAGATCTCGGAAAAGGTTTTTGATACTGACCGGTTGAACCACGTCAGGGACATTTTTTTATTCAGCTGCTTTACAGGGCTTGCCTATGCCGATGTACAAAAGCTAAAAAGATCAGAAATTGTGAAAGGCTTGGATGGCGAGATGTGGATCATGACCAAACGTTTAAAAACAGATACGCCAACCCGCGTGCCCTTACTGCCTTCTGCCCTATCTATTCTGGAAAAGTACAACGATAACCCAGTTTGCAATATCAAAGGGAAAGCATTACCCGTGTCCACCAATCAAAAAATGAATGCCTACCTGAAAGAAATAGCCGGTGTCTGTGGCATTAACAAAGACCTGACCTTTCATACCGCCAGGCATACTTTTGCAACCACTGTAACCCTGTCGAATGGCGTGCCAATTGAAACAGTTTCCAAAATGCTGGGCCATACGAATATCAAAACCACGCAACACTATGCCAAAATATTAGATATGAAGGTCAGCAAGGACATGGCGCTACTAAAAGAGAAATATAAAGCAGGTGCTTGTTGAAAGACACCTGGAAATTGGAAAACTTAAGAAACATCAATTTATTAAATAACTATATTTGTATGAGAACACAATACCAAAGTATGAGCAGCAGTACCACAAAGGATCTACGTTCAATTTCTATTTTCGAACTATCGGATGAAGAACTGCGGGAACGACTGCGTCCAACTTCTGAAAGGATTAAACAGGAAGCGTTTGCGAAAAACAGTTATCTTACCTATTACGATCCATTAGTTTGTCCTACAACCGCCCACGCTGTACATGAATACCGTGACAGAAAAGAACTTGTCAAATTAGAAAACGGAAAGGCGCACCTGGTTAAAATACTGTGATCATGCCAAAAGAGAACCCGCAATTAACAATTGTCGGGGGGCCAAACGGCGCCGGTAAATCCACCTATAGCGGAGGTTTATCGCCTATGGGAGCTTTTGTTTTTGATGCTGACATCATAACAGCGCGTGTAGCGGCCCAATTACCCCCCGACGTTCCAGTTGAGAGTATTTATTTTGCTGTACAATCCGTATTCCTTGACTTTGTTGAAGAGGCGATCAAGAAAAAACGGCATTTTACTATAGAAACCAATTTCAGGGATAATGAGTTGATGGATACAATAGCACGTTTCAAACAAAATGGCTATGATACCAGTATGATCTACCTGACGCTTAATGACGTCGAGCAATCAATCGACCGTGTAAAACAGCGTGTAAGTACGGGTGGCCATTTTGTTGACGAGGCAAGCATTCGTTATAATTTTGAAGAAGGGCTAAAGAACCTGGAGTACTTTTCTGATCGGTTTGACAACCTCGAGGTCATCGAGGTTTCAAAAAGACCTGGTCAATTAAGAACACTTCTGAAGATAAAAGAACACCAGCTTGTTTACCTGAGCGATGATTTACCTTTGGGTATGTGGCAGACCATTATGAATATCGCCGACCGCTTCAATTCCAGGGGATTGGACAACGATGAGACAAGAGGACCGACGCATGGCCGTGGACGTTAACCAGCAGGGAATTGGTGTCTTCACAGGATAGAGGTAGCTTACACATTAGACACCTTCAATGCAAAGCCGTTTCCTCATTCCGCTTCGCTGCATTACGGGAACCGCTTTGCATTGCCCGCGAAAGGATGTTGCTCGCCTACTCGCAACAACCTTTCCTACCCGCGCTTGAAAATATTCATCCCTAATTCACCGGTGCCGCAAAGGTGGGCCAAACCGGGACAAATCGTCAAGGCTATAACAAGCGGCCCGGTGTTGTTTATTTTTCAGCGGCTGGGCCGGCCTTGACTATTTGCCCGGTTTAACTCATTTGTTGCTCAACCGTTGAATATGGCCTGCCTTGTTCATTAGACTTCGCATCGATTGGTTTTCCTGAAACTTGAGTTTTTTTAGTTTAAGATGGTCCTCCTTCGATCTGTCCTATGATTGCATCAGCATCCATTTCCGGGTAATAGTTAGATACATAAGAACGAAAGGCCTTTTGCGTGTCCCGCTGTTCCCATTCCATCATTGTCATGCAAAGCATAGGCCACCGTTTGGTTGCCTTCATGAAGCCATAGACGGGCAGATAAGGCGGGGCATAATGGACAGAGTTGGCAATAAGTTTATCATAGATGGTTTTCTGTAGCGCTGTTTTCAGGTCTCGTACAAGCTCGTAAGCAATGACGGACTTGGCACCCGTTTTTATTTTTTCAGCCAGGGCCGGCAAGCCTTCGTCATAAAAGAATGTAAATAGGTAAGTTAAAAAGTCGCTTTCCAATTCATCGCACAGATCCTTGCTGTAATAAGCATAAGCCTTTTTAAATATCTCGAGTGAGAAATCATCTTTGTGCTTTTCGATAATAAACCGAATCACTTCCGTTTCCATCCCTATGACCTGCAACAACCCAGGGCCTTCGGCTATACTGGTTCCGGGAACCGAAAGAAAATATCGTTCTTTTGAAAATAACTCGAAATAGTAGCTTTTAAAAAAATGTGTTTTTCGCTCAAAGGTGACCTGTACATAAAGCGGAAACGTCAGTATTCCATGGAAATTAACCTGCTTTAAGCGGTCGTTAAAGTACGTCTTGTAACTTATTTTCAAATTTTTCAATATATTTTTTGATGGAGTTTGATCGTCATTGAATGTCATTAATCCTCCGCTCTCTTATTCCAAGTCTCATTCCTAACTAAAGGGCAACAAAATGTATGAACCAAATGATTTCACAAAGGTACAATATGTTTTGGCATATTTTATATTATCAAAACATATTTTTACTTTTGTTGCTATGACAGCACTCGACCTGATAACAAAAGAGGATTTAAAAGCTTTCAAGGCAGAGCTTTTAACCGAAATTAAACAAATATTGCAACCGCATTCGCCAGAAGCCAAACAATGGCTTAAAAGTATAGAAGTACGAAAAATGCTTTCCATTTCACCCGGTACGTTGCAGAATTTGCGCATTAACGGCACGCTGAGGTTTACTAAGATCGGTGGTATGATGTATTACAAGCTGGAAGATATTCATAAGATCCTAGAAGGGAATTCGAAATAATGCAAACGAAGTCTAACCTCGCGTTTGCGGATTACAGCAGGCTGATCAGGCGCATGGGTAAGGATGAACGCCTCCTGTCGACCCACATCAGTTTGTGCTCGGCGCTGTTCGCATGCTGGCAGAAAAATGATTTTATAAGCCCGTTTCCGGTGACCCGAAAACAGCTGATGGCTTTCTCAAGAATTGCATCAGCCGCCACATATCATAAGTGTATTAAAGAACTCGATGAGTACGGCTATATCTGTTATCAGCCAAGTTTTAATCCGAACGTTGGAAGTTTGGTTCACTGGCCGCAGTTATCGGGAGAAATTGTATCCCGAGATAAAATAACTCCGGGCTAGCTCCGCCGGAGCCGGATATTTTGTAACCCGCTCCAAAATATCCAGATATTTCCGAGCTGGATACATATCCAGGTATCTCAAAAATGAAATTATCAAATCGTATCATGTCCCTAAATTTGCTTAACCAAAAGCAGTTCTCCTATAGTTTTAGCGTAGCTAAAACTATTCTAAATGGCGTAAACGCCATTAAAAACGCAGTTTTTTTTCAGCGTAAGTGTCCGACCGCTTTAAGCGGGAGGAGCAAGCGGGAGTCGGGCGCGCCCGACTCTTCCGCTTGCCCTGCGGGGCTAAGGCCGTTTTATGTATACCTACGGTATACTTTACCCTCCCGCTTAATGCAAGAAATAAGGAAAGCGTATACTTCACTGTATACTGTGATCATTGAGAATTGACATTATGGGTAAAGACGAAAACGTGAAGACTATCAGGTTCCCTATTGGTACAGATGAAAAGCTGCAAAAACTGGCGAATAAAAGCGGCTTGACCAAGCTTGCTTTCTTTATCCACATGGTCGATTATTTTTATAAATCAAAGAAAGACCCCAGGGACCTGAACGATGAATTATTGAAGAATGCCATCAATAAAAAGACAGACAATATTATAAGTTTCATTAAAACCCAGGAACAGGATATTTTAATTCCGTTAAAGAAGAGTGCCGAAAGAGTCGTCGCCGTTCAGAGGAATATTGTCGACCATTTTAACGAGCATATTGTCCGGTTCAATGATGATCAGAAAGCGGCATTTCAAACCCAGTTAAATCAGATCGCCAAAGTAATCGAGTACCTGCAAACCATTGACCGTTTACAATATGATAAGACCGCTCTGAAAGATAGATTCTCTTTTATATTGGAAAGCTATATCAGGGCCAGGGAACAAATGGGCGTGATGACAAAGCAAGCGGAAAAAGATATGCTGATACAGCAGGTAAGGGAACAATTGAAAAGTTTATGAGAGAAATGCCATGCATATTAACATCACGAAAAGCGAAACCGGAAATAATAAAGGCCGTTGCAGCCAGTTGGTTGCTTACCTTGAAAAGGAAAACAGGCAAGCCGAATTAATAGATAAGAATTGTTCTCCTGAATATTGGTTCAACAACCGATCAGTTCAAATAGAGCCCTACGATGTGCGCCGGGCCATTGACAATAATATTGCCAAGCTATCAAAAGATGATGCTAAGTTCTTTCTGATCAATATCAGTCCCAGCGAAAGGGAGCTGCTTTTTTTAAAAGAACTTTATGGCGAGGACGGCGCCAGGCTCGCACTAAAACAATATGCGAATGAGTTGATGAATGCTTATGCCAAGAATTTCAAACGATCAGGGATCAATAGCAATCATGATCTGGTTTATTTTGGCAAACTGGAAAATAACCGGTACTACACGTATAAGGATTTAGAAGTTCGAAAGGGCCTGACTAAGAGAGGTGATAAGAAGCCCGGCGAACAGATGCATATTCAAATTATTGTTAGCCGAAAAGATGCCAGCAACAGCATCAAGTTAAGCCCGCTAAATAACTCCAGGGGTAGCAATAAAGAACATAGCCTAAAGATTGGCCAGTTTGATAGGCTTGCTTTCAAACAGTCTGCCGAGAATCTTTTTGACGCGCTGTTTTCCTATCACAGGGATTTAAAAGAAACGTTTCAATACGCAAATACGATGCTGCATGGTGATTACGACCAGAAACAGGAGCTAATGGAGTTATTGAAGGCTGAAAATGATTTGTCACAACAAAGCGGCCAATACTCAGACTTAGACAGCATTCCGTCAATTTCCATTGCGAATGACATTGACGACGAGGCGGTTTATGGAAAGTATCGTCAAAAAAAGAAAGTAACAAGGTCGAGTTTCAGATAAACCAAAATGACAAGTTGCCCAGATCGACTGCAAAGGCATAAATGTGCGTGTTTAAAAAAAAGGTCTCCTGGAAATCCATAAAATATAAACCAAAGAAAGCAATACCACCTGTTCAAAACCAATTGGGGCTTAAGTGCCTGTTTGCTAATTATTTCCGGTATCTTTAGCATAACTTTAAAATCAAGGCTACCTTATCATGAATAAGTACCTTTTTCTGCTGTTTTTTATAATTGCCGGTCAATCTGGTATGGCACAATCAGGCCATATAAAATTCGACCACTTAACAGAAAAAGACGGCTTGCCTTCAAATAATGGATTGCCACCTACGGACATCAACTTTATTAAGCAGGACGACCAGGGTTATATCTGGATTGGCACCCAGAATGGATTAGTACGTTATGATGGTTATAAAATGCAGCTCTACCCGCTTATATTTGATAATGATAAATTGGATTCGAAAGGGGCGCTGTCAAGCATGGTGTGCGATAAAAACAAAACCACCTGGTTTACAATCGGTAACAGCCTTTACAGGTATAACCGCTCTGCCGATAATTTTTCATTGTTCCGGTTCTTTCAAAAACCGGGGGATTACTTTTTTCTTCCATGGTTTTTGTTTGCTGACATAAAAGGCAATTTATGGGGATATATTAAGAGTGACGGCGTGTTTAATCCCCGGGACAGGAAATATGACCTGGTTAAATTTGATCAAAAAAATAAAAGATTCGATTATTTTGGTAAAACCCGGAGTGGGGCACATCGGTTAGACATAACTGAGCATGATGCTATCTTTCAATCCATAACCCCCGAACATCAAATATGGCTGGGTACAAAAAATGGATTATACCTATACGACAATAAGGAAGATAACTTTCGCCCTTACCTGCAGGTCACTGATACGACAAAACAAAAGAGTGTTTATTCTATTTACGAAGCGCCATCTGAGCCTGGAATTTTATGGATGCTGGTGCGCGATCATCTTTCAAAACGATACAAAATAGAGCGCTTTGACATATCCACAAAAGCCTGCAAAGATTTCAGTCACTTCGGCAGTCCCGCGTTAACGGCAGCTAATGACACCATACGTGATATTCATGAAGATAAACAACACCGGCTCTGGTTTGCTTCAGATAATGGGTTGATGCTTTTTAATCGGAAAACCGAAATTTTCACAAATTATCTGCCGGCTGATACAGTTCAGGGAATCGATAAAAATCATATTTATACCATAACCGAAGCAAAAAATGGCGCTCTGTGGTTGAGATGTGGTAAGGGGGTAATAAATTTCAACCCAGAAACTAAGCAGTTTCAACGATGTGTTGCAAACCCGAACAATCCCACAGCCCTAAGTGGAAATGGCGCGGATCAACTGTATATTGATCGTTCAGGCGTGTTTTGGGTTGCCATAAATGACAAGGGGGTAGATAAGATAAATTTCCTTACAAGTGCGTTTACAAGTTATATTAAGAAATCTGCAGAATCCAAAAGCGGCGAGGGTGACTTTACCCGTCAAATTATCGGGACGGCTGACGGGTATATTTGGCTTAGCGATGACCTGGGTATTTATAAATGGAAGCCGGGCAGCAGTTTATTTACCCCGATTTACAGGGTAAATAAAAAAGATACAATTTACGCCATAACCGCCGGCAAAAATGGGTCCATTTATTTTCGCAATAACAAAGGCCTGCAGGTATATGAACCTGCAACCCATAGGCGGCAAACCTATAGTACTGCTGCGATAAGCGGTCATTTTATAGTTGCTATTATGCAAGATCGGACGGGTGCAATTTGGCTCGGTACGGCCGATCATGGTATTTATACGTTTAATCCTTTAAATCACCAGTTTACTGCGCATCCCTATACCAACAACCATGGTATGCCGGATAACTCCGGTAAGCTGGATGATGCAAAAGTATTAACAATCTATGAAGACAGCCAGGGAACTATCTGGATAGGTACGGAAAAAGGAGGTTTAAACAGTTTTGACCGAAATACCGGGAAATTTAAATCCTATTTGTGGTTTGGAAAAACTAAAATAACCGGCATTGTTAAAATTTATGAAGACCGGCAAGGCCGCTTTTGGATTGGAACTGAAGGGGAAGGTTTATTAGAATTTAACAGAATAAGCGGACACTACACCCGGCGTATCAGCGAGGAGAATGGTTTATTAAATAAAATTGTAACCGATATAGCCGAAGATAATAAGGGCTTTTTGTGGATCAATTGCCTTGACGGCTTAAACCGCTTAGATCCCAGGAATATGGCCGTAAAAACATTCCTTTCTAACATTATATTGCCTGGAAAGTCATTAACCTGGGGCAACAAAAGTCTTTCAGTTGTAAATGGGACGATGGTAATGGGTTTAAATGACGGCCTTGCTATTTTCAATCCGCGCGACCTTGATGATAACCGTTATCCGCCTGCAGTTCATATTGAACAGATCAGTTATAATGATCCTGCTTCCAGGTCAGATAGTGTGAACACGCGATTAGTTTATGGTTTACATAAAGTAGAGTTGCCTTATAACCAAAATCGCATTACACTTAACTA
>DASRTD010000287.1:0-15770 GCA_035656115.1 Mucilaginibacter sp.
ATTTATTGTAATCATGATGAGACAAATATTTTCGCTGCAGGAACTCCCGATGGAGGAACTGCAGCAGATCGGCCTGGCAGAGGGCCGTAACCTGCGGCTCGACCACGACGATTTAGATACCTTGCTTGCCGGACGCCGTACCGACATGATGCGGTTCGAAGACTTGGTGCTGGACGATATGAAGATCAAACAGCTGGACGCAAAGCTTTCGCTGGAACGGAAAGAGGATGGCACAGTTGGTTTGCTGCTGCACCCGATACGCAGCGAACCGATGGCTTCCGAGTACCTCACCCGCGATGAAGCGGAGGCGCTTAAAAAAGGCGATACAGTAAACATCCTTAAAAAGGTTTACGACGGCGAAGGCCACGAGCGCGAGGTATTGGTTGAGTTCGACAGGGACACGAACGAATTTATTGTTTCCGATACCGAAAACATCGAAGCGCCCGAGGAAATCAACGGCGTTCCGCTAACCGCCGAACAAAAAGAAAAGTTCCGCAAAGGCAAGGAAGTTAAGGTGGATGAAGACGGTACTACGATTCAATACGCCGCGCAGGAAAAGCAGGGGATGCGTTCTGACAAACTGCATTTGGTTGCTTCCATATTGATTGACGGCGGTATCTCCTATTTAATGTATAAAGCCATGCACGCGCTATGGGGCCAAAAGCATGACCCCAACAAGGAAAACAACGTCGGGAAAAATTATCAGGAAGCCTTCCAAAATTATAAGCAGCAGGAAGGCCGTGCCACTATGCGGCCGGTTGCAGAGGAAAAGGGTGAGGAAGTTAACCAGGGTTATTCGCGCTGATGCACCCTTATTTAACCCGGCTGGGTGTGCGGCAGGAGGTACAGGAATATTTTGAGTCCCATCTTTTTAGTAACGAGGCCGGTGACCTGTGCTTTCCTTACGTTAATGAGTTTGAGCACTATGGTTTCGGTTTTCACCGGGTTCCCGTTGTTTCAACCTTTTGGATGGCTGGCAATCTTAATTTTTCCCAAGTAAGGCAGGCTATTGTATGCGGCTCGGCAATGGAATGTATCGCCTGGCTAAACCATTATGGGTTTGCCTTTCCTGATACGGAAAGCTTACTCTTTCTTTCAGCAGGGGCATCATTGCATCATCAGCACATCCGTTGGCTTCGGGAGAACCTGACTGGAAAAGACTTTGATTTTGTTTTCGGCAAAGACTTATTGGGCAGGCTGACTGCACTCAAGCTGGCTGCGGGCATCCGCGGCCAGCAAATGCATATCGCTTACCTGGCTGAAGAAAAAATTCAAATCCTTTTTCGCGGCCGTAACTTTATTTTCAGCCCGGAAAACCTGTCCCTGAACGCGTTGGAAAAATTGTCCGGATTTCGTTTCAGGGTGCGTATCTCCACCCCTAAAAATTACAAAACTTTTTTTGAACAACTGGAGGCCGGTGCCGGCCTTTCTTTTTAAACCCCTTTATTTATGGAAATTGCACCGGGATATACGCCGCAGGTGATCGAATTACGGCCTGCGGCGCTTTTCGCCTTTTTTAAGGTTTTTCCTTTTTTTGTTTGCAGCGCGGGCTTTTTGTTCCTCGCCTGGCGGCTGTGGCCTGGGCTAATCTGGCTCAGCCTGTTTTGTTTGGCTTTTGGCTTATACCGCTACATTTATACCCGGACCATTTACTACCTGATCACGCCGGAGATCATCCGCATCCGCAGGGGGATTTGCTTTAAGCGTACCGACCAGGTTGAGCTTTTTCGTGTGAAAGACTATATTCAAACACAGTCTTTATTCTTGCAGCTCTTTCGCCTGATGGATTTATGCCTGAAAAGTACTGACCCCATTAACCCCATCATTTGGCTGCGCGGTATACCGGCTTCCGACCTGGTGGATGTATTGCGGGACCGGGTGAAGGAAACGCGCGGGCATAACCAGATCGTTGAACTTAATTAAAATATTTTCATAAAATTTGCGTTTCTTGCTAATATTTTTAGTATATTTATGTGTGAACCATCAGGTGTTACAAAAAAGATTAACACCACACCTGATAGCTCATTGGCAATTAAAAAACAAATTACTTTCAATGAAATCGGTCGTTTTTTTCCTTTTTACCACCTTTATTTCAATCGCCTGTCTCGGAACGGCGCTGGGCGCTAAGCACCCCTTATTGCTTTATGCCATCGGCTTCGGGATATGGGTGCCCTTTATCAGGTACTGTAAATACCGGAGCAGGCGCAGCGCCGAAAGGCGCGAGAGGGAACGGCTGTTTCAGGATTTTATGCGCAACGGCCGGCGGTAATCGCCGCCATTTTTTTAAATTTGCACTTCACGCGGGCATCATGTCCGCGTTTGTGATAAGGTTTAGGTTGAAGTCCCCGAACAGCGAGTGTAAGGGGGCTTCGTTTTACCCCTTTTTCCGAAATTCCTCCTAATGCCGAACTGGTGTTCCAATAGTGTATTTTTTCTTGCAGATGCTGAAAAAATACAGCAGATCCGTGGCCTTTTTGCTGAAATACAAGAAAAACAAGCTACGGCTAACGAATTTCATCTGCCCGATTTTGCTATTTCAGAAAATGGTTATATGCTGGACATTGTGTTGGATAAACGCAGCATACAATTTGAAACAAGGTGGGTGCCGAACCTGGACCTGCTCATCGAGATAGCCGATCATTATGATGCCGGGTTTGTTAGTAAGTTTCAGGAAATGGCAAATGGTATCTATGGAGAGGCCCGTTACCAGGATCGTACCTTAACGATGGTAAGTCTGGACATGGAAGATTTTAAAGCGATCCGTTATGATAAGCAAAAGCAGGGTTATCCCTGCGGCGAAGATGTATTTGAATACGAAGGTGACTTGCTGGATTATATCCTGGAACAGAAGAAACTCAATAATTTAGGGGTTGAAGTGATCGTGCGTAAAACCGACTACGATGCGGGCCGCTGAGCCCTGCAATGGATGGAAAAATTTATACGCCAAGGAGTGTATCAAGCTGATCATATTTTTCCCAGTATTGCCGGGTTTTTGACCAGTAATGATATGCTTCCCGCCGACTGCCCAAAGGGTAGACACCCTCAAGGATATAGGAATGTTCAAATTCATCAAACGGGAATTGATGGCTTGTTTTAGCCAATTCTGCCGCTACATGGGGAAATGCAGATTTTGCTATAAGCAGTTGCGATTTCGCATCATCCATTTGGTTCAGTTGTAATAAGGCCAAAACTTTCCCGTACATAAAATCGGCAGAATGATCGCCTTCGTATTCCATTTCCAGCTCAAGGACTTTCTCCGGTTTTTCCTGGCACTGCAAACATTCCAGCAGCAGGTAACGGATGCCCTGGTTGTCAGTTGGGTTAACACGTAATAAAAATTCAAGTGCGCGCTCGGCACCTTCGTAATCCTTTGCCTTAAATAGCTCCACCCCATAAGCCTGGAACACCCGCAACAACGGGCGGTTGTCCATGTGGCTCCAAAGGATTTGATCATAGCCGATTATAAAATCATCCGGAAGGGACTGTTTCGCGATTTGATGGGATTTGATGATCAGGGCATTACCTTCAATACCTTTATTCCGGGAATTAAAAAGTAAACCCAGGTGCAATAGGGCATCAATATGCGCATTGCCGCAGGCACGGATGATTTTTTTGAATATCCGCTCCGCTTTAGCTGGGGCCTGATCCATCAGGTCTACCGCTTCCCAAAACTCCTCTTCATAGGGTTCAATAACCTCCGGATAAACCGTCCGCCAATGTTCCCCAAGATCTTTTTGTAAAATAGGCTGATTCATTCCCCTGTTTTAAATAGCCACAATAATAGCAAAAATATAAAATGCATAAAGCCATTTTAAGCGATAAATCCTTAACCGTACATTTGCCCTAAAGCAATAATTCTCCCATGATCAAATTATTTGTTGTCGGCTTTCCAAGAGAAATGGATGAAATGGAATTGGCACAACTTTTCGCCCCTTATGGCGACATTAAACTGCTGACCATTGCAAGGGATCAGATCGGTGGAAAGAGCAAAGGCTTTGGCTTTATCCAAATCGACGACGAGGGTGCCAAACAGGCTATCAATGCGCTTGACGGTTATAATTTCGGCGACCGTAAACTGGAGGTCCGCATTGCCGGGGACAAAAACCAACCTGCGCAAAAACCACTATTTAACGCAGGGCCCCGGCAACCCATTAAGAAAAAACGCCCCCGCATATCCCGCTAACATGGCAAGTATCCGCGAAACCTTTATACAATCCGGCCGGAACCTCAGGCGGATTAGAACGGAAAAAAACATGTCCGTCCCCGCGCTCTCAGTCTTATCGAAAGTCGATGAATCCACCATCGACACCATGGAAGCCGGTGTCTTCGATTTCCCCATCAGCACCCTATTTGAACTGGCAGCAGCCCTAAACGTCGACTTCAGGGAAATCCTGGTCGACCGCCAGCTTCTAACCAAATAAACATTTTCCCTATTTTTTCTTTCTCGTCAAAAAATTATGGGAGGCCACTCTTCTGCGGTGCCTTCAAGCTATCAGGGCCATAAAGTATCAGTTCGCTGGTGTAAATTCTAGGGCTACTACCAACGGTCCATCACCTCTTGATTTTACCAGGTATTGATTCGAACTGGGCAATGTGACTGGCCCCACATCTGCACCGCTTTCATAAACCTGCCCGGCGTCAAATGCTTTCCAGTACATTCTGCTATCATCCAATAAACGCATATTAAAGCCAACAAGCGCACGGAACTGTCCCCAATCATCTGCCGGGACGATGACATCCATTCGCATTTTAAGGAGCCTCGCCGTTGTAAGAGCAAGGCTGCCGTTGTTATACTGGTAGGTCATTTCCACCTGCCCGTTTCGGTTTTTGGTCAGCGTGAGATAGGCTTCGAAAGTGATGCCGCTGGCATCATTTACGCGGTCACGGATATCAAGCGACAAAATTTGATTCACGTCAAACAATTGATCGCTATATTGCAGGTTGCCGATTTTACCGATGAGATCAGCCTTGATTTGGTTGGTATCAAGCTGTATGCTGGCGGTGACTGGAGCCGTTCCTACTTTTGCGCTGTCCATTTTGGCCGAATCCGTGGTATTCACAACTTGCACCGGCGTTGGTTGCGGGGTGGCGGGAGCCGTGGTAACGGGTGCTGGTGCACTATACACCGGTGTTACCTGTGCACTGGCGGGATGCTGCCCCTGTAAAGCAAATATATTAACGAGAACTAGTCCAACACCGGCAATACCCAATATTGATAATAGGATTAAATTCCTTTTCGAAAATTCACTTGTCTGCGCACTTGGCGGAGTTCTAAACAACAGATACGCTGCTATCAAAGACGCAGCGATATTGAGATAAACACAAATCGCTAATAACTCTTGAAAAAATACAGCCCTCCCAATGAGTGAATTGCTCAGCCCCTTGAAGTATAGATCGGCCAGCAAGTAAATAATACCGGCAAGTGCCGCGCCATAAAGAATTTTTGAGTGTTGTTTCCAAATCAGGCCGCATATCAAAAGTATTAAGGCCGCATTAAGCAGCACTAACGGCAACACGATAACAAAAGCCAGCCAGACTGCTCCGCAAAAAAGTGCGATATAAAACAGCCATTTTATCCACGCCCCGCCCGTATCATCGGTATCTCTTGATGTATCTCTCGGGGATGAGTAGTTATGCTCCTGCCTGGTGTATGATGAGCTTACTGTCTCACTTTCCACTTCTTCCTCGTCATCCGCCTCTTCAGTCAATTTGGTCCAGCCAAACAGCTCCTTTTTGTAAACCACATCACCAACGCGTGAATAGGTCGTGTTATGGCGGACATAATGGTCGCCGGCCTCGGCGCATTCATCGTCGTCGTCAACAATTGTCCAACCGAAAAGATCTTTTCGGTAAACGGTGTCCCCAACAATAGAGTAAACCGTATTGCCGACTTCCCGCTTGTCGCCCGCATCGGCCTCTTCATCCTCATCGGTAACCTCCTCCCAGCCAAATAAGCCCTTTCGGTAAATTGTATTGCCAACTCTTGAGTAGGTGCTCCCGCGCGCTTCCTGTATGTCGCCAGCCTCGGCCCTTTCCTCAATATCGGTCACTTCATCCCATCCGCCAAGCCAGTTTTTACAATAAACCGTATCGCCGACCAGCGAATAGGTGTGGCCATTCACGTCGCGTATGTCACCGGCGGAGGCTTGTTCATCTTCATCATCAACAAGCTGCCAGCCAAACAAGCCATCAATATATACCTTGTTGCCTACAACGGAATAACGGCGGCCGTTTACTTCGTGAAATTCACCGCCTTCTGGGTTTTCATCATCTGTGAACATAAGGATAAGTTTTAGGATTTACGGATTATGCGATTGACCTGACGGCTGCTAATTCTGCTTAGCCCAACGGCTAGAGCAGGATCACGAAGCCTTTAGATTTTCCCACAAATTATTGACAAAGAACTTAGGTCGAATTGGTTACATATTGCTGATGCATAGGTAGTTAAAGACGCGGACAAAAGCAAGGAAATTTAAAAGTTTTTGTTTACTGATGGCACCGGCTAACCATCAGTTCCGAATAGTTATGGCTATTGGGTGCTGATAAGCATCCCTAAATAACTGCGCCAATTTTAATTCTTGGGAAGTGCCCCGGCATAGCCAGGGCCCACGCTTTCCGCTGTAGCTTTCTCCGAAAGGCTGCCGCTGCAATCGCTACTTCGGACGTACCCGCAGGCAGGCCTTGCATTCAACCCCTGTCCGGTGATTGATTTAGATTGCGATTTCCGGTTTCCCATCCCTTTTATTTTTTCTGCATGCAAAGGTAAAGCCCCTCGTGCCGCTGTCAAGGGTATATAAACCCCTGCCCGCCGGGGCCCTTGACAGCCGCCCGCCCGGCTTTGATACCGGCAGCAAAAAAATAAATAAATGTTATGGAAAACCTGGTATTAAATCTCCAATCCAAAAATCAGATCACCAGTTACATGGCTGATCACCATCTCATGCCCTATGAAAGGGCGATCTTTAACGAACTACTCGTAGCAATTGACAGCGATGACCAGGTACAATTAGATTGGTTCCGCACCTTCGGCGATTCATTTCACGCCATTACCATGAACCTTTATGCCTACCGCAAGGGCCTTGAATTTGGCTTTACCGAAATCGCATTTGACCAATACGGCTGGTTTATCCGTCCTCAATTTTTGGATAAGGAAGAAATAACCTTTGGCAACACCAGCCGCTATGGCAATTACAGCAGCATTTCGCTTGGCCGCGGAGCAAATCATACCTGGACTTATGCACTCCATTACAGCTATGGCGTGGCGGGCGGCGGCTATGGCCTTTCCGTATATGGTAAACAATTCAAAAACCGCCAGGGTGCGCTGACTTTTGCTTTGAATGAATTGAAGGTAATGATGACCCAAAAGATCGGCAGTACAGATACAACTAACGACAAGCAACCCGTCATTTTAGCCACATTGCGTGATATTGAAAAGGCGCGTGTTGCAATGGTGCAGCTAAGCCTGTTTTAGCTGACAAATAAGGTTGGGAATGCTCATGGTTTTCGAAAACACGTGGGTTGACTACCGATCCATTCAGGTTTATCGGGCGGACATTTTCAAATCACATCAGTTTAATCGAAGAGTTTGCGGAGCGGGGATACCTGTCTTTTCACTACCTTCTTTAGCCGATTTACTTTCTTGCAATTGTTCCAGGTGATTAATTTCGGCGTCATCTTTCCACATTATTAACTTTTACAATTGAATGCATTTTTTAATATATATTTACTTTTTATTAAACAACAGTAAACCTTAACATTTATTCAATAATGCCGGAGTCTCAACTTAGTTCTCAGCAATTATTTGAAAAATTATTTTCCATCCATTCTGAAGACGATTTGGATGTTTTTATAGCAGAACACCCCAAAATCTTCCACCAAAAAAATTGGCAGCCGTTAGGTGGTCATGAAAACAACTATGGCGTAATTGAAAATCAACAAGCTTCACCAATTGCGGCATTGATCGAAAAGATCACGAATTCGATTGACGCAACACTCATGAAAAAATGCTACGAGGCTGGAATTGATCCAAAATCCGCTGCGGCTCCGAAAACTATGGATGAGGCAAAAGAGCGTTTTTTTCCTGATTATAAAAACTGGGATATAACGACAAATCGCAAAATACAGGCAAAACAAATACAAATATTGGCCGATGGGCCGAAGCTAACTCCATCGCTGACGATTTACGATAACGGCGAAGGTCAGCACCCGCACGACTTTGAACATTCTTTCCTTTCCCTGCTTCGTGGAAATAAAAACGAAATTCATTTTGTGCAGGGGAAATATAACATGGGCGGCACGGGCGCAATCATTTTTTGCGGCAAGAAGGGCTACCAGTTAATAGCATCACGTAAATACGACAAAACCGGCGATTTTGGTTTCACTTTGATTCGTGAGCACCCGCTGTCCAGGGACGAGGAGGGTCGAAAAAAGAATACCTGGTATGAGTACCTGAAGGTTGATGGTCAAATACCCTCATTCAGATTGGAAAAACAGCTGAATTTAAACTTGCACGAAACACCATTCGAAACTGGTACAGTCATCAAACTTTATTCTTATGATTTGCCATCCGGCAGCAGGTCGGTTATCTCACGTGACCTTAATCAAAGTATAAACGAGTATTTGTTCGAACCGGCACTCCCCATCCTGACGGTCGACAGGGATTACCGGTACCCGGATGACAGAAACCGCGAGCGGGATCTTTATGGGTTAAAACGCAGGCTCGAACTCGAGGATAATAAATATATAGAAGATTATTTTTCTGAAAACTATACGGAAGAGCCATTTGGGAAATTTAAAGTCACCTGCTACGTCTTCAATACACGGGTAGACGACAAAAATATCAAAGAAACAAAAGAGAGCATACAGCGGGAATTTTTTAAGAACAATATGTCGGTTATGTTCGCGGTGAACGGGCAGGTCCATGGTAGTTTTACTTCCGAATTCATCACCCGTTCCTTAAAATTTAACTTATTAAAAAGCCACCTGCTGATCCATGTTGACTGTACGCAGATGAACTATAACTTCCGGAAGGAACTGTTTATGGCTTCACGGGACCGCCTGAAGGAAGGCGACGAAACATCGCAGTTGCGAAAGTTTCTGGCTTCCAAATTAGGTGCGGTCAAAAGCCGGCTGGCGGAAATTGAAAAACGGCGCAAGGACTCAATTTCCGTGGATTCAAAAGACACGGGTGAGATGCTAAAAGCATTTTCAAAAAGCCTGCCGATGGATAGCGAGCTAATGAAGCTGTTAAACCAGACGTTCAAGCTGGAACAAAAATTGGACAAGCCCAAACCAAAAGATGAGAAAAAGGAAACACACCATAAAGTCGAGAAGGAACCATTTCAGCCGAAACGTTTCCCGTCCTTTTTTAAAATTAAATCATCAACGGACAAAGGTGTGCCGGCTATTAATCTTCCAAGGGGGCAGGACAAAACGATTCAATTTAAGACAGACGTGGAGAATCATTACTTTGATCGCATCGATGAACCGGGTGAACTTAAAATTGGTATAGTCAAATACAAAGGAGGTGAACCCCGCGGCGGCGGCGGAACGGCACCTGGCTCCGAGATTGGAGAAGTATTTAACATCACGTCTTCCAGTCCGCATGATGGCACCGTCCGCCTGAACCTGTCAACCAAAAACGAAGTTCGTGTCGGGGACGAAATAGAAGTAAAAGTCACGCTAACGGGCGCCGGAGAAGATTTTGAAGAATTGCTACTGATTAAAATTGCGGATCCGGAACAAAAAAAGGAAGAAACACAAAAGGTAGAAAAGGAAGACAACGAGAATGTCGGCCTTCCACCATTCGTCTTGGTTTACAAGGAACGTAAAGATGGATTCCAGACATGGGAAGAGGTCTCCGAAGGGATCGACTCCGAAATTGACCATGCAACAGTGATGGTTCCGCAGGTAAGCGGCGGAAACCTGGATAAAATAATCATCAATATGGATAGCCGGGTTATCAAGAACTTCAAGTCAAAATATAGGGATGCAGGCGCACTCGATGTGGCTGATAAAAAGTATATCTCCTCCGTTTATTTTCATGCGCTCTTTTTATACACAATAACAAAGAACCGTAAATACGGCATCGTACAGGAGGGGGAAAATAATAAGGAAATTGATTTGGAAACCTACCTGCGTGACCTTTTTTCCAGTTTCTACTCTGAGTTCATCCTTAATTTCGGAACTAATGACTTATTGCAGTTGATCAATGAATAAAGTTACGGCTACAAAATTATAACGACGGGGATATGACCGAGGAAGACATTAGATCAAAAATCATTTTTCAATGGTTAAAAGGATGTGGCATTTCGGACGCAGATATACACATCGAATACGCTATTCCATTGAAATTAGGTCATGGCGAGCGAATCCTCAATTCGAGAACTGATATCCTCGTTCGGACATCTGCTGGTCAGAACCTATTAATAATAGAAGTTAAGAAGCCGTCGCATGCTCTTACAAACGACGACCGTGATCAGGCGATTTCATACGGTCGTTGCCTGGCACATGGAGGAATTGCGCCTTTTACGATTCTGAGCAATGGGATTGAAACAAAAATATACGACACAATCACTGGAGATTTGCTTTCCGGGAATACTGTCCCGCCAGAACACTCTTTTGTCCAAAACGGATTTAAGGTTAACGGTGATGCCATTGCGGAACGGACCGAAGCCTTACAGTATCTTGTTGGGCTGTCCAACGAAAATTTGCTTGCCTTTTGTAAGGGCCAGGTCAATTATCGGATGGATCTTTTGAAAGGGGACACCATCGACTCCGGAAAAAAATATATTCCACAACTCTACACAGAACGGCATCTTGCGCAACAGCAATTAAATGATAAAATAGATGGTGAAAAAAAAAGGGAAATCATTCTGATTGTAGGGCCGCCACAACATGGTAAAACTTGTTTCGTTTGTGCGAGTGTTGACTATTATCTCTCTCGTGGGATTCCATGCCTTATTTATCCTGCGGTAGGATTGCAGGGGAGTCTGCTGAATGCTATTGCAGATGACTTTGAATGGCAATGCAACGAGAGTCTGACACATGCGCAGGTAATACGACGTTTGAGCAAAGTGCTTGAACAAGACGGCAAAAGGCTGCTCATCTTTGTTGATGGATGGAACGAGATGATTTCCCATGCCGTTTCACTGAATAGCGAATGTGCGCGGCTTGCCCAAAGTAATATTCAGGTTATTCTGAGTACAACTTCTGTATCCATTCCACGATTGTTAAAAGACAGCGCTGATAATATAGAATATATCGCGCGGAAAATTGATGTCTCCCACCCTCAAATAGCAAAATTAGCGACAGAACCCCTTCATAATACGTCTAATACCGGGTTAGTACAAATCGGCAAGTTCAATAGCTGGGAACTTGACCGGGCTAAAGATTTATATGAAAGCCTATTTCATGTCAAATTTAGCGAGAACAGCAATCTTCCTGTGGATCCATTTTATCTCCGCTTGGCTGCTGAAGCCTATTCTAATGGAACGGTGCCTGATTTCGCTACGCGGACAAGCCTTATCCGCGAAAGCCTTGTGCGAAAAGCCGGGCGACGTAACATATCGACACAGGCCCTGTTTGCGGGACTCGGGCAGTTAAGCAGTATTGTTTTTGCAAAAGATGCACCAATCGCAGTTACAGACCTGCCATCCGGCATTTTCTCTGGAAACGATCTCAATAATTGGTTAGAAAGCGCAATCCTGCTCCAAACGGAGAATAGTTTTCAGATTCCCGCATTTGACTTTTATTATACCCATGATCGGGACTATAGCATCGCGCTAAATCGCGGTTGGCTTAGCCGAATTACAAGTTTTGAAGAGAAAAAACGCTTACAGGAAATTAATGACGCAGTTAGAACTGAAGCTGGCAGAAGCGCCCTTAGATGGTTTTTGAGCTGTCCTGAATATGCTGAAGAGCTTCCACTACTATTTGATCTTGTTAATGCAGATAGCCAAACTAACAGACCACTGCAAAAAATATTGGCAGACGCAATATTTAATCAATATATCTTTCATGGTAGCAGGGATTTTCAATGGCTGTCCGGCCATATTCGGCAACTATTAAATAATGACAATGATGAAGCCGCTGAGGAACTCCCTGAACTGGTATTTTCATATATACTGTCAATCGACAAAGAGAATAACTTTGATGATTATAAGTTCTGGCTGCGCATATTGATACATTCGGATGATGCTATTGAAGATCTCGGATTTGAGGAATCCTTTGTTTATAAACTTTATGAAAAACGGGAAGTCTATAGTTATGACGGGTACGGTGATGACTCCAGTTTTGAGTTAGGAATGTTTATAGACCTTCTTTATGACAATAATGTTGTAGTCGCCAAACGCTCGGCGCTTTGCATCGCGGGAGCAGCGCGTTATGCGTTATTAGAAGAAATTCCTCGTCTGGAAAAGGCACTCGCCGGACGAACTTCAACCGAATTATATACAATTGTTGGGCATGCCTGCGAAATTATTTTGAGCAGTATGCAGAGTAATTATTATGGCGATATGTGTCCGGGATGGCTGACAAATCGATACATGCAGGAAGACGAAGAAGGTGAAAACGACGAGGTCTACCTGGAATTTCTTGAACAAAGACGACTTTGGCTACCTGTAATCAAATGCGTTAGTTTTCCGGAGGCTTTTGTTAAAGAAATCGAAGATGTTCTTAATGACTTAAGAAAACACTCAGGTGTTTTTGCAGCGGACGGAAGTGAAATCAAAGACGACCAGAATATTACAGTCGATCCAAATCAACTCAAGCTTGAACTCTGATCAATTGCCCACGTGTTTGATCAGCGCCTGAAATTTCGTAAGAATTTCCTTATCCTTGGCGGTTCGTTTTACGGGTACGCCCAAATGTTCAACGATCAACAATGTGGCAAATCTTTGTCTGGATTTGTCAGGGATAATAGTACTTGTATTAGCGTCAAAAAAAACCTTGGCCCACAGACGGTTACTCAGACTAAAGTTACCTTTGCCGAAATATTGAATTCCCTCTGAAAGCTTTTTTTGCTCTTTAGCAATTTTTAATACAGATATAAAGACATTCTGGCCGACCGGACGGAACAAAAGACTCGTTGTACGAAGCTTTCTATTAATGGCTTTACCGTCAAAGAACGTCTTAAGACTCCCAATTTCATCAACACACCGCAATACAAGTTCTTCGAAAACTTTTTGGTCTGCTAATAGAATGTTCTCCGGTTCACGGGTTTCACTATACGCCCTCGCAGGCTTTCCGGATAGTTTAAACCCGAAAATAGGGGTGTTTGTCAGATACCAGCGGACCATATCGTACAATACCATAATATTTGTAAAATCCGTAACGTTTTCCGGGTTAATCGCCCGGTTTTTAGTAGTTAAAATTCTGGTTTTAAATAACGGGAAGTTGTCCACCATCCTCCGCGTGATGATCGCACTATTATCATCTTCACTCAAAGCTATAGTTTCCGCTTGGCTGACAGGTTTAGCATAGCGGTTTAGCGTAGAGAAAAGCCTTCTTGTGCGCATGTTACCTTCCACGGTGGCTTTGTGGGCGACAAAAATAGCCGCGATTTCATCATTCAATAGCGACTTGTCATTGGACACGGCCTTCCTGATCGCCACAGCGCGATGCTGTCCATCGATTGCAAAAATGGATTCAGCACCCGTCAGACTCAGGATACCAAAGGTTCTGGAAAAATAGTCTATTTCCTCTTCCTGAGCCGCGAAATCGGATAGTTGAAATTCGATATCGTGCCAGGATGGTTTGCCGTCGTAAATGCCTAAAATAAGACTGTTGAAAAAACGTTGCTCTGTTTTTAAATAATTTACAATTGGATCAATTCGACTATCATCTATTTCCCGCTGAATCCATTCGCTCAATTTCAGATTTTTGTCATCGTATTTAGCATTGATCTCCTTTGGTAATTTCACACGCCGGGCGACTTCACTAAATTTTAGCACCGTAACATAGTAAAACCAATCCCCCATCTTTCCACGCAGGCACGGTAAATCAATTTTCTTAATGTTACTCATAAAGATATTGGTATTCAGGTTTAATCTTGGCAATAGCGGCGACCACATTTACATGAGGCATAAAGGTATTAATAAGTTGATCTTCGGCGAGATCGACCTGGCTTGTATTTACAAGAGGGGCAAAATTAAAGTGCAGATAGCCGTCAAACATTTTTAACATGGTAAATACCTTTTGCCTGGGTTTATTTTTGCCTTGACTGTCGTCGATATACTCGCCAAATCTGCTCCTCAAGGTACGGTTCGTTTTCCCAATATAAAAAAGATAGTTTGTCTCAAACAGCCCGGCGTATTCTGGTTTCACGGAAAACGCATAAACACCCTTCCGACGAGGTACTGCGGCCTGGTTCGCGTTTTCGAATTTTACAGAATTCCAGTTTAAACGGAATGGAATTTGATTAGCATGGTCTTCCCAGGACTTCGAGCGCAAAAAGAATTTTTTTACGTGAAATTTCAAATCGGCCATTTCTACAAAATCTAGGTCGTAGGGCATTGGTTAACGTTGAATTAAACAAAGCACGCAGCACATCCTTCTTCCTCTGCATCGAGAATATCGATGAGTTTTCCGGATTGATGGCGCTGCTTGGCTAAGGTTTGCTTGGTTAAAAATTCTGCTTTGATCTGCTTGATCCGATCCGGATTGATCAGTTCTTCCAATCGTTCGTTTTGATTCCAGGTATAGCCATCTTTTTCATATTCCATGGCTAAAAAGAATTTGGTTGGGTTCTGCTCGTAAAGCCATACCCATTCGATCTTTTGCTGAAAGAAACAGAAAAAACAGCCGGAACGGCTTCGGTTATATATCCCTTGCTTTCCGTCTACTTCATAAGGAATCTCCTCATAATACTGCGGCACACCGACGCCGCTTTCCTTCAGTATCCGGAAGATATCGTCCCGGACAAGGATATCTTCATTATCCAACAGCTGGAAATCTGTCAGATGAGCAACAGGAAGCGTGGTATCTTTAAGCAATTCAAATACGGCGTGGTTAAACTCCTTTACGCCCAGATCCAGCAAATTCTTTACTTTGAGTTGCTGATTAAAACTCATGGACAAGGGTGTCGCAACGATGTCAGCCGCACGCTGGTATAAACTCTGCGGCAGAAACTCTTTATAGAGTTTGCCCAGTCGGGAAATATTGTCGTTAGCCAGCGCCTTGGTCAAGACCTCTTCGCTCCAGATATTTTTTCGGAATGGAAAGATCGACTGGACATTGGGTTTGGTTGAAATATAGCCTTCGCGGTCCTCATCGCCGCGGATACCCACATAAGATATCACGGGCGTTGTGCCGATGTAGGCCTCAAAGGGCTCGATCTTTAATTTTTGTGTACACCAGCGGGCATTGGAAGAAGGCAGGAACCCACCGTATAACCTATGGTAATAATCAAATGGATTATCCTTGTCCGCCGTCGGCGCATATAATTTATGTATTGTTACGCCGAGCTTGGATTCCAGGTTGCGGATAAGTTGGTAAGTCTCATCGAGCTCTTTGCCAGTATCACACGTATAATACTCAATAACCATGGAAGGATACAGCGATTGCATATAGATCGCCAGCGCAGCACTGTCCTTCCCTCCCGATAACCCCAATACATGTCTGACTGTTTTATTTTCCATCTTTTCCGAGTTCTTCCTTTAGTAACTCCGCTAAAATAGCAATTTTAAGGAAACGCTGTTCGCCTTCAAGCAGCGACGCGATATCTTCATGAACCTGCTTGTATTTAGCCGACTGTTTTTCTGGCAACGTGA
>DASRTD010000288.1:0-11443 GCA_035656115.1 Mucilaginibacter sp.
TACCAACCGTGGTTTTTTCAAAACCCCTGGCTAACAATAAAATTATACAGATCAGTTTCGGGTTTAGCCCATGATTTGGCCAGTTTACCCCAGACTTTGAATTGATCGTCGCTGCCGGACGATTTATACACTTCGGCCAAATTAATGGCCATATCGGCCCTGGTTTCCTGTTGGCTGGCGGCAGTACACAAATTGATGCCTGTTTTATAGGTGGAGATGGCCCTATCAAAACTTCTCTGCTTCATGTAGGCATAGCCAAGCTCGCGGTAAAACAGCACATTCATGGCGTCGGCCTCCAGCGCGGCCTTGATGATCGTGATAGCGGCATCATAATGGCCTAATGTGTTATGGGCAAATATCAGCTCAAACTCCAGCCCCTTGTAATGTGGCTGCACGGCATAAACCTTGTTCAGGTAAACCAGGGCGGTATCGCATTGATCGAGGTCGTTATACATAAAACCCCAGCGAAAGTTGTGCGCTAAGGTATCGGTGTAGCTGTAATAATTTTTAAGCCAGCCAGGCTGCGGGTTGATGTGCAGTTCGGCGAAATGTGCTGGCGGTAGCAGGGCTACGCGGGCTGAGTTTCGGGTAAGCCGCAATTTCATTGACGTGTTAGTTAAAAAGGACGAATCGGCAATATAGCGGCCATCCTCATCAATTTTGAACTTGCCCTTTACGTCGAAAGTAAAACCGGCCTGCGCGTCGAGATAGATCATGCCGTATAGGTAACTTTCTGCGGCGCCCTTTGACTGCAATACCGCCCATTTACGTTCGCATTGGGTAAAACGTTTGTTAAATTTTAATGCGGTGTCGATCCCCAAACCCCGCTGCGCAAAAGCATTTAACAACATGAAGGAAAGTAAAGAGGTAAGGAATAAACGTTTCATGCTAATAAAGTGTAGACGGCGCTGTCATGAAATAAAAATACAAAAACTTTGCAAAACAAGAAGCCCCGGCTAACCGGGGCTCCATCCTTCACACACTAAACCAAACTAAAACAAATTATACCGTTGTAATTAATACCTGTCATGATCCCAGTGATGATAATGATGGTAACGATAACCGTAACCTCCTTCAACATAACATCCTGAAGTTACGGTTACAAATGCTGCTATAATGAGTGCGAATGCAATTACTTTCCTTTTCATGGCTTTTAGTTTTAGTGACAACCCTTAATGGCGTTGTTTGTATATTGGATGGATTTAAATTGAAAAGGATTAATCCGCCGCTAATTAATGCGTCATGACATCGTAAATAAAAGTGATTTATTCAGCATATTTGGCAGGTCACATTTAAACCATATGAAAAGATTGATCCTGTTATTTGCCATTATTTTGAGTTTATCCATTGATGATAATTGCCACGCCCAGGTTAAAACCAAATTTGGCGACAATGTAAGCAGCCTCGACGGCATCATGAAAGCTTATTATGATGTGGTAACGGTAAAGAAAGGTGAAAAGCCGAGCTATGACCGGGACAGCCTGCTGCATTTTGGCAATGTACAGGTGGGCTGGGCCGTGAAGGGAAAAAACGGGAAAATGAGCTTTAAATATGTGAGCTTAAAAGAATTTCACGGGCTTACGGACGGTGACTTAGCAGCCAGTGGTTTTTATGAAAGAGAAATATCGCGCAAAGTTCAAAAATTTGGCGCCATCTACCATGTATGGAGCACTTATGAGACCCGGCACACTAAAACCGGTCCGATGGTGGAGCGAGGTATCAACAGCATCGAATTATTTTACGATGGCGCCCGGTTTTGGATATTGGGCTGGTTTTTTGATGCGGAACGGAAAGACAACCCGATACCCGCTGCTTATTTGACCAGGCAGGCTGAATAAATGGTTACGGGGCGATTATCAATAACCTCTCCAGGCGGTATGATGGTATGCGGCGTAGTAAACATGGCTGCTGGCACAACCCGATGTTACCGAAACAAACGCGGCAATAACCAGCGCAAAAATTACAGCTTTCTTTTTCATGACCTCAAGAGTTTAAATCAATTTGTCATTTATACGTCAGTTTACTATTGGATAGTTGCCGTTTGAAAAGGATTAAATGAAAAAAAATTCATTTAACAGGAAATTGAAAGAATTTCGGTCGCGCTGGGCCGAAGTCAACCCGGGTTTTATTCAGGGCTAAAAAACAGAGGGCGCCCGCCGGAGGTGGCCGTATGGCGTTCATTTTGGTGTTCAAAAATGAACGTTTTTTGGCCTCCTGTAATAATTTCCGATGTCGTTTGCAGTGGTTTCGAAGGCGTTTTGTGGGTGTTTTGTGGCATGCCCGATGCGGAATTGAATAGCTTTGAGAAGATGAAAACGGGTTGCATTGGCAGAAATGTCCGCCGGGTTGACTAACCCGGTCTTTGCTGCGCCCGAACGCCCTCTCTTCAGCTTCGGTGGCAAAAGGGCAGCTGCGATTCTGGTAAAAAAGTATAAACTCATCTCAGGAATATTTACCAAGTGTCAATCTTTTCCGGGGATAAACAGCAAAAAAGGTGTTCAATTGGCGTTCATTTTTTGAAAAAAAAGTGAACGCCTTTTTGTGAACTGCGGGATGCGTTTTTTTTGTTGAAATGCATAAATAGCTTATTGCCAAATAATTAATACAGATTTCTACTTAACATAATAGTGTTCAAAATGTTCAAAGTGTTCATTTCTCGACTCGCGTGAACACCTGAACGCCACCGGTTTGAACCGGGTCGGCTTTTGGGAGTGCGATAAATTCAGAGACTATTCTCTATGTGGGCAAATGACATGATAACCTAAATGAAAATAAAATAGTAATTTCGGTTCAACCAACATCCTGTGTTATGAAAAGATTGGCCTTTTTAATGCTACCGGCGATAGTGCTTTTTAGCTGCAATCAAAAAAAACCTGTACAAGTAGCCGCCTCCGGCGATGCCATATTCCAAAAATTAGCAGATAGTTATATTGACGGCTACCTGGCCTGGCGACCGGCTAACGGTGTAGCGTTGGGTTATCACCAGTATGATGGCAAAGTAACTGATTTGAGTAAAGAATCGATGGGGAAGGAGTTGGGGCGGCTCAAAAGTTTCGACCAGCAACTGGCCGGTATGGACAGCACATTGTTAAGCCCCAAAATGTTTTACGACTATCGCATTTTGCGCTCGGCGATAAAGAATGAGATATTCAGTTTTGAAGACCTTGGGGTTTATAACAAAAATCCGATGACCTATGCAGGTGCGATTGACCTGAGCATCTATATTAAAAGAGATTTCGCGCCGCTGGAGGACCGGGTAAAATCGATCATTGCAATTGAAAAGAAGATCCCGCAAGTTTTCGCGGCAGCAAAATTGAATTTGGCGGATAGCCTGCCTAAGCCCTATATTGAAACAGCCATACAAATAGCACAGGGCTCGGCGGAATTTTGGGGCGGCGATATGAAGGTAGCGCTGAAAGACGTAAAGAATGACAGCCTGATGAAGGCTTTTAACGCGGCCAATCAAACCGCGATAGCCTCGGCAAATGCCTACGCAACCTGGCTGCAAAAAGTAAAACTGCCAAAGGCCAACACTAAATATGCAATAGGTGAGGCGAGCTACAAAAAGATGCTGCTTTATAGTGAAGGGATCACGCTGTCGCCTGAGAAAGTGCTCGAAATAGGCCTTGCGGAATTAAAAAAACAACAAGCCGTCTTTAACGCCGCCGCCAAAACCATCAACCCCAATAAAAAACCGGTCGACGTTTACCACGACCTGCAAAAAGACCACCCGGCAGCAGAAAACCTGATACCGGAGGTACGCAAAAATGTGGAAGCGATCCGCAGGTTTTTGGTCGATAAAAGCATTGTGTCCATGCCGGCAAAAGTCAACCTGGTGGTAACCGAAACCCCGCAATATGCCAGGGCGACCAGCACAGCTTCAAATGACGACCCTGGTCCGTTTGAAATGAAAGCAACTGAGGCTTTTTACTATGTAACACCTGTTGATGCCAAATGGACGCCGCAGCAAAAGGAAGACTGGCTGCGCCAGTTTGACTATTATACTACCGATAACGTGACTATACACGAGGCTTATCCCGGTCACTATACCCAGTTTTTGCATTTGAATGCATCATCGGCAACTCGCATTGAGAAGATTTTTGGCAGCTATGCGTATATCGAAGGATGGGCGCATTACTGCGAGCAAATGATGGCCGATGTTGGCTATGGTCACAATGGTGACACTGTTTTGGCTGCCAAATACCGCCTGGCCCAAACCGGCGATGCCCTTTTGCGCTTGTGCCGCCTGTGCGTTTCCATAAAAACCCATTGCCAGGGTATGAAACTTGACGATGCCACCAAATTTTTTATGAATAATTGGTACCAGGGCGAAAAACCATCCTACCAGGAAGCGCTGCGCGGCACTTTTGATCCCGGCTACCTGTTTTATACCGTTGGCAAGCTGGAGTTTATGAAGCTGCGCGGCGATTATGAAAAACAGGAAGGCGCAAACTTTTCACTCAAAAAATTTCATGACGAAGTGCTTAACCACGGCATGCCGCAGATCAGGCTCCTGCGCGAGGTGATGCTGAAGGATAGCAGTACGTGGAAAGATGTACTGTAAACTCAGCCAGGGATGATTAGTTTTTTTAGTTTACCCGGACATACTCAACCAGTAGCTTGAAACAGACTTGAAGACATTCGGCGGCCGTTTATTAAAATCAATTCTTATTTCGTTGTGCTTTTGGTTGGCGCCGACACAAGGATTTTCGCAATGTACTGAAGGGTTGGGCGTACCAATTTTCAAAGAAACATTTGGGGCAGGCACCGCAACTTACGCGCCACCGCTGCCGCCCGGAGTGACAAATTATATACATTCGGTAACCGGATGTCCGGATTCCAACCAATACGCAATTGTAAACTATACATCAGGCTGCATTGGGTTGCATACGCTTACCGATCACACGGGTGACCCGGGAGGCTATTTTATGATGGTAAGCGCTGATTACTCGCCGGTTACATTTTATACCAGGACTGTTACCGGTCTTTGCGCAGGATCGACTTACGAAATTTCGGCCTGGATAGCAAACCTGGATGCGACTACCGGTCTTGTTCTTCCGAATGTGTATTTCATCATCGAATATGCAGATGGTACTTTTTATGCAGGTCACAGTACAAATGACCTCCCGGTAACTAATCCTAATGCGCAATGGAATAAATATACTTTTGATTTTCCGCTCCCTGCAGGGACATCAACCATTATTATCCACCTGGATAATGACTGGACGAGAACCCCGCAACTCCATGGCGGGAAGCACTTTGCCATCGACGATATTACCTTTGGACCAGCCGGCCCGCCGGCCCAAATCAGCGTTAAGGGCTTCGCGGGCGATACAGTTAAAATTCCCTGTAGTCAAAACGCTGTAATTTCGTCGAATGTAGGCAGTTGCTACGCCAAAAATGCATACCAATGGCAAATATCATCCGACGATCTTACATGGGCCGATATACCCGGCGCTACGGCGTCAAGCTACAGCATCGGCGCCAGTGCTTCCGGGATTTGGTTTTACCGGCTTTTGGTAGCCGATGAAGGTAACATCAGCAGTGTGAATTGCCGTATCATTTCCAATACTTTAATGGCTATCAAGGAAAAATTCGTACCACCGAAATTTCAAAGCCTGTCAGCCGCAATATGCACGGGTGACTACGCCCTTCCTTCGGGCAAACAGGTAAACACCAGCGGCGTTTATATCGATACATTGATAGGCAGCGGGGGATGCGACAGCCTGATCACTACCGTAAATCTCACGGTGGCCGTAAAGCCGAACCTCGGGAAGGACCGAACGATTTGCGCGGGCGACTCCACAACGCTAAGCCCCGGTGCATTTAGCAGCTATAAATGGCAGGATGGAAACACCAACCCGGTATATAAAGTTACTGAAGGAGGAACTTATTCAGTTACCGTTACCGATAGTTTGGGCTGCTCGACTACTGATACTGTTGTGATCAGGGAAAATTATTGTTCAACAATCCCGGTGCCTAATGCATTTACGCCCAATGGCGATGGTATTAATGATACCTGGAATATTCCTCAACTTCAGTACTTTCCGATGTGTACCGTGACAATATACAGCCGTTGGGGACAGCTTGTCTTTAGCAGCGTGGGGTATCCAAAGGCCTGGGATGGCACCGATCATGGTAAGGCGTTGCCTGCAGGCACGTATTACTATATTATAAATTTACAGAATAACACCAGCCTTTTGTCTGGTTTTGTCGCGCTGTTGCGATGACAAGTTTATCCGCTTTTCATTTAAAAAAAAAAGGCCCATGAACTAAAAGGGGCCTCGTTCTTCCTATCTGCTTGGCGCGGGAGGCACAGGAGGATGTGGTGGCGGCGCCAGGTGGTGCGGTGGTGCACAGCCTGTGTTTATTATGGCAAACATTGCTAAAAGCAATACTACTATGACCAATAATAAACCTGTTACTTTTGTTTTCATGGCAGCTGTAGTTTTTATTTTACAACAACCAGGCGGGTGCGTTGTTTTGAGCTGCTAACTTTTTGAAACCGATGGCCGAAATCAACCCGAAATTATTTGGCCTTTACGGTATCCAGTTTTGGAAGAGCGCGTTTTTCAGGCGGGAGGTCCCGGTACTTTTTATAACAATCGTTAATGTAAATGGCCATTGACTGGGTACTATTGCTGGTGACAAAAGCGTAGGTTGGCCGGTACAGCATCATAAAGTTCTCCAGTTCCTCGCCCTTAAGGGGCACTATGCTGCCCACGTAGGCCCTGCTGAATACCTGGTCGATGCGGCGTTCCTGCTGCTCGTGCTCAAAATATTTTTTCAGCCGGCGGGCGTCTTTGGCATCCTTGCTGAACCAGGTAGAGGGGGATAACACATAAACTTTGCTTTTTTCGTATATCTCCGGATATTCCTTATGCGGATCGAAGTTGGTGCGGGTTGAACTGATGCTAACCTCGCGTAAAGCTATGGTTTGGGTTTGCAGCATGATCTTTTTCTGCGTCATATCCACCACATATAATGTATCCGAAACATAACCGGGGCAATCGAATATCAGGATGTGACCAGGTTCGGTTTTAATTTGAAAATTCCCCTGCTTATCGGTTAAGGTTAGCTGTTTTGTGTTTTTGTCCCTGATAAAAACATCCGGTATTTTATTGTTGGAGCCGTTTTCATAAACAGCCCCCTTTAAAATTAAATACCCCTGGGCGTTTGCCGAAAAGCAAGCTAAAATGAGAAGTGGTATAAAAAGGTATTTGCTTTGCATAGAAAAGGTGAATTACTATACAAATCTAAACCTATTTTTCGGCAGAAAAGTTTGTTTTTAGTCATTAGAGGTTAATGGCCAGAGATTAGATGAAATTGTTACATTTAGGATAGTGATCAGCGGATGGAGACTAGAGATTGGTTAAATTTGATATACAGCTAATCTCTAGTCTCCAGTCTCTGATCTCTAATTACTGTTTCTTCCAAACGTTATTATCCGGGTTAATGTCCGGGAAAACATTATCCGGATCGTAGGTAACGGATTGTATTTCTTCTGTCGACGGGTATTTAAAGCTCCAACTGCTGTTGCGCTCCCAAATCTCAACCGGCAATTTTACCCTGTCGGTTTTACCGCTAACGGTTTTGATCTCAAGGATCACCGGCATCGCCATTTTTTGCAGGTTATCGATGGTGATAATAGCGCCTTTGCTGAAATCTTTATCATCAACATATTTTACATCCCTCACGGCCACATCCAGCTGCCAGTTATTCAGGAACCATCCGCGCCAGAACCATTGCAGGTTTTCGCCACCGGCGTTTTCCATGGTGCGGAAGAAATCTTCAGGGGTAGGATGTTTGTAGGCCCATTCGGCGATATATTTCCTGAAGGCGAAGTCAAATCGATCAGGCCCTAAAATCTGCTCGCGCAGCATTACCAGTCCTGCGCTTGGTTTTGAATACAATAAAGTGCCGGTATTCCTTTCTTTCAAATTAGCCGGCTGGCTTAAAATAGGCTCCAATCCCGGCGCGGTAAAAAATTTCCCCGCGCGGTGCATGTCATTAGGGCGGGTGGGTTTGTATTCGCCATTGTTGAAGTTTGCGGTTGACAGGGTATTGATAAAAGTATTAAAACCTTCGTCCATCCAGCCATATAGGCGCTCGTTCGACCCAACGATCATCGGGAACCAGGTATGACCGAACTCATGATCGTTTACGCCCCACAACGAACGGCCTTTGGCTTTATAACCGCAAAAAACGATGCCGGGATATTCCATACCGCCGGTAATGCCGGCAACAACAGTAGCATTGGGGTAGGGGTATTCGAACCATTTGCCTGAGTTGAACTCAAGGGATTTTTTAACGTATTCGGTCGAACGGCCATAAGCATCGTTGCCATCGCTTTCAACCGGGTAAGCAGATATAGCCATCGCTTTGCGTCCGCTTGGCAGATCGAGTTTAGCAGCGTCGAGAATAAACGCAGCTGATGCACCCCATGATGCATCACGCGCATTTTTGATCTGGAAATGCCAGGTCAGTTCCTTTTTACCTGCCGGACGTGAAGCTGGGTCGGTCACTTCGCTTGCGGAACGGATAATCACGGTCTTTTCGCTGTTGGAGGCCTCTGTCCAGCGTTTTATTTGCACGGGGGTATAAACCTCCTGTGGGTTAAGCAACTGGCCGGATGCAACTACTATATCTTTTGCCGGCGCGGTAATTTTCAGGTCGAAATCCCCATATTCTAAATAGAACTCGCCAGGGCCGGTATAGGGGATGGTGTTCCAGCCGTAAACATCATCATATACACACATCCGCGGGTACCATTGGGCCACCTGAAAGACTTTGCCATTCTTAGTGTCCTGGATGCCCATACGGTCGGAGCCGTAGTTAGGGGAAATGAACGAATATTCGATCTTCAGTTTCACCTTGCCACCATTGGGCATCACATCCTTTGGCAGGTAAAGCTGCATGCGGGTGTCCGAAACGATGAATTTAACATCGGTCATCGCACCTTTCTCGCCGATCATTTTGATGGATTTAATCTTGTAACCCGCATCAAAAATCTGCCCGCGGCCCCAATTGCGGCTAACTGGCATCGGCGGATTACCCACCAGCGGCACAATAGCCGTCCCCCGCGAATCCTGCTTAAACAGGTTTTGCTCCAGGTTCATCCACAAATAATCGAGCTTTTGCGGGCTGTTATTGGTGTAGCTGAGCACCTCTGTTCCTGTAATTTCGTTGGTTTCGTCGTTCAGCGTGGCGGCCAGTTGATAGTCGGCGTGGTTTTGCCAGTACTTAGGGCCGGGTTCGCCATCGGCTGCGCGGTATTCGTTGCCGTTTTTTTGATAAAATAACGGCCCGAAAGTTTCGTGGTAGTCGTAATTGGTAGTTGGTTGGTTAGTAGCAGGAGTAGTAGTGGCAGTAGCAGGTTGCTGTGCCTGGGCCATACTTACAACCGCGAGTAAAGCCAGTGTCCCCCCGGCTAAAGCGTTTATTTTCATTTTAATATGTTTTGAATAATTTACCGCAAGTATAATGGAAAATACACTAAGGGGTGGTTAGGTAAAATAAATGTTACGCGATTTAATTGTGAATTAGTGATTTAGCGAATTAGTGATTTGATTTGGAGGTTTTCCGAAGAAATATGCGCCTTATTAATTCACTAAATCACTAAATCACTAATTCGCTAATTGCTTATAGGCTTCTTCATCAAACCCAAACAACAAAACCCCATCTTTTTCAATCACCGGGCGTTTGATCATGCTGGTTTTTTCCTGTATCAATGGGAAAGCGTCTTGTTTGGTTTTAATATTCTCTCTTACTTCAGGCGGTAGCTCTTTCCAGGTTGAGCTGTTTTTGTTCAGGAACTTTTCATAGCCGGCCTTGCGGTCCCATTCATTTAACTTTTCAAGGCTGATACCCTCTTTTTTAAAATCGTGAAATTCGTAATCGATATTGTTTTTTTTGAACCAGTCGCGCGCTTTTTTGACAGTATCGCAGTTGGGTATGCCGTAAACTTTCATGCAGCTAAATTATAATAACCCGCTCTAAAACGTGAAATTATATTCATTTCCAGAAAATCCACGGCTGTAGAGACGAAATATTTTGCGTCTCGGACCCAATTGACCAGAAACTTATCGGTAAACGCGTTCATCCGTTCAAAGACGCAAAATATTGCGTCTCTACAAAGATCAACCTCCCGAATTCCCGCCCGCCTTATTACCGCCTTTAGTATCATCGTTATTTATACCATGCTGCTCCCTTTTGATATCGCTGTTTAGCTTGCCAAACCTGAAATTAAGCCTGAACGCTAGTGAACGGTAATAATTCTGGCTGATGGAATTTTGATAAAAGTCAGCCGAATTGGTGGTCGACCGGAAGGTATTGAATTTGGCGTAAGGATTGTTGGCGACCAGCACCAGGGTAAACTTTTTATTGAAAAAATCTTTGGAAATGAGGTATTGGTTAAAGATAAAAGTGCTCGTTTGGCCCTGCAGTGTCACATTCCCGCTGAAATAACCGGCATTAAAACTAAATGCAAAACCATCCTTAAACTTGTACCTGATGTTGCCAAAGGCGCGGCCGGTAAACCCGTCGTTATGGTACATTTGGTCGTTAAAAGTTCCGCTCAGCCATACATGGTTTAGTTGACCGTTCAGGCTTAGGGTAAAATCTTTGGTCAGGTTCATATTGGTGTTGACGTTCAGTCCCAGGGTTTTGTTGGTGCCTAAATTTTCAAAAGTGGTATTGGTAACCGTGTCCGTTTTACCGTTCACCTGCTCAACCTCCAGGTTTGAAACGTTTTGGATGGAGTTGTTGGAAAAAGCATAGCTAAGCCCGATGGTAACGGCGTTTTTGGTGTAATTGCTGTAGGTTAGCTCGAAAGTGTTATCAAGCTCAGGCCGAAGCGACGGATTGCCCGTATTGATGAATGTGGGGTTGGTGCGGTCCACAAAAGGATTGAGCTCCGAAATATCCGGCCGCTGGATACGTTGGGTATAACCAAAGTTGAGGCTGCTGCTTTTAAAGCTGCGCTGAAGCGATATAGACGGGATGAGATTATTGTAGCTCGGCGCAACGCTTACACCCGAAGAAGCAAAATCAGCGCTAATCGCGGTGTGTTCCAAACGTAGACCGGCTTTGCCTGTCCATGTATCCATCTTTAACTGGTACGAGTTATAAACACTATAAATATACTGGTGGTAATTAAAATCATTGGTAAGTGCATTGTTGGTAACATACTGCTGCGAAACGGTGTCGCGGTCGTCCACGTGATAATTGCTGTAGTTGTTCCGCAAAATAGCTTTTGCGCCGGCCTCAACTGACCATTGTTTGGTCATCGGGCTTGCATAGTCTAACTGTATGGTATGGTCCTTGTTGCCAGCGTCGTTGTATTGATTATAGTCAGGAACAAGCGAATACGGGTAGTTAAACCTGTCGGTAAACTGGTTATCATTGAGCTGTTTGTTGGGAGAATAACTGTATTTATAAGAGA
>DASRTD010000289.1:0-7906 GCA_035656115.1 Mucilaginibacter sp.
TTCAAATTTAATCAATTTTAAATTTACGATCTGCAGACGGGCTGAACGGTTCCTCTTTAAACCTGATTTGTCGCTTGCCCGAATTTATACAGGTTTAAACAAAGTTATTAGACGGCTTCTATTGAAAATAGAATGGCATTAACACGCCGGATTATCTGTCTTTAATTATTTTCTTGGAGTAAAGTGGATTTACACCGGCCAACTCTTTAAAAACCCTTTCAAAATACCTTTGGTCCGAAAGCCACATCGATAAGTTATATCGCTTAGGCTCGCATCGTCGTACAATAGATAAAGATGCACGGGATGAACCCAACCAGCTGAGATAAACTACTATTTTTTTACCGGTATCGGAATATTAGGTAACCTGATAACCCGGTGGCTATATTTGGCATCATCTTCGGAATGGGTAACCATGACAATGGTGACACCCTCTTTATTTAATTCATTCAGCAAGTCCATAACTTTCTTGCCGTTGTCATGGTCTAAATTTGCGGTCGGTTCATCGGCAAGTATCAACCTGGGCTTGTTCACTACCGCACGGGCTAATGCAACACGTTGCTGCTCGCCGCCAGACAATTGCTGCGGGTAAGTTTTGTGGCGCTGCCCGATATGCATTCTGTCCAGTATCTCTTCGGCTTTTTTAGCCCGAACGGAAGTGGGTAAACCAGTGTAGATCATGGGAAGTTCCACATTTTCAAATACCGTCAGATCATCGATCAAATTAAAATTCTGGAATAAAAAGCCGACATTTTGCTTACGCAGGTCTGCGCGTTTCCGTTCATTAAAATGGGTTACTTCAACGCCGTTGAAAACATAGCTTCCCCTATCTGGATCGTCAAGAAACCCTAAGATATTCAACAGGGTCGATTTCCCGCAACCTGATGGCCCCATGATCGCCACAAATTCCCCATCATCAACTTCGATGGACATTTTGTTTAATGCGACGACATCCAGCTCATCGGTATGATAGCATTTTTCGATATCAGAGATCTTTATCATATACTTTAGGTTTTTGAGGGTTAATATCATTATAAAGCTAACCTTATTCTGTATGCTTTTTTTTAGATGGTCAACGTGGAACGGAACGACACACAAGCAGCTTATTCGCTCCGCAAACTCTTAGCCGGCTTCGTCAGCGCAGCTTTTATTGCCTGCGAGCTTACCGTAAACAATGCTACCAGTAAGGCCAAAAAGCCCGCCAGCGCAAACATCCACCAGCTGATATCAATGCGGTATACATAATTATCAAGCCATTTTCCCATTACCCACCAGGCCAACGGGAAAGCAACCAGTAAAGCTATGGCGACAAGTTTTACAAAGTCTTTTGCCAGCAAGGCTGCTATACCTGTGGCACTGGCGCCAAGCACCCTGCGCACGCCAATCTCTTTGATCCGTTTTTGCGCAGCGAAAGTTGCTAATCCAAAAAGACCGAGGCACGAAACAATGATAGAAACCACTGAAAATATATTAAAAAGCTTACCCATCCGCTGTTCGCTCAAATATAACCTGTCAAGGTCCTGATCTACAAAACCGTAGGAGAAGGGATAGCAAGGGTAGATCTTTTGAAAAACAGCTTTTAAATTTGCTATATTTTGCTGCATATCAGCCGGCCTGGTCCTGATAACAACAAATCCACCCTGTTTGGTGTAACTCAAAATGAGCGGTTCTATAAGCTGCTGAACAGGCTTAAAATTAAAATCCTTAACTACACCAATAACTTCGCCTTTATTGCCATTCACCGTAATTTGTTTTCCTACAGCCGACGAAACGCTCATTCCCATCGTTTTTACAGCGGTTTCATTCAAAATATAGTTAGCCGCGTCGCTCTTATTGTTATCATCAAACGACCTGCCCGCGACTAGATGAATCCCAAAAGTTTTTATAAAATTTCCATCAGCGCCAAATTGCGGAAAAATTATTTGCTTATTCGGGTCTTGGCCATCCCATTTTACGTCGGTTGTGCCGGTCGTCAAGTCCGTGGGCAAATACTCCACTAAAGTGTAATCGGCTATCCGCGTATGCTCACCGAGGGTGGCTTTTAAAACGTCATAGTTATGCAGCAGGTCACCAATTTGCGGCATCTGCAGATAAAGCAAGTTTTCTTTGTTGAAACCCATGTCCCTGTTGCGGATGAATTTGAGCTGATTATTTACAACCAGCGTGCTTACCATCAAAATAACTGAAATCGAAAACTGAAGCACCACCAGCCCGTTTCTTAAAAAAGATTGTTTTCCGTCTAAAACCTGAATGCCTTTCAAAACTTTCACAGGTTTAAAGGACGATAGAAAGAATGCCGGGTAACTACCCGATATCAGGCCCACCAATACAGCGATAGCCAGCAAGCCTCCCATGATCTTTAAGTCGAAAAGGTTGACGGAAATACTTTTTGCCGATAGGTCACTAAATAAGGGCATTAACAGGCGCGCTATACTGATGCCAATGGTAAGCGATACAAGCGCAAGCAGTAACGACTCACCCAGGAACTGGATAATAAGCTGGGGGCGAAGCGCCCCGACAGTCTTTCGCAGCCCCACTTCCTTTGCCCGTTGGCCTGCAATTGCTGTCGACAAATTCGTAAAGTTAACGCAGGCGATGAGCAAAATAAACAAGGCTACCAATGAAAAAATATTCACTGACTGGCTACTGCCTTGCCCTGCCACATCAAGCAACAGATTTGAGTGCAAATGAATATCGGCAAGTGGTTGTAAAGTAAACGTTGTTTTGGTATGTGTAGGGTCATTGGCAGTATGGATAGCTGTTATTTGCCTTTCGAGCGACCCAATAACACCCGGCGGCCCGTCAAAACCATCCTTGAGCAACAGATAAGTATAAACTATATAATTACCCCACTCCTGTGGATTATTGTAACTATAGTTGCTTGAATGCTCATAAACGGTGAGCGGTAACAACATATCAAATTGCAAATGTGAGTTATGCGGAATATTTTGCATCACCCCTGTTACTATATAATTATGCCCCTTGATATCATCGTCTATATACAGGGTTTTTCCTATGGCATTTTCATCCCCGAAATACTTTTTCGAGATGTCTGCTGTGATCACTATCCCGTTCGGACGCGAAAGTACGGTGGCCTTTCGCCCCCGCAAAAGTGGGTAATCGAACACCTGCAAAAAGTTTGGATCAGCATAATAAATATTTCTCTCATCAAACTTCCTGTCACCTACAGTAACTATTGAATGCAGTGCAACCAGCCTCGTAAAATCCTTTATCGCCGGCAGCTGTTGTTTTAACGCAGGCCCTACCGGCAGCGGGCTTACTGCAGCCTTCGTGCCGGCTACGTCATCAGTGAGCCGGTATATTTGAGACGCGCTTTTGTTAAATTTATCATAGCTTAATTCATCCTGCACCCATAATAAAATAAGTATGGTGCAGGCCATGCCAACGGAGAGTCCTCCAATATTTATTAATGTGTATGCCTTGTTCCTTACCAGGTTACGCCAGCCTATTTTTAAATAGTTTCTAAACATATAGCCGCGGTTTAATTTTTCAGAAGGCCATTTCGGAGCGGCTTCGTGACACGAAATTACCGCAGCAGAACGGGAATAAGGTCTCAAATGATAAGATGGGCGCTCTTTTTTCAGATGGTTTTTATATTCTGCGGGGCTTTTCCCAATCATTTCCCTGAAAACGCGGTTAAAGGTGGATTTGGAATTGAAGCCCACATCGAACGCGATGCCCTGCAGCGTTAACCGGTCATAAGCCGGGTCCTGCATTTTCCGGGTCACCTCCCGGATGCGATACTCATTAATGAAATCATTGAAGTTCTTTTTGAGGGCGACATTAATGATCCGGGATAATTCATGAGGATGTATGTCGAGCGCTTCAGCCAGCGAAGTTAAGCTTAGCTCCGAATCCTCGTAAAACAGGCTGGCTTCCATAGCTTTCTTCAGCCAAATGCCTTTTTGCCTCAGTGCCCCTGAAGGCGATGGCTTTGAAAGTAAGGGCTCCCGGCCAGGTACGCCAATTTCCGGCCTTAAAAAAGCTACGGCCGCAATCCAGATCATCATTACCGCTAAAGCGAGATACAAGGGATGGTAAGCGTATGGCCCTAAAGGATAATGGTAATAAAAGTAATCGACGGCGGTATACGCTATCCAAAATAGCCATAACAGGCCTAAACCCGTCAGTAAGCGATGCAACCACCGCAATTCATACCGGTACCGATCATTCCCATTAAATTTCAGCCGCTGATAAAAACGTTCTATCAGCCTAAAAGACCAATTCAAATACATGATGATCGAAATAACCGCCAGCAGCTGCAACACCGGGTTCAGTTGCTGGAAGCGCTGCGTATCGTAAGTAGCCGCACCCGTTCTAATACTCTCCATAACCTCTGATACCAACGCGCCCAATTCCAAAAGCAAGGGGCTGAAATGCAGCAAATCCTTCCACGGGAATTTATATCCCGGCCGGGTGATTTTAAGCACATACAAATAGATCAGTGGACCTGTAGCCAGCGAAAAGTGCAGCGGCAACCAGCTCCAGTGCGGAAAGTCGGTCGTCAGCCGGGTATTAATACATACCACCCAAACCATCTGCAAAACGATAGTGACCAGGGCCAGTGCAAGGAACCGGTTTGCGGCGCGGTTGACCCTTTTGGCGAACCCTAACTGCAGGGCAAAACTTATCCCGATAAATATCGTTCCCAGGCAAGCCAGGTCATAAGGGGTGATATGGGAAGTCTGGGTATTCAAGTAATTAACTTCCGCAATCGCTGTTCCAAATGGATAAGCTATTGATAGATAGAAAATTATGCAATATTTGAAACAGGTGTTGTAACAAAATCGAACATAAGGCCGTTCGGTTTTGAATGCCTCAAGCCGCAAGCAAATTGAACTAAACTGACCTTGATCATTGTTTTACCATATTTGTAGGCGTTGTTCTGCCGGTTTAAATAATTTGTCCCCCGGTTTCAAGCCAAAGGCTTCATAGAACGGTCTAAAGTTAGCCAGCGGAATATTGACGCGCAAATCCGAGGGTGCATGGTCATTGGTTTTGATGAATTCCCTTAGGTAACTCTCCCTGACGATGCGCCTGCGGCTCTGTGCATAGGAAAGAAAGAAACGTTGGGCGGGTGTAAATCCGTCTATTTTTTTATTTTCCCCGTATTGGCGGGTATGGGTAAAGGCGTCCCAGGCGAGCGCTACGCCGCCAAAGTCAGCTATATTTTCGCCGAGGGTCAGCCTACCGTTAACGTGCAGGGAGTCCAGGATGGTGCATTTGCTATAAATCCTGATCATCTCATTGGTCAACCGGTTAAACGCTATCGTGTCAGCTGGCATCCACCAGGGGTGCAGGTTACCCCGCGAATCATATTTCCGGCCCTGGTCGTCAAAACCATGTGTCAGTTCATGACCGATCACCGCGCCGATGCCGCCGTAATTGAACGCATCGTCCGCTTCGGGATCAAAAAAAGGGAACTGCTCTATTCCCGCCGGGAAAACGATCTCGTTTTTGGAAAAGTCATAGTAGGCATTGACTGTCGGCGGCGTCATACCCCAACGGCTGGGGTCTGGCGGCAACAGTAACTCCCGCAGCATCTTGCGGTAACGGTAGCCCAGGCAGGCAATAGCATTCTGCGCGTAGGCACCAGGCGCGAGTTTGAGTTCCGGGTAGTTATCCCAGTGGGCCGGGTACCCGATTTTATTGCGCATTGCAGCTAATTTCTGCAGGGCCTTCTGCTTAGTTTCCGGGCTCATCCAGTCTAAGTGACGGACATGGTCCGCAAAGCTGCTGCGTATGTTTCCGCACAAGCTGTCCATACGTAGTTTGGCCAGCGGCGAAAAACAGGTTTTGATATAACAATAGCCCAGCGCATCTCCCAGCAAGTCATCGATCTGGCCGGAAACTTCCTCCCAACGTTCCGGACCGGCAGTTAAGCCCTGTAAGAGCCGCCCGTGAAAGTCGAATGCAGCAGCCCGTATTGTTTTATCCAGGTAGGCAGCGCGGCTATCCAGCAGGTGAAAGCACACGTAATCCTGCCAAACCGCTAAAGGGACTGCACGTTGTAGCTGCCCCAGTTTTTTAAAAAAATTCGGCTGGAAAATCATCACTGAATCGGTTCTTAGCCGGAGGGTGACCATCAGTTCCCGCCAATCGAATCCCCCCGGTAGTTTGGCAGCGGCATATTTATGGTAGTTGGCGGAAACATCGCGCTGCTGTTCCTGAGATTGGGAGGCCGCCGCCAACTGTGTTTCCAGTTGCCAGACTTTTTGGGCTGCCGCCTGACTGATACCCAGCAAGGACCGGACATATTGCAGGTATCCGGTCCTGAAACGTGCCTCTGTGCCGGTATAATAGGATGGATCCTGGAAGACAAGACCGCCCTGCTCAAAGCAGGCGATCATCCGGCGGCTGTTCCCCTGGTCCTGTCGCGTATAAAACTCAAAGAGCATGGGTACTCCGACAGTATGTTCACGTGCGACCTCTTTTAACAGCTGTTGGCTATTGCGGGCCAAGCGAATGGCCTGCAGTTCTGCCTTTACAGGCAATAAGCCCAATTGATCGATGCGGACGGTATCCATGGCGCTCGCGTAAAAATTACCAATAAGGTTGGCCATCCGGCCCTTCAATTCCCCGATAGTCGCGTTCTCCAGGATCTGGCGCACCTTCCTGAAATTATTAAGTTGCAACACGCGCGATTCGGCCAAGCCGGGTTCGCCGGGGGGAATCGTCTGCGCCGCCATCCAGCCGCCATTGGCATACTGGTAAAAATCATCGCCGGGGTCGACCTTGGTATCGAGATTTACGCGGTCGATGAGTTGTCGTTGCTGTGCAACTGCCGGTCCGGCGCCAAAGACAAACCATGCCAATAGGTAAATTACTTTGTTCATCATCTGCCTATTTATTACCCAACTCAAGCGCTTTTAATTTATTTTGGGTTTCTCCCGAATTCTTAGGGTCCAGCGAAATGGCCTTCCGGTAACTGCTTATGGCCTGTTGTTTATCCCCTTTGGCCGCGTAGCCGTCACCCAGGCTATCATAATACTCCCATTTGCCTGGATGCTGCTCCACATTGTACCGAAATATTTCAATGGCCGGGTCAGTCTTCCCGAAGTCTCCCATCAGGGAATAAGCCCAGTCGTTCAGGTAGGTGGCCGGCGGGTCAATGGTATACCCATAGCGTTCCGACAGGCGCCGGTAATGCGCTTTAACAAGCGCTAACGTTGTGTCGGTAATCGCAATGCCCCAATCCGGGTAAATAAAGCGGATCCCGTCAAAAAAAGCTTTCGGTGGCTGGCTGCCGTGATTTTCAAGCGGGTAATTTATATGTAGTTCGTGTAAGCCTGCCGGGCCCTTTTCCTTTATTAGCTGGTCGAAACGACTTACAGTTTGGTTAAAAAGAGGAAATTCTACAGCGTCACTGATAAAAAGATATTTGTTCTCCAACCCTTTGCTGTTCAATTTTTGCGCGGCATAATCCATCATCCAGAGATTGTCCCATACCAGCGAAGGACTCATTGCGATATAGGCACTGAACATATCCGGGTGGCTTAACAGGCAATAAGCGCTGTTTAAGCCTGCGAGCGAATGGCCGGAATAAATTTTAAACGGTGCGGTTTTATAATGCTGCTCCACATAAGGCATTACTTCTTCCCTTACAAATTGCAGGAATTTCTCAGCGCCGCCGCCTTGTCTCACTGTCCCCGGTTTTCCGTCGAGCCCCCATGTAGTACTTGTTGGTGTCATATCCATCGTCCGGTCATAGCTGAATGTCTCTATGCCTACAACGATCATCGGCGGAAACGCCGCATTGTTCGCCGAAAGAAATATCAGCTGATTGGTGACCCAGGGCATATAGATCTCTGCGTCGAGCTCGTAAAGGACGGGGTATTTCTCCAGGTAATAGGAAGCATAGCGATTGGAGTCGGGATTATAAATATAA
>DASRTD010000290.1:0-12308 GCA_035656115.1 Mucilaginibacter sp.
TTACCAGGAGGCGATCATTATTCTTTACAATAAGGTAAAAAATGGTGATTTTGAGCTGAGCAGCAAACTAAAGACGTATATTTATTCGGTTTGCAGGAGGCTTTGGTTAAAAAGGTTAAGCCAGCTAAACCGCTACGGCGGCGATATAAAGGATTTTGAGGAGTATTTGGCGGTTGATGACGAGACCGAAAAAAATAACGAAAGAGATATCCAGTTTAACCGTATGGGTGACGCATTGAAATTATTGGGCGAACCCTGTAAAACGATCATAGAGGATTTTTACATCAATAACAGGTCGATGAAGGAGATCTGCGAGGATTTTGGCTATACCAATGCGGATAATGCCAAAACCCAGAAATATAAATGCCTTCAACGATTGAAGAAATTGTTTTTTCAGCAGACATAAAAAGGAGTAAGAGATGAGCGATATTGAAATTTTGGAACAAATTGAGCGCTACCTGAACGGTGAAATGACCCGGCAGGAACGCGCCGCGTTTGAGATTTTGCGCAATGAAAATGCCGAAGTCAATGAAAAAGTGAGCGAGCACAAGCATTTTACCAACCTGATAAAACAATACGGCGAGCGTTTGGAACTGGAAAAGCGGCTGGATGCAATTCATAATGAAATAGATGTGGAGGCACTGGAGGATGAATTGAAGATACATCCTTCGTTTATCGTAAGGCTGTGGCGTAACCATCACTCAAAAATATCGGTAGCGGCTTCGATAGCGATATTTTCAGTGCTGGTTACTTTGTTCTACACAGGCTATTTAACTAACCGCGATAGGGATTTGCAATTGCTGGGGCGTAAGGTGGACAATATTGAAAAGGTCATATCTAAATTAGGAAGGCCGGCGCATATAAATCCTGGAAACCTAAGCGGAACTGGTTTTGCCATTTCATCAAATGGTTGCATTTTAACCGATTATCATGTTGTGGGAAATGCAGATACGGTCTTGGTTCAAAGTGTCGACGGTAAATCATACCGGGCTAAAGTGGTTTATACAGACCCGCAGATTGACATCGCGGTTTTGAAAATTAATGATACCTCATTTAAAACTTTAGGCATATTGCCCTATGCTTTTAAGAATGCTGAAACTGATATTGGCGAAAGTGTATTCACACTCGGATATCCGCGTGACGCAATGGTTTTGGGCCCCGGTTTTGTTACAGCGAATTCAGGCTACCAGGATGATTCGACATCTTATCAAATGTCGATCCTTTGTAACCCGGGGAATAGCGGCGGACCCTTGATCGATAATAAAGGTAATATCATCGGCATTGTGGATTCAAAGCAAACAACCCTTTCAGGAGCTGCTTTTGCACTTAAGTCAAGTTATGTGATCAAAGCTATCCAGAGTATACCTGCTGATTCATTAAATGCGCCACTCAACCTGAATACTAAAAACGTTTTGGCTAATTTGAGCCGCCCGCAGCAGATCAAAAAGCTGCAGAACTATGTTTTCATGATCAGCCTCTATAAACAATAGTCCCCAAATAACAATAAATATATGGAAGCGTCGCGGTGAAAACCGGGACGCTTTTTTTATCGGTCAACTTCTCCCAAAACTATATCTATGGAACCGATGATGGCCACCAGGTCGGCGATCATCACACCTTTTGCCAGTTCGGGCAAAACGGACAGGTTGCTGAAACTTGGTGCGCGCGCTTTTACGCGTGTGGGTACTTCGGATTTTCCGTCGGCCATAAAGTAAAAGCCCAGTTCACCTCGCGCACCCTCGCAACGGACATAATAATCCTGTGCTTTTGGGGTAATTTTACGGGGCATTTTCGCGCGGGGATCGAAGTCGGGGGCGCGTTTCAACTGTTTTTTCAGGCGTTCAAGGCATTGTTCAATGATCCGAAGCGATTGCACTATCTCATCAACCCTCACCTTGTAACGGTCCCAACAATCACCAACGACGCCCATTTCACCTTTGCCGATGGGGACTTCAAATTCAAGCTCCGGGTAAACTGAATAATTATCTATGCGCCGCAAGTCCCATTTTAAACCGGAGCCCCGCAGCATCGGACCGGAGCAGCCGCAGTTGATGGCTACATCCATCGGCAATATGCCAACATTTGCAGTGCGGTTAATAAATACCTGGTTTTCGGTCAACAGTTCGTTGAGTTCGGTCAGTTTGGGCTTAAAATATTCCACAAATTCGCTGCAGCGTTCCTCGAAGCCGACGGGCAGGTCGTAAAAAAGGCCGCCCACCCAAATGTAGTTGTATAACATGCGTGAGCCGGAAGCCCATTCCAGCATGCCCATAATGTGCTCGCGATCGCGGAAACACCACAAAAATGGTGTGAATGCGCCAATATCTATGCCATAAGTACCTATGGCGATCAAATGGGATGCGATGCGGTTCAGCTCGCAAACTAACACGCGGATGTATTCGATGCGTTTTGGGATGTCTTTGTCAATGCCCATCATCCTTTCAACCCCCATCACAAAAGCGTGGCTGTTGTTCATGGAGGCCAGGTAGTCCATCCGGTCGGTAAACGGTATGGTTTGCTGGTAAGTGAGCGACTCGGCATGTTTTTCGAAACAGCGGTGCAGGTAGCCGATGTGTGGGATCACTTCTTTAACAATCTCACCGTCAGTGATGAGTTCCAGCCTTAAAACACCGTGCGTTGAAGGGTGCTGCGGGCCCATATTAAGCACCATATCCTCGGTTGCCGCTGCGGCAATTTTTTGGTAGTACTTATTTAATGCCTCGTCGTATTTTGGATGAGTGGTTTCCAATTCCCCGTTTGCTGATGTCATTTTTATGAATTTCAAATGTACATCATCCAAATAAAAAAGCCCGCAGATAATGTCTGCAGGCTCGAATATTTTTGATCGCCGGGTTTTATTGGGCGAAGTTTTTGTATTTCATTTTTTCGCCGATGCGACTGCCTTGTGTGGCCATCCAGGCATAACTGTACATCGCCAAGGCCTTGGCAGTACCCTGGCGTTTTTTAAATACCCAAACATCTTTCATAAATTCCTTGTGGTTTTTGCTGTTCAGCGTATCAAAAGCCACCGAAATAGTAGGGGTGAGGGAGTATGCTGAGTGCCAGGTACCGAATGGTATAAACAGCGTTTCGCCAGGGCCTACAACGAAGTTTATCGGGGTAGCATCCTTATATTTTGGATGTCTTTCGTAGTCAGGCTCGAAAATATTTAATTCAGAGCGCCATGGATCATCGGGACGAGGGTACAGACAATCTTCCTGGCCGCGCGGGAACACTGTGAAGCGTTTTTCGCCGTACAATTGGGTGATCCATGCATTAAGGTGGTAATAATCCAGGTGCAGGTAAGGGAATTTACCGCCGGGACCGCCAATAAACAGTTCAGTCGCGCCGCCCCATTTACCCAGCTGGAACATTTTATTTTTTAACCAGTTTGGCGATGCATAGTTCAAATCGAGGGGTTCAATCAACGGCAATAATTCAGGCAATGATTCCGGAATATTATAAATGATAGGGTAGGGCGCCGGGTTTTCAGCGGTACTGTTTTCAACCAGGTCCATAACCTCTTTCATGGTATAAACTTTACCCCTTACATCAATTTCACGGTCAGGATAATTTTCGCGGAACCAATCAGGCGAAAAAAGACCATTTGCTTTCCAAACTTTGGCAGCTTTGGTAAACACCAGCGGTATGCCAGGTTTGTAATGCTCTTCTATGAATTCTTCGTAGGAAATATTGTCTCTTCTGATAATATCCATGATTTTACTTGGCGTTGATCGAGTGGCTTATACGAAAAGAGAAGCTGAAAAGTTATCGGTTTAGTAGCTTTGCCTTCCCCGGGCATTAAACTCTAAATTTGCAATTAAATGCAGAAAGTGGTGACAAGATCGTGTCGCTGACAGAATCTTGTGAGCACTTAATTCACTAATTATCAGTCGTGTAGCGGTTTGTAGCAGGGTGTAGCATCTGTAGCGCTACGCTACAAAAATGCAACTTTTACATTTAAAAGGAGACATTCAATCGATCTTTATACCCTTATAAAACTCAGCCGTTTTATAATCTTTCCTAAGCGGAAAACCCTCCCAATCATCAGGGAGCAGGATGCGGCGAAGGTCGGGGTGGCCGTCGAAAAAAATACCCACCAGGTCAAAAGCTTCACGTTCGTGCCAATCGGCAGTGCGGTAAACGTAGGTGACACTTGGGAATGTCGGTAGGTCATTCAAATCCCGGTTATTTTCTTTGCTCACTTTTAGTGTCAGCTGGGTTTGGTAAGGGATTGAGGCCAGGTGGTACACCACGCCAAAGCGGCCTGCTTCAACGCCATAGTCCACACCGGTAAGGCAGGAGAGGAAATCGAAGTACGTTTTAGGGTTGTCGCGCAATTCATGGCACACGTTGGCAATTTGGTCGGGGGCAATCTGCAGCGCAGGCTGCAAACCGCCGGTTTCTTCGCCAACGATGGCGTCATCGCCAAATTTATCGGTCAGTATTTTTTTAATTTCCTCAATGCTCATGGCGCCAGGCGTACTTTCTTCCAGTTTTTATTGTCGATCTTTTTATAAAGTATCCGGTCGTGCAGGCGGCTGGGGCGGCCCTGCCAAAACTCGATCAATCGTGGTTTCAGGATATAACCTCCCCAAAATGACGGTTTCGGCACTTCTTTTCCCTCATAGGCTGCTGCCAGTTCTTCCCATTTTTTTTCAATAAAGGCCCTGTCGGGTATTTCCTGGCTTTGGGGTGATACAACAGCGCCTACCTGGCTGTTATGAGGCCGCGAATGAAAATACTTTTCCGATTCTTCCTTGCTTACTTTTTCCAATACCCCTTCAATGCGCACCTGCCGCTCCAGCGAGGGCCAGAAAAACGTAAGTGCGCCCATCGGGTTTTTGCCAATCTCTTTTCCCTTCCTGCTAAGGTAGTTGGTATAGAAAACAAAACCGGCCTCCGAATATCCTTTCAACAAAACTATCCTTGCCGAAGGACGGCCATCGGTAGTCGCCGTCGATAGGGTCATGGCGTTTTGCTCCGGTACCTGTGCTTCCTGCGCCTCGTCAAACCAAATTCCGAATTGTTTTATGGGGTCCCCTTTTACCGTGTTTTCTGATAATTCGGCCGAGGCGTATTCCCTGCGCATATCCTGTAATTTGTCCTGCTTCATCTCGCTGCAAACTTACGAATTAAATAAGCCGTATATATGATGAAATGAGAATCGGGAACGAACAGTCGGGAATCAAACGACTATATTCGGGAATGGTATTGATCTAATGTGAATAACAGACTTTTACTTAGAATCATGGCTGTTAAATCTTTCTCATAAAACGAAAACAATATATTTTTACAAAACTTGTTATATTACAAAAATTTTTGGTCCATGCTAAGTTCAATAAGCCCGGCAACCGGGCGCATCCTTATTTCGGAGCCATTTATGCTTGACCCGAACTTTAAAAGGTCTGTTATTTTACTAACGGAGTACTCCGAAGTCGGGGCCATGGGCTTTATTATAAATCATGCCAGTGAATTTGCGCTTGGCGACCTGTTGCCCGATCTTTCCTACGCTGATTTTACGGTTTATACCGGCGGCCCGGTGGCAAGCAACACACTTCATTTTATCCACCGCTGCCCCGAAAAGATCAGCGAGGGTATTGATATAGGTAATGGCATTTATTGGGGCGGCGATTTTGAAGCCGTTAAAGCATTGGTGAAAAGTTACAGCCTGCAGGCTGACGAGATCAGGTTTTTCACGGGCTATTCTGGCTGGACGCCCGACCAGCTGGAAGATGAAATAAGAGAAGACAGCTGGATCGTTGCCGAAAAAATAAACCCCGAATCCATATTCAGCAGCAACGAGGATAACCTTTGGCGCGAAGTAGTGATCGGCCTTGGCCAGCGCTATGCGCATATTGCTAATTTTCCGGAAAATCCTGAACTCAATTAGTCCATAGACCATAGTAGGAAAACGCCCCTATTTTTCCATTTCGGAGGCAGATTCTTCGACTTTCTTTTTGAGATTTTCTTTATAAGCGATAAGATTCCTGGTAATCTGCTCATCACTTATCGACAATATTTGCGCGGCCAGTATGCCTGCGTTTTTCGCCGCGTTGAGGGCGACGGTGGCTACCGGGATACCATTTGGCATTTGAAGAATTGACAGGATGGAGTCCCATCCATCGATAGAGTTGCTTGATTTGACCGGGACGCCGATAACCGGTAAATGCGTTAATGAGGCCACCATGCCCGGCAAATGCGCTGCACCGCCTGCCCCGGCGATAATCACTTTTAAACCACGTTCTGCGGCCGAGCGTGCATAGGTAAACATGCGGTCGGGTGTGCGGTGGGCGGATACCACGGTGATCTCGTAATCAACGCCTAATTCTTTTAAAACATCGGCCGCATCCTGCATTACGCCCAGGTCGGACTTGCTGCCCATGATGATACCTACTTTTGGTTGTGTACTACTCATCTTTGAGTTTAATTTATCTGATTTTTTTATGATCTATCTGTTATTTGAGCGCCAAATACTTGTCAAGCCGCTTCTCCACCGAATCCACATCACTTGGCTGCGGCGCATCCTTATCAACGATTTTGCCTTGTTTATCAATGATTAGGTACCGGGGGATCGAAACTATTGTATCCTTTGCCCCGCTAACAGATCGGTGATATAGCGCTGCATATTCCGTCTTATCGAGGAAAATGTGGCTTCCTTCGAGATCGAATTTTTGTAGCTGCTGTTTCCACATCAGCCTGGTGCCGCCGCAAATATACAAATAAGCTAAGTCGGGCTGGTTTTTATAGTGTTGCTTTAATGGTTTGGTGAAATTCCGAAATTCTTCGAGACAGGGTGCACAGGTGGTGCCCCAAAAATCGACATAAACTACTTTGCCTTTAAAGTTTTCGTTATGGATATCGCTTAGCGAAGTATTGGTTGGTGAAAGCTGCAAAAGTTTGATATCCCGGCTGCCGCCATAGGTCGTCCACGAAAACAACTTTGCACTGGTAGTCAATATCATCAGCAACAGGCAGGTGGTTAACGCCTTCCACCATGAGCTATTTTCAATTTTGAAATACTTCAGCATGAAATAAACGCCGGCCACAAACAATAACAGGGAGGCAAGTCCTTTGGTGTACATCAATGCTTTCAATTCCCGGTCGCTTTTTTGCACTTCGTCCGCTATTTCCTTTTTTTGTTGGGCCGTATAGTTGTAAGTGTTTTTGCTGATATAGAATCGTTCGTCGCGAACATCTCTTCTCCAATCGATATAATGCCGGGGAATATCCAGCACCAGCAATGGGATGATTGCCAGTAAAATTGCACCTAACCAAAATAGTTTCGACCTGATCAATGCCTGAAATGAATTACGATTTCGTTAATCTCCTGATAAGAAATACTATACCTATCCCCACAAGGATAATGACACCGACAATTAAAATTATGCCCAAAGCAAACCCCATTTTATAAGCCACGCTGGTGCGGGGGCCGGCCGGCTGGCTGTCGGTTAACTTAAAGCTGCCAAAAAAGGCCCGCATTTTTTTATCATCATTTTGTAATGAATCGCGCGACCAGTAGCCATAAAATACTAATGTACTCTTTACATTAAACGCCTGGTGATAACAATAATAATTAACAGAGTCGAAAACGGCTTTATACGCAAACTCGACCCCATTGATGTTATTCATTTGTATACTTCTTCGATAAAGGAGTTTTCCGTGCGATTGCTTTAAAGTGCCTTTTATTACGCCGGTGTAAAAACTGTTGTTGAGCGCACTGCCAAAAAGGCCTAAAAAACGGTTGATAGGGGTAGCACAGGCAATATACAAGCTGTCGCCGTGTGTAAGGGTATAAACCCTTTGGCCTGAACTTAGTTCGAGCCGGGGTGTATCCGGAAAACTGATGGTTGCTATATGGTTTAAGTCGAGCTTGTAAGCCTGCTGGCTAAAGGCCGCAAAGGGTAGTAGGACAACTAAAATTAACGGTACTATTTTTTTCATTTTAACAAGCCGGTCAAAGATTTTTTTAAGATACAACACTCAAATTTCTCTTGCAAACTTGCCGCAGTTTATTAATTGGCGCTGTCATAATCAATATAATCAAGTTTTTCACGACAATTTACGCATGAGGTATAATGTACCTAACCCAAGCAAAACAATCATTCCCGCAATCAGCGCGTACCCTATCCCTTTCCCAATCTTATACGCCAAATTTGAGGCATTCGGGTTGGGTTTTCGGTTCAGCTTAAAGCCGTTAAAAAAAGCCCGCAGGCCTTTGTCATCGGCCCGCAGTGGAGTTCTCGTCCAATAGCCAAATGTGATGACCGTATTATCAACATAAAAAACCTGGTAGTATCTATATGACTTTTGCGAATCGTCAAAATAAAGAACTTTGTTGTTCTGATCAGATAGATCCGGGTCAGCCACCGTCTGGTAACCAAACTCCATGCCTTTCAGCCCGTTCATTTCAACCGCTTTTTTATACAGCAGGTGACACGCTGAGTAGTATAATGACGCGGTAATAAACTTGTTGAACAGACTGTCGGGGGAGATTTTTTTTTCCAGGCCATAATAATCTTTGTACACAGGCGAAGCCGTCGCAACATAAATAGCGCCGTTACGATTGACAACGTAAATGGTCTTGCTATTCTTTTCGGCGCTTTTCGGTTTTTCCGGGAATGTTATGGATGCAATTTGTTTTAGATCCTGCTGATATCCGTCCTGGCTGAATGCGGAAAGCGGAAGCAGGAAGGTAAAAATTATCAACGCGGATATTTTCATTTTATCGCATGGGCAACAATTTGTCAGCTCACAACCTTCAAAGTATCCCGCACAAACTTCGCCTTCTCAATCGCCTTTTCCCTGTCTGCATCAACGATGGTCACATGTCCCATTTTGCGGAAGGGTTTGGTAAGCGCTTTGCCGTATAAATGTACATAAACGCCTGTAAGTTTTAATATTTTTTCGATGCCCTGGTAAACCGCTGGGCCTTCGTGACCCGCTTCGCCTAAAATATTTACCATAATAGCATTGTTAAGGCAGGCGGTATCACCCAACGGCTGGTTGAATATGGCCCTTAAATGCTGTTCGAACTGCGAAACCACGTTGCCTTCGATGGTTTGGTGCCCGCTGTTGTGCGGCCTCGGCGCCAGTTCGTTTACTAAAATTTTACCATTTTTATCGAGGAACATTTCTACCGCCAGCAAGCCGGTGATATTCAGGTCTTCCGCAATTTTTGTAGCGATTCTCGCCGCGTCCTGCTGTACTTCGAACGGCAATGTCGATGGCGATATTAAAAACTCAACGAGGTTGGCCTGCGGGTTAAATTCCATCTCCACCATCGGGAATGTTTTTACTTCGCCTGCATCATTGCGGGCCACGATAATGCCGATCTCTTTTTCAAAGTCTATCCAGCGCTCAACCAGGCTTGGCTCTTTAAATGCGCCGGCCAGGTATGTTTCGTCGATCAACTTATAAACGCCCCGGCCATCGTAACCGTCGCGCCGCAATTTTTGGATATAGGGGAAAGGGATGCGGCTTTGTTGTAGCTGTTCGGGCGAGGAGATCACCTGGAATTCGGCCGTAGGGATGCCATTTTCTTTAAAAAACTGCTTTTGCAGGCCTTTATCCTGGATAAGCCGGATGATGCGCGGCTGCGGATAAACCAAAACGCCTTCTTTTTCCAACTGTTCCAGGGCGTCTACGTTTACCTTTTCTATCTCGATGGTCACCATGTCCACCTTTTTGCCGAAGTTGTACACGGTTTCGTAATCGCCCAGGGAACCGACAACAAACTCGTCGCATAGTTTACGGCATGGCGCTTCGCGGTCGGGATCGAGCACTTTAACGGTTACGTTGTAATTAATAGCTTGCTGTATAAGCATGCGGCCGAGCTGGCCACCGCCAAGTATGCCGAGTCTGAGGTCTCCGTAAAATGATTTCATTGTTAATGCAAGTTTAGGGCAAATTTGGGAGAATGCCTATAGCTGAGGCGTGACTCGATGGTCCAAATCTTGAAAATGCCGTTTTACCCTCTTTTTTGCTTGCAAAAGAGAGGGTAAACGCTTGAAGTGCCGTTTGTGTGAGTCGATGTGTGGTGTCGGGCATTGGCGGTAATGCACTGGCGCGTAGACTCACCCCGACTACGCTTTGCTGGTCGACCCTCTCTTCCGCAAGCGGGAAAGAGGATAGCTGCAAGAATTTGAATGTTTTGTGCAGTCCGGAAGAGCTCGCTTTCTTGGTTCCCGACCTCAAACCTCATTCTTCACAACGGTTATTTGCCCGTCTTTTACCACTCCGGCAGCAACCTGCTGAGCAGTACTGGCCTCCGGCGTATAACCAAACAGGTGGCGGTCTTTGATCATGGTGACCACCTCAGTCGGCACAAACTCCTCCCATCCTGCTACGCCCTGTTTTATCAGCTGCAGCACAATGTCGGTTTGTACGTGCAAGTTAGCTTCGTTATAATGCCTGAAGTCTTCGATCTTATTATTGGCGATGAGATAACGATAAAGGTCGATCAAATGCGCCGGCGGGTAAAACCGCAGGCAGTTGTACACCACGCCATCCCTGAAGGTGGGATAAACAAACAGCTTAACCTTCCGGCTAAAAAGGGTGGCAAATGACTCCAGGATACCGCCCGGGAGGTCCTGGTAATGTTCTTCGCCAAAAATATATTCCAGGTTAGGATAGCCCAAAACCACGCCGATCTTGAGCGGGGTGATCTTCGAAATATAAGCTACCAGTTTGTAATATTCATGAAAATTGGAGATCATAACCGTATGCCCAAGCGAGCAAAGGATGTCCACGCGGTCGAGAAAGTCCTTTTCGTCGATGTCCGCGTTTTGATCGGCATCTCTTTCCTTCAGCGCGGTAAGGGTCAGCTCTGCAAGCAGCAGTACGTTGTTTTTATCCACATCAGGCTCCTGCATAAACTGCTTCACGCCGGTGTTGAGCATGTCCATATGGACATTGGTGAGCGGCCGGAAACGCCCGCGGATCACCACGATGTGTTTTTTATACAGCACTTCCGAGGGTTGCTGGTTCTCGCCGTCGGGCCCGAATACCGCTGCATCCGAGAAACCGAATTTTACCAGGTGCAGACTCATCAGACGGTTATCCACTTTTGTGAAGTTCGGCCCTTCAAAGCGGATCATATCGATCTGGATACGGTCGTTTGAAAGATCATCCATAAGAGACTGCAGAAACACCAATGGCTGGTCATGGTAATAAAAGCAGGCATACATCAGGTTTACGCCTAAAATACCTACGGCCTGCTGCTGCAGGTTGGTATCGTTATCCAGCAGCTTTACGTGCAGGACAACGTCATTGTACATTCCGTTTGGTTCGAGCTGGAAGCGAACCCCCATCCAGCCGTGGCCCTCATTGGTTTTATGATAATTGAGTGCCGACACCGTGTCAGAAAAAGCAAAGAAGGTTGTTTTATCCCCTCGTTGTGCAGCCAGCCGCTCAATCAGCAGGCTGTACTCATGATCGAGCATGGCCAGCAGCCGGGGCTCGCTTACGTAGCGGCGCACCTTCAGCGCGCCATAAATAGCATCGGATACAACCATATCGTAAGCCGACATGGTTTTGGCAATGGTTTGCGATGATGCCCCGGCTTTGAAAAAGTTGGCCGCCACATCCTGGCCCGCCCCAATTTCAGCGAATGAACCGTAGATAGCCGGATCAAGGTTGATGGCCAGCGCCTTTTGTTTTGTGCCGATATCGGTTTTGTTGAAACTTTCCATTAGCGAGGGTCATTTTATAGTGGAACGTGGCCGTGCGGCGATAAAATATGACGCAAAATTAGTAAAAAAGAATGATTGCCGGTAGTGAGTTAAAAAACACATTCCACATTCGTTGGCTATTGTGACAGGGTTCTGATATAGGTTTTGCGTGTGTGACCAGGCAGGATTATAAGAAACTTTTTTGATTTTTTTTATTTGCGGGGTAGTTGAATTTATCTATTTTGCGTTATGAGCGCTCCCCTTACAATCGACATTCCCGGGCTTTTGACAGCCAAGACCGTTAAAAAAGTAATTTTTGGCGCAAGTGGACTCACCATTGAAAGCCCGACTACATTTGCGCAGCCGGATTTTATAGCCGTTGATGAAATAACGGCTTTCAGGTATGGCGTAAAATGGATCAGTGGTTATAAATTTGTAATAGGACGGCATTATTTTATAGAATTAAAAAACGTAACGGGAAACATTCACCGCATTAAACTTAAAAGCTATTATAGCATTAAACGCGATGCCTACTTTAAACTTTGGTCGCAGTTGCTGCAAGAGCTTTGGAAAAACTATTTCAAGGGGATATGTATCACATACTACAATCTCTACAAAAATCATCAAACATTTGAG
>DASRTD010000291.1:0-27376 GCA_035656115.1 Mucilaginibacter sp.
TGACTTAGGACTTTCGACTTAAGATTTTTCAAAGGGTGGTTCCTCACCTACTATCCTTCGTTCTATGCGTTTATCGGGGATAAACCAGATACACGCGACAATGCCATACATCACAACGCTGATAGTTGAGCTGAACCAGGAAATGGCAATAGCTGCCGCGTATATTGCAACTGAAATATAGCCCTTCGCGTCTCTGCCTATCGCTTTTGCCAGCAGCGAGTCTTTTCCGTGATGCCGGATAAGCATGATGATCAGGACGGTATAGGCCATTGCATTCATGATCAGGATAATGCCGTAACAGGTTACCGGCAGTTTGGCAAAATGATTTACACCCATCCATTCGGTCACAAAAGGGATAAGTGATAGCCAGAAAAGCAGGTTCATATTGGCCCAAAGGATAGCGCCATTTACCGACTCAGCCGCCTGCAAAGTGTGATGGTGGTTGTTCCAGTATATGCCTATGTAAATAAAGCTGAGTACATAACCTAAAAAGACAGGCCATTGTGCCAATAGCGAATCTATGTCCGTTTTAGGCGGAACCTTAAGTTCGAGTACCATAATGGTGATAATGATGGCAAAAACACCATCACTAAAGGCTTCCAGACGTCCTTTTTCCATACCATAAACATAGCGATTTAGCACTCAAAAACATACAGCAGCGATTTATTTCGACCGCGGACAGCGTTAGATTCCCGATTTCTATAACAATTCAAAAATAGAACGGCTTTGTTTTGCGAAACATCCTTTTCCTGCTAACTTTATCTTAATGTCAGAACAGTCGTCAAAAAGAAAAAACATCACCAGTGCTAAGATGAAGGAAGCGGAATCTTTTGCCGTTGAGGTGCAAGATTTAATTTGGACAAACAACGAGTTTGGCGGCAACGATAACCGTTTCCGGTTCCTGGCAGATGCCATACCGCACAAGGTGTGGACATCGGGTCCCGACGGCAAGGCCACCTATTATAACCAGGGATGGTATGACTATGTCGGTATTACGACCTTTGCTGAGCTTAGAAACAACATCTGGAATGTCCTACACCCCGACGACCTGGCAATAGCCCTGGTTGAATACCCTGATGCGCTGCAGACAGGACGGGAAAAAGAATTAGAGCAAAGGTTTCGACGGCACGACGGCATGTACCGCTGGCACCTTACCCGGTTTAGTCCGCACAGAAATGAACGGGGCGAAATTGTGGTTTGGGTGGGAACGAGCACGGATATTCACGAACAAAAACTGGCCCGGCAGGCATTGCAGGCCAGCGAGGCGCATTTTAAGGCGCTTACTTTTTATAACTCACTCCCGATATGGCAGATGAATGCCGCCGGTGAACTTGTATTTGTAAACGACGCCTGGCGCGCGTGGTCGGGCGTTGAAATGGGGCAGCCGATGTCAGATAATCCGATAGGCCGCATCCATCCGGATGACCAGGAACGGGTGACCAGTGAATTTCAAAGCCTATTTGCACAAAGGCTCCCGATGCAACTGAAACTGCGCTATAAAAACGCGGCAAAGGACGAATTCCGCTGGATACTGGATAATGCCCACCCGGTTTTCAACCCGGATTTTGAAGGCTATATCGGCACGATGACCGACATTCATGAACAGGAACAGGCGAGGCTCACAGTTCAGCATCTCTTGAAAAAGAAAGATGATTTTTTGGCGATCGCTAGTCATGAGCTTAAAACGCCGATTACCAGCATGAAGGCTTCACTGCAGGTTTTGGATAAGATCATTTCCGGAAAATACAACGCCGAAAAAAGCAGCTCTTTTATTGCTATGGCCAATAAACAGGTTGATAAGTTAATGGCGATTGTAACCGACCTGCTTGATGTAAGCAAAATACAATCCGGCAAAATGCTGCTCAGCAACGTAAGCTATGTTTTTAATGAATCGCTCCGCGAATGTGTTGCCGAGACGATGTTGCATGAACCATCACATCAAATTTTAATAGATGAAACAGAACCCGTAACAATTACTGCTGATAAACTTCGCATCGAGCAGGTAATTGTTAATTTGCTGTCAAATGCCATAAAATACTCTCAACCGGGTTCACCTGTCATTGTAAAAATTGAAAAAAATGACACTGAAATAAAGTGCTCTGTTTCCGATCTCGGAATCGGAATCCCTGCTGACCAGCAGCCATTTATTTTCGACCGTTTCTACAGGGTCGACAATTCGTCGGCATCTTTTCCCGGCTTAGGATTAGGCCTTTACATCTCGTCCGAGATCGTAAAAAAACACAAGGGTAAAATTGGCCTGCTGAGCGAGCCAGGAAAAGGTTCCACTTTTTGGTTTACGTTACCCCTGAACATCAACCGATCCTGAAATAGCTAAAAAAAGTTTGTTGCGCAGCTTAGTGATAGCCGGTTGAGCAATTAAGCATCCTTTGGAAAACAAGCGCCCAAAAGCGGCAATAGTTTTTCCGCCTGTAAAAATTTCTCCTAAATGATTGATATTAATATTGTTATGCAAACGTTTTTAAAGTAAAGCTTTTCTAAACAAATCTGCTTAAATTTGATTTTGAAAAGCATTTATTGACCTTCGGTACCCGTGAGCTGTCATAAAAAACATCCGCTTGCTTACGCTTTGACATTAGTTTTAATGCCGGTTTACTTTTTTATTGTCGTGCTGCACTTGTTCGTCGTTCCCAGCTTTCGTGAAAATGATACCACCGCAGGCAAAGCGGCCTATAAAACAAACACCCAACTGGCTTATTACCTGGTAAGGAACGACCGTTCGACATTTAGCGAAAGTAAAAGCGCCAAGACGTTTCAAAAAAAGAGAACGCATCAAAGAGTTGCGCTGATAAGCAACATATCTCCACTGTTAAACGCTGTAAAATACAATTCGTTTATATCTCAATTTCCGCCCGACCATCATCATTTATGGTTAGCTAATCGCATTTTGCGAATTTGATCTTATTTCGCTTCAACGTCAGCGACGTTGATTTCTCTATTATTTAAATACCGGTTTTGCTTTTTTAATCAAGCAAAATCACTCATGCTATGAATTGTTACTTATTCAATTGAAAAAGATCATGAAAAATATTCTCAAAAGCACCTTCCTTGCTGCAGCAGCAGGGATGATTGCATTCAGCGCTATCGCGCAAAAGAAAAATGATGTGCCCCAGGCAGTACTTACAGCGTTCTCAACTAAATACCCCCAGGCGCAGGTAAAAAAATGGAAACCCTCCGGAGATACTTATTTAGCGAGGTTTACCAATGACAATAAGAAATACCAGGCCTCGTATTCAAAGACGGGCGAGTGGATCAGCACCGAAAGGGAAATTGACCGGCCATCAGGCTTGCCCACCGAATTGCAGTCTTTTCTTAAAACCAGCACATATGCCAGCTGGCACATCGATGACATGAAACGAGTACGCACCCCGATGCAAAATATGTACGTGATAAAGCTCGATAACCATAGCGGCAGCCCGTTCGATTATGAAGACATGGGTTCGGCTGAAAATAAATCGCTAAGCTTCAACGACAACGGCAAACTGATAAAAGTTGTTAGCTTATAATTCCGGCAAATGGCAATTTGCGGTTTAACCGGTTCGAATAAAAAAAGCCACCCCGCTTGCGGGTGGCTTTCTACCCCGATAGTTATCGGAGTATATGTTAAACTTTTGCAAATTTATGCTTAGATACCCATTGCGTCCTGGCCTGAGGCAGCTGGGAAATTGATTTTGTTTTCAGTAAAGCGAACTGCTGAGAAATTATAGTTGTTTACGCTGGCAGCATAGTTGTGGCTGAGTGTAAACTCATCGGCGGTACCGGTTAAGTCGGCCTTTGCATGGTCGTTTACATTAACAACAACGCTGTGGGCATTCATGTCCAATTTCGCTGAAGCATTGTCGTGAAGGTCGACGTTGAATTCGATTTTCGATAGCTGGCCAAATGTTCTTACGTCAGCATTGTCGTAAGCTGACACCGAACGGAGGTCATTTGCGCTTACCCAAACTACTAATTTTTCAGGAGCATAAGACGAAATCCGCAAAGTGCCATTTTTGCTTTGTACAAGTGCGTTTTCAGAATAATATTTGTTGTACACTTTTACTACATCGCTGGCAGCATCCGAGATATAAACGGTTACATTACCGTGAATTTCGAGCTTGTTAATGTTGCTGATATCGGTTAAAGTGGTTACTGCAGCATTGTTTACGGGGGCTGCATAAGTTAAATTTGCGATTCCAATTACAAAGGTTGCGATTGTAAATATGGATAAGATTATCTTTTTCATTTTATTTATATTTTTGATTGTCAACTAATTGTATTCTTCTAATTTTTAAATACAACCATAAGACGAGCGAAATTTCAAAACGTTACACTAAACTATTCTGAAATAGACGAACGTCCCATTTTCCTCTGCAAAGGTCGGGTTTTTATCGGCGAAATTTTTCATAATAGTGTAATTATTACACTAAGCTTGATTCGCACGCCAAACAGAATAAAATTTTGTTTTTGCTATTTTGCCGTTAAAAATTAAAGCCAAAAATCTTAAGTCCGAAATCTTTAGGAGCGTATTATTTAATTGGAAGGATATTATTCTGCGCTCGCATTTTTAACTGCGGCATTTCCCTTTCAGGAAATGACCAATTTCTCTCCCGCAAATTTTATTTTGCCGGCGTCAAGCAGCAGGCGAATGGTCTCGATCTTCTCTTTGTCGGAGCCGATATTGGTTGACGTAACCAGGGAGCCAAGGTCCATTGACGAGGTACTAAGTATTTGTATCACTTCGTTAGTGATTTCGTCGACGATCTCACCGGAGTGTTTTTGACGCTTTTCCTCAAGGCATATATCACAAATACCACATTTATCGGCGTTAGGTTCATCAAAATATGCCAGCAGCATTTGGCTGCGGCACTTTTTATGCGTAGCATAAGCGAACACCGCCTCCATTTTTTTAAACTGGGTCGCTTTCCGCTCGTCAATGGCCTTCTTATTAATGTAGAGCGCATTAGCTTGCTGCCGGGGCTTTAACCACGTGACCTGGGGTGTATCCGTTTGCTGTTCGTAGCTCAGTATGTTCAATTCCTGCAATTGCTTCATGCCGGCAATTACCTGTTGGACGTTCATATTCGCCCTTTTTGCCAGGTCAAATTCTCGCAAACGCACATAGTTTTCAAATGAACCGCCATAAGACCGGAGGATGGTTTTGATAAAAGGATCCCACCCGGGGTTTTGTATCTGGAAATTGTATAGTGCCTCATTCTCAATTAAAAACTTAAAGCGCGAGGGCAAAAAAACACTTTCATTAAAAGCCAGGTATTCATCCTGCTCCAGGAATTTAAGTGAATTAATTGTTTTTATCATATCCAGCTTAAATCGGCTGCAAAAATCAGCCAGGTCCAGGTCAAAACTTATCCCCTCTCCTGCCTCGTAAGCCAGTTGGTAATAATTGGCCAGCGCATGATAGGTTTGCTTAATTTCAGCTACCGATGGAAAATTTAACTCAAACTTTTTTTCCTGTTTTAGCCGGTCGGCAGGGTTAAATAGTAAAACCGCGTAAGCTTTGTGATCATCACGCCCCGCCCTGCCCGCTTCCTGGTAATAGGCTTCAAGGCTTTCGGGCGGGTCTTTATGAATAACGAACCTGACATCTGCTTTGTCGATCCCCATGCCAAATGCATTCGTGGCAACAATAACCCGGCTGCGTCCATATTTCCAGTTCTCTTGTTTTTGCGCGCGAAGCCCTGTTTCAAGGCCGGCGTGATAAAAATCGGCTTTGACGCCATTATCGTTGTAAAATTTAGCTATATCCGCGCTGTCTTTTCGGCTACGAACATAAACTATACCGCTTCCTTTAACCCCGCGTGCAATATCCAGCATTTTGCGCAGTTTATTTTCCTCGTTTTGCACCACATAGCTGATGCTTTTGCGGGCAAAACTTTTTTTGTAAACCGCTGAATTTCTAAAGAGCAGCTTTTGCCTTATGTCTTCGCTCACCTCTTCGGTAGCCGTTGCCGTCAGCGCTAAAACGGGCACATCGGGGTGCAATTCACGCAGATCAGCAATATGGAGGAAAGATGGCCTGAAATCATACCCCCATTGCGAAATACAATGTGCCTCATCTACCGCGATAAGGTTAACGTTCATGTATTTGATACGCTCGCGCACAAGTTCCGAAAGCAAGCGCTCAGGCGACAGATATAAAAATTTCACCCCGCCGTAAATGCAATTATCCAGGGCGATATCGATCTCATACTTTCCCATGCCCGATACAACCGAAACAGCTTCAATTCCCCTGGCTTGCAGGTTCTCCACCTGGTCTTTCATCAGGGCGATAAGCGGCGATACCACGATGCATATCCCTGGCTTTGCTAATGCCGGAACCTGGAAGCAAATCGACTTGCCACCGCCGGTTGGCAGCAGCGCCAGGGTATCGTGACCGTTCAAAACCGAATTGATGATCTCCTCCTGCATAGGCCGGAAGTTTTCATGGCTCCAATAGTGTTTGAGGATCTCGTGGATGGTCATGTTTGATTTCGGACTTCGCTCCCGATAGTTATCGGGATGCGATTTCGGATTTAAACAGTTAAAAGAAATACTTAGTTCGTAAAGATAATTCTGAAATCGAACATCCGAAACGGCGAAGCCTTCTTGAGCGCAAAATAACAAAAACAACAGCGAAACATCTCAAATTCCAAATCCTATATTATTTCTAACTTCGCGGCGTTAATTACTAAAGATGAGATCGACATTTGCCGCGCTGTTATTCCTACTCCTATCTATTAGTCTGCAGGCCCAAAAATGGAGCGTTGAAAACCCTCCCAGCCCCCAAAAAAAAGTAACGATTACCACGGATGAAGGCACCTGGATGAATCTGGACGTTAGCCCGGATGGTAAAACCATCGTTTTTGACTTGCTGGGCGACATTTACAGCATGCCTATAACCGGCGGCAAGGCTGCGCTGCTGGCAGGCGGTAAAGCCTGGGAAATACAACCACGATTCAGTCCCGACGGCAAACAAATTTCCTACACCAGCGACAAGGACGGCGGCGATAATATCTGGATCATGAATAGTGACGGCAGTAGTAAACATGCTGTCACTAAGGAAACCTTCAGGTTGTTAAACAATGCCTGTTGGACGCCGGACGGCCAGTTTCTGATCGCCCGAAAACATTTTACCGGCACCCGGTCACTTGGCGCCGGCGAGATGTGGCTATACCACAAAGATGGCGGCGAAGGCATACAACTCACCAAACGCAAAAATGATCAGCAGGATGCGGGTGAACCCATTGTATCTCCGGATAACAAATACATTTATTGGAGCGAGGACGTTACGCAGGGACCTGATTTTCAATATAATAAAGACCCAAACAAAGGCATTTATGCCATTTTAAGGCTAAACCGGCAGACCGGCGATATAGAAACAGTGACAGGCGGCACCGGCGGCGCATGCAGGCCGCAAATTTCTCCCGACGGGAAACTGTTGGCGTTCGTAAAGCGGGTTAGGCTGAAATCTGTCTTGTATCTGCACGATCTCAATACTGGCGAAGAATGGCCTGTTTATGATGATCTTTCCCATGACCAGCAGGAAACCTGGGCGATTTTCGGCGTTTATCCCAATTTTAGCTGGCTGCCCGACAGCAAAAACATCATCATCTATGCGAAAGGCAAGATATGGAACATCGACATAAATAGCCTTAGCGCAACGCCGATTGCTTTTGAAGTAATCTCCACTCAAACCATCACCGAAGCGTTGCACTACCAACAAAAAGTCTTCGGGGACGAGTTCCAGGTTAAAATGATCCGGCAGTTGACCACCTCGCCCGATGGGAACACTGTGGCGTTTAATGCCGCGGGGTACATTTACATAAAAAGCTTGCCGAATGGCCAGCCCTGGCGAATTACCGCAACTAACGATTTTGAATACGAACCCGATTTCAGCCCGGATGGGAAGTCACTGGCCTATGTCGACTGGACGGACGAGCTAAAAGCCTCGGTTAACAAAATAGACCTGCTGACCTGCCAGGTTACACGCCTTACGCCCGAAAAAGGTTTTTATTATTCACCTAAATTTTCAAATAAAGGCGATAAAGTGGTATTTCGGAAAGGCGAAGGAAATGAAACATCAGGCTTTGCTTTCGGCAAAAACCCGGGAATTTATACTGTTCCCTCAACCGGCGGCACACCCAAAATGATTATAAACAACGGTATTTATCCTCAATTTTCAACCGACGATTCAAAAATATACTACCAAAGCAGCGAGGGCGATAAAAAAGCCCTTAAAGTGATGGATACCACCGGGGCAAACCAGCGCACGCTCTACACCTCGAAATATACTACCCAGTTTAACCCAAGCCCGAATGGCAAATGGATGGCTTTTACCGAGCTGTATAACTGTTATATTACGCCGATGGTGTATACCGGCAGCCCTCAAGACCTATCGGCAGCTAATAAAGCCATCCCCCTGAATAAACTCACCCGCGATGCCGGCACCTACCTGCACTGGAGCAAGGACAGCCAAAAACTGATGTGGACCCTCGGCCCAAAATACTTTGTGAGGAATATTAAAGATGCGGCGCCTTTTATCGAAGATGCCTCCGATAAAACCCCTGCAATTGATACGGCGGGTACTGATATTGGCCTTACCCTTAAAACCGATGCGCCCGCGGGAAAGATCGCATTAAAAAATGCACGTATCATCGCCATGCGTGGGGATGAGGTAATTGAAAACGGCACCATTGTCATCGATCAAAATAAAATAATGGCCATCGGCAAAGCAACCGATATTGCCATACCTGAAGACGCTAAAATATACGACTTAACCGGCAAAACCATTATGCCGGGCATTGTGGACGTACATGCACACCTGCACACCAGCCCGGATGGGATATCTCCGCAGCAGGACTGGAATTATTATGCTAACCTGGCATATGGTGTTACCACGGCGCACGACCCCTCAAGCAATACCGAAATGGTTTTCAGCCAATCGGAAATGTTGAAGGCTGGCAATATGGTCGGGCCGAGGGTTTATTCGACAGGAACGATACTGTACGGCGCCGATGGCGATTTTAAGGCGGTTATCAATAGTCTGGACGATGCCCGCTCAAATCTGCGCCGGCTGAAGGCGGTGGGTGCGTTTTCTGTAAAAAGCTACAACCAGCCACGCCGCGAGCAACGCCAGGAAATTATCGAGGCGGCGAGAGAGTTGCAGATGGAAGTAGTGCCGGAAGGTGGGTCGACCTTTTTTACCAATATGAATATGATCCTCGATGGTCACACGGGTATCGAGCACAATATTCCTGTTTGGCCTGTTTATAAAGATGTGAGAACACTGTGGAACGACAGCAAATCGGGCTACACCCCTACCCTGATTGTTTGCTACGGTACCCAATTTGGCGAGAATTTTTGGTACGACCGCACAGAGGTATGGAAAAACGAACGCTTGCTCAATTTCACGCCGCAATTTATCATAGATGCACGCTCAAGGCGTCGCACCACTTCCGAATACGGCGACTACGGCCATATCGAGGTGTCCAAATATGTAAAGCAAATCGCCGACGGCGGCACAAAGGTCAACCTCGGTTCGCATGGCCAAATACAAGGCCTCGGCGCCCATTGGGAGCTGTGGATGCTGGTACAGGGAGGCATGAGCCCGATGCAGGCGCTGCGCTGCGCTACGATGAACGGCGCATCCTACCTCGGGATGGATAAGGAGATTGGTTCACTTGAAGTTGGCAAACTCGCCGACCTGGTGGTTTTAAACGACAATCCATTGGATAATATCCGCAACAGCGACCATATCAAATATGTAATGGTAAACGGCCGGTTATATGACGGTGAAACCATGAACGAGATCGGCAACCGGGAGAAACCTCGTTTGCGTTTTTGGTGGCAGCAAAACCGCGGTGAAATCAGCAACCTGCCAGTTGGCAATGTCGAGACTTATTTATTTAATGCACAGGATGGTGATTGAAGAATTTGTGATAGAGGGTTACTATTTCACATTCGGCGGTGCGGATAAGATGTAATCGTCACTAATGACATGCGCGCCTAAAAGTCATCCTCGTACTTTATTTTTCCATTGGTCAGCTTCACATAATCAATGGAACCAGTGCCATGGAAACTGAAATCAAAGCCCACAATTTTTGATTTCAGGATATCGTGGCTAACTGTATAAACGGGTTTGTCGTTAATATAGATAATACCCTTGCCGTTCTTCGATTCCACCTTTACTTTTACAAACGAGTTAAAATCAACGCCGAACGCAGAAAGATCCTGTTCGCGGCCTGAGGCAAAGTAGCCGGTAAACAACAAGTTCAAGTCGGACACGCAGCCTTTTGCGCAAAGGGGGATAGCGATGGCCGTACCTTCGCACAGGATATAAATGTTAGTGTTTTGGCAAACGGCTGCGCCTTCGCGGTAATCATTGCGAACGGAAGTTTCAAAAGTAAAATCGTTGCTGTAAATCTCGCCAAAATCGGTCACGTTGGAGTATAGCACAGACGGTGGCGAGGGTTGCATTTTGATGTTGCGTGCTTGTATTTGATCAGCTGATAACGAAAGTTTTCCATCGTGCAGGGCATCCTGCTTGCTAAAATAAACCGGCACCGGCTGCTGCATCACAATGGGCAGCCAGCCGTTGGATTTGATGAGCAGGCGGTGCATGCTAACGATTTTACCTCCAACGATGAGCTTGGCCTTGTAGTAATCAGGCAAATAGTAGATAGATGTGTGCTGGTGCTGCCATTTAGATACCTTTGCCTGCAGGTGGGGGTCCCAGGATTGCTGGATGATTACAGAGTCGTATGGAGATTTGGTGGCATCGAAATTAAACACCACTGAATTGGGCACGCCTTCCGAAACCACTTTTTTGCTGCTGAATGAATAATCGGATTTAGCAACTTTCGGGCTCCACCATTTGATATACATAATTAGCACAGCAACGGTCAAAGCCGCGCCTGTTATCAACAAGGGCTTATATGGAATCCTTCTGCGTTTTGCAATCGCGGCCGGCGGGGCTTCGTAATGAACGCCATTCCCATTTAGTACAACGTCTTTTGCTTTTTCCCCGGGTATGCCCCCGTTCCCATTTTGCGATTTAAACTCGCGCCAATTGTTGTAGCCCAAAAACTGAACCAGGGTATCAAGGGTATGCGTATTGGGCAGGCTGTCGTATTTTACTTTACCCCATACCCGTTTTAGTGTCACATGGCTCAGCGCAACCCCAGTCCGCTCCTGTATCTTTTCACTCAGGATCACAAAATCCTGGTTGGTCCACTCGTCGCTATCACCCCAACCGGTTTTGTCTTCATACAACCGTATGGCCTTTTCAATCAAAAACTCGTCTGTCTGCATAACTCTAAACCAAAAATAATATAAAAAACCATCGGATTTACGGCTAAAGCCGGTTGTACCAACTTGTACAATTTTGTACACGCAATGAATGTTTACTTTTATCGTTTTTATTTATATTTGTGTAGATAAGATGATAAAGCCCAGAGCTTTTGCTGCCAATTATAAACCGATTTAAAAAACGAGCAGACAGCCGGGGCAATATCAGTAACGCTGTGAGAGATTTCGGGGACGACTTTTAATTTATTAAAGTGCCCTTAATATTGCTGCCAAAGCCACCCTCCCAACCTGCATAGCGCATCATCTGAATAAATTTTTTTTATTTTTTTATTATGCCTTACAAACCCATCTTCCGGTGGTTATTATGGCTGCTGCTTTTAAACTGCTTTTTTACAACAGTTAACGCACAATATTTTGATATAGCCGGTAATAAGAAAAGAGTCACTATCCCGTTCCACCTTGTGCGCAACCTGGTGATTGTGCAAGTAAAAATTAACAACAAGGGCCCGTTCAATTTCATAATGGATACGGGTGCTGGATTGACGATCATTACTGATCCGACGTTAATTGATTCGGTAAATATCTCAAACAAAAGAATATTGAGGCTCACCGGCTGCGGCCATGGCGCTTATATTGAAGCATACGTGACCTCGGCGCTAAATATCCAGATTCCCGGGCTAACCAGCCATAATGTTGAGGCAGCGATATTAAAGGAAGATCGTTTCGGTTTGTCAAACTACCTCGGCATGCCGATTCATGGGCTGCTGGGATATGATTTTTTTTGCAACCTCGCCGTAAAAGTGGATTTCAGCGACTCGACGGTAACCTGCTACCGGTCAAAGGAAGAACGCCTGTTTAAAAAAGGGGAAAAAATACCGATCAGCGTAGAAGATCATAAACCTTACCTGCTGGCAAAAGTTCACCTGCCAGATGGGAGCGTAAAAGAGACCAAACTGGTTATCGATTTAGGGGCGGGGCACCCGCTATCACTCGATAAACTGGCCGATCAGCACCAGCTCCCGAGAAACTTCATCGCTGCCAACCTGGGTATGGGCTTTAACGGCCCAATAAGCGGTTACCTGAGCCGGATAAATGAGATAGATATCGGAAAATACGATATAAAGAATTTAATATCCTCGTTCCCTGAAGAAGATTCGCTAAAATGGGGAATAGACGCAAACCGCGACGGCAACCTGGGCATAGGACTGCTTAAGCGTTTCGTTGTTGTTTTTGATTATCCTGGGAATGCCATTTACCTGAAACCCGGAATAAATTTTAAGGCGCCATTTGAACACGACATGAGCGGGCTGGAATATTATGCCGCCGGTGCCGGGTTTAAGCACATTATCATTAGCAGGGTTGAGCCCGGGTCGGCAGGGGATGACATCGGGCTGGAAAAAGACGATGAAATTGTTGCGATTAATCTTAAGCCCATAGCGGAAATGAGCCTGGAAGAAGTTGATGACATCTTCAAGTCACAAAACGAACGGAGCCTGCTGCTTGAGGTTTACCACGACAAGCGATACGACAACGTAATTTTGACGTTGAAACGACGGATTTGATATTTCGGGGGAGTTAAATTTGACAACTTTAAAAAAGTCATCAAATCTCAGGGTCAATTCACTTCCAGCTGGTCTTTCGAGGGAAAAACCGGGAAAGCGCCATGCGGTTCGCTTTGATACCAATATACTACCGATGCAATGTCATCCTGTAGCGGCATATACCTGCCATCAGAATGCCAGCCTAAGTCCTGTATAGTTACCTTCAGTTCTTTTTCGAATCTTATAGGATCGGCTATGTGCCAGCGGTAAAGGCCGAAACGCTGGGCGATGCTGTAGTGCCCATCTCCCCGTATAACCTGGGGTAAGCCGGTATAGGGGCCGCTAAAAACGGTGTATTCGCTTGATTCGCCGCCGCCGGGTTTTTTCTGCATGCTGTCGAAATCGTAAGCACCGCAAAAATAATCTTCTGTTCCAGTGCCGTTTATAGTGGGGAACTGGGTATCGCCGTCCATGTAAAACTTTATTTCGCCTTCGCCCCACCAACCGTTTTTATTTGACCCATAGGCGATATAGGTGCCCACATATTGTCCTTTGCCTTTTATACTATCAACCAGCACATAGTTCTTTTTAAACGGCAGCGGATTGACGCGACGGAACTGTGCGTGGAAATACCCGGCATCTTTTGGTATATCGGTTAAGGTATAATCTACCTGGTAGTACAGCACCATATCTTCGTTGTCGATGTTCTCCATCGTAATGCGGCATTTTTTTCTAAATGGCATCGGCCAATAGCAATTTAGCCCGCTGCCGGGGTTCACGACAACCGCTAACGAGGTAACCGGCGCAAACTTTCCCCAGCCCATGCAAAAGAAATCGCCAACTGGTACCTCAACCGAGGGAGTGGCCTCGTCGTCCCAGTAAAAACGTAATATAGAATAGCGCCAGTTGCCGGTTGGGGTCATCCAGATATGCTGAATCGCACCGGAGCCGTCAATTTCGGCAACCGTATAGGTAGTATGTTTTTTTATCACCACGCTGGGGCTTACCTTCCATGTTTGGCCCAGCTCCCGCGCCGGCCCCTGGCCGGTGCCAGTGGTAGCCATGCCGCCTTTACCCTTTTCACCATTAAAATTTTCGGGGCTGATAGAGCGCGTTTGGGCATCGGACAGGCGATATAGATTACCCATGTTTACCCCCAAACCATTAAATTTTTCCTGGGCGCGCGTTGTTAAAACTGCGAAAGCAGCCGCCAACGAAAATAAAATTAACCTTTTCATATAGATTACAATTGGTTGTCTTTATATAGCATTAAACCGCAAGGTTATAAAACTCCATAGCATTCTGTCCCCAAAACCCGGCCTGCTCATCAGCAGATAGTGTAGAAGTATAATTCTTCACTACCGACAGCATCTGCTGGTAGCCGCCCGCTACGTTACATACCGGCCAATCAGAACCAAACATTACGCGTTTTGGTCCAAAGGCTTCGAAAATCACGTCGAGGTATGGCTTAAAATCAACCAAAACCCAGTTGTGCCAATCCGCCTCAGTTATCATGCCCGATACTTTGCAATAAACATTTGGGAACTGGGCAATATTCCGCATGCCTTTCTCCCATTTGTCAATGTTCTTGTTCCGGATATCCGGCTTCGCAATATGGTCGATCACTAATTTATGCCCGTCGAACGTTTTTACAAACTGAAAAGTATAACCCAACTGGTCGGGAAAAACAAGGATGTCATAGGTAAAATCGTGCCGCTTCAACATTTTTATCCCATTCATAAACTGCGGGCTTAACATCAGTGCGCGGTCCGCCTCGCCCTGCAGTACGTGGCGAAAGCCTTTTAGTTTTTTGAAATGAATGTAGTGTTCAATGTTTTTACCGATATCCTGCGCCCGAAGGTCTATCCATCCAACAACGCCTTTTATAAAATCGTGCCGATCGGCCAACTCCAGTAAAAATTTGGTTTCGGCTTCTGACTGATCAGCCTGTACCGACACGCAGCCATCAATCCCGTGTTTATCCAATATCGGTTTTAAATCCTCGGGCATGAAATCGCGGCGAATAAGGGACATCGACTCGTCAATCCAGCTATCCCTTACCGGGTCGAATTTCCAGAAATGCTGGTGGGAGTCTATTTTGAGCATCTTAGTGAGTAGTCAATTGTGAGTAGTGAGTATTTTTTCTGATATGTTACTCCTTTTAACGCATAAAACTAATGAAAACCGAGTAATATCCCACTCACTGAAAAACCCAACTCACCATTCACGACTCACCATTACGCATTCGCCAATGCCCTGTCCAAATGCACATATCCTCCATCGACATAAATAAGCTGCCCTGTGGTGTGGCTGGATCGCTCCGATAACAAAAATGCAGCCATGTTGGCTATCTCTTCTGCCGTGGTCATCCGGTTCCCCAGGGGGATCTTTGATTCTATCTCTTTCAGTTTAGCCTGTGGATCGGGCAGCGTTTTTATCCAGTTTTCGTACAGCGGCGTCCAGCACTCAGCCACTACGATGGCATTTACGCGGATGCCATATTTGAGCAATTCAACTGCCCATTCCCGGGTTAACGCATTGCGGCCACCGTTCGATGCTGCGTATGCAGAAGTATTCCCCTGTCCCGTATCCGCCGTTTTTGAGGTGATATTCACAATTGGCCCTTTTGACTTTTTTAACTCCGCCAAGGCATAGTGTGCCATCAGGTAATAATGCACTACATTCTTGTGCAATGAGGCGATAAATTGTTCGTAATTGCCGTTTTCCAATCCTACTCCATCGTTTACACCGGCGTTGTTTACCAGGCCGTCGATACGGCCATATTGTTTTATCACCGCGGCAATTGCGTGCTCACAAGCTTTCGGGTCGGTTAATTCACCCACGATCTGCCCTGCATTTCCCCCAGTTGCTTTAACCGCTTCAATGCATTTTAAATTATCGGCCTCGCTTCGGCCCACAATAACGGGTATAGCGTCTTCGGCGGCCAGTACCTTTACTATCCCCTCGCCTATTCCTTTGGCGCCGCCGGTTACGATGATAACTTTGTTTGTTAATCCTAAATCCATGTTTTGCAAAGTTAATGTGCCCCCACGATATCCAATTTTTTAACCTTAAGATTCATGTATGCAAAATAAAGTATGTAAGCAAAGCTGATAACGGGCACGAGGTAGGCATAACGAATGCTGGTCAAATCGGACACCTTGCCCATTATCGGTGGTATAATAGCCCCGCCAACTATACCCATTATCAATAATGACGAACCCAGTTTGGTTTCGGAGCCAAGCCCTCGTATTCCCAATGAAAAAATGGTAGGAAACATGATCGACATGAAAAAAGCAACGCACATGAGCGAATAAACCGAGAAACTGCCATGGGTGCTAACCGACAACATAAGCAGGCCGATATTGATGACGCAATAAGCTGCAAGCAACTTTACCGGATTGATAGCGCGCATCAAAGCTGTGCCGATGAACCTGCCCGCCATAAACCCCAGCAACGACAACGATAACAAGTATGCTGCAGTCTTTTCTTCCATGCCGGCAATTCTTTCCGAAAATCGGATAAAAAAGCTAAGTACGCCTGCCTGTGCGCCAACGTAAAAAAATTCGGCAAATGCGCCGGTGCGCAACTGTTTCCGCTTATCAAGTAATTCAAAAATGCGTTGGATTAATGACTTACCTTTCTCACCCACTTCCTCATCATCGTGAATTTCAGGCACATGCGTTTTATACAGTAAAAAAGCTACCGACAAAACAACCACCGCAATTACCAGATAAGGCACCTGTACTGCCGAGGCTTCTTTATTCAAATAAGTATTCAGTTGTACGGCTGACATGGCATGCTCCTGTTTGGGCGTTAAGGTTTTGCCCGATAAAATAAATATACCGCCAACCAGGGGAGCCAGAAAAGCAGCCAAGCCATTAAACGATTGTGAAAAATTGATGCGCTGTGTGGCGCCTTCCGGATCGCCGAGGACAGTAATATAAGGGTTCGCTGCAGTCTCCAAAAAAGCAGAGCCGGAGAACAATACAAATAACGCCAATAGAATAAAAGCATAACTGCGGACCGCCGATGCGGGGTACAGTAAGAAAGCGCCGCCTGCTACCAGTAGCAAACCGAGCAAAATGCCGCCCTTATAACCAAACCGGCGCATAAACTGCCCGGCAGGAATTGCAAGCAGAAAGTATGCCATGTAAGACGCAGAATCGACGTACGACGATTGCAAATCGGTAAGCTGACAGGCCTTTTTGAGGTGCGGGATTAATATTGGGTTCATATTCAGGGCAAACCCCCAGATAAAAAACAGGGAGGTAACTAAGGCGATAGCCCTCAGGTTGTTATTCTTCGTCATGAAACAGATATAAATGATTTTAATTGAAGATTTGAAAATGTGTTAATTTGAAGATGGAACATGATAATGTCATCATCAAATTTTCAAATCATCAAATTTTCAAATTCAATTAATTGGCGGATGAAGATAATTATTTAAATGCAGCTTGTACATCCTGCAGCGAAATTCCCAAAACTTTAAGCGCAATTTGGTTCAGTTCGCCCTTATCACCGGTAAAATGAAATACACTATGGGTGTGCGACATCCCCTCCTGCGGTTTTAAAAAAGCGGCAGGCGAAACACTTTCCAGTTCAAAAAAAGGGCCCATTTGCGTTCCGTTCTGCAAAGGCCCGTCATTGTAGGCATTAACGGCGTCGCCGCTGAATGGCGGCCGGTCAGTTCGCCATTCCTGGTTAAGGTATGTTCCTTTCGGATCAAGGTCAAACTGGATAATGGTCAGCACGTTGTTTTTGGCATCATAACTGCCGGCCACATTTTTTGCGCGCATTGGCGGCACGCCGATTTTACCGCGGGATTTTCCATCAGCCTTAAACAAAATAACACCTTTGCCAAATTTCAGCCGGTCTGGCGGTATCTGGCCAAAGTAATCTGTCGTGGCCTTTTTGCCCACGCCGCTGCTGTCATAGGGAACGACGATCACGGCGCCAGGCGATGGGGTAAACATATCCAGGTTCCATAAGCAAGGCGCGCCGCTGTTTTGGTACCAGGGGAAAGGGCCGGTATTAATAATGGTGTTTTTTGTAGTGAACGCCACTGTTTTAACTTTGTTGTCAAAATCTATCCCCAGCATTTTTTTTTCATTAGCAGGCTCCAGTATTTCAATATCACGCACAATGTTTAGTGATGAAATTAAGCCAAGGTAGTTCAAAATTCGCGTGGATTTGCTTAGCGAAACTTTGTTTTCTGATTTCATGGTCAGCGTCCATCGTTCGAAATCAAAGGCTGTTGGGGTATGCCAATGGTTAAAAGTCATTTCGTTCCTCGGCCTGAAGAAAATCGAGAACTTCCCTCCTTCCGGGCCAAGCCACAATCTGTCTTCACCGCCGTAAGCGTTCATGTGGGCGTCAAGCGATGTTTGCGCAAATGTTTTATAGTTTATCCAGCCAAAGCTTCTGCCGTTTACGCCGCTGTCAGTAGAAGTAAACACTTTGGCCTGGTATTTTGGGGAGACGATAACCTGGCTGTTCCCGTCTTTGGTGTTTAATACCAAGACACTGTCGCTTTGTTTTAAAAAATCAAGGTCATACCCAAAACTGCCTTTCGGGTATTCACTCTGGAAAGTCGTTTGAGTCGGCGGCGGGGCGGGGTTACAAGCCGCTAAACAAATCAAAATTGGGAATACTGCTAGTAATCTGCTGTTTTTCATATTATTTGTGCTTTGGGTTGATGGCGATGCTATTTACAAGTGTACCGATTGATGCGATGCTGATCTCAACAACATCTTCCCCCTGCAGAGTAAAATCGGGCGGGGGCACCAGGCAAGTGCCTGTCATCAAAAAACAACCGTTTGGGAAGTCGCATTCCCTGTACAAAAAACTTACGAGTTCGGTAAATGAGCGTTTAATCCGCGAAACGGTCGTTGAATCTTCATACACTGCTTCATTGCCGCGCCTTATTACCATTTTGATTTCGGTTTCGGGGCTTATCGGGTCCGACGTAATGTACAAACAAGGCCCCAGCGCGGCACTTTTTTCATATATTTTTGCCTGGGGCAGATAAAGCGCATTTTCACCCTCAATGCTGCGCGAACTCATGTCGTTCCCGCAGGTGTAACCCTGGATATTTCCTTTTGAGTTGATGAACAATGTCAGTTCCGGCTCCGGCACATTCCAGGTTGAGTCCACCCGAATATAAACTTCCTGCCTATGACCCGAAACGCGTGCTGGTGTCGCCTTAAAAAAAAGTTCCGGGCGTTCAGCATCATATACCCTATCGTAAAGGCTGGCAGCCCCCAAGCTTTGGGACTCTTCCATGCGTGCATCACGACTTTTGAGGTAGGTTACGCCTGCCGCCCAAACTTCCTGCTGACCGATAGGCGGCAGCAAGGGAAAGTCGTCTAACCAGTTCGCCGCTTCATCAGCAGTTAATTTCTTTGCCGTTTTTGCTGTCCGGGAAAGGTGCCCCTCCAAATCGTCCCGATTGATCAGATCGTCCCATAGGTTGTTCATGAGAAAAAAAGAGTCATAGCTATTCAGCAATATCCCGTTCCGGGTGTTGTACAATTTCATGGTAGATGATCGAATTGTTGCCTTGCCGATCTTCGGCGATTCCCTTATTTCATCAAGCAATTGTCTTGCTTCATGTAAAATATTTCACCGCAATTTAGCTGAAGTATTTCTTAGTACCATAATTAAAAAGAAAAATCATGGGAAACGAAAAAAGTCACAATTTAATTGATGCGGACCATAACCACGACGGCATCGACCGCCGGGGCTTCCTGCATTGCATGGCATGGGCCGGTACGGGCGTGTTATGGATGATGTCTGGCGGGATATTAAAGTCGTATGGCATGAGCCAGATGGTTGACAAAACAACCGGAGGACTCAAAAATGGTTTGATCCTGCCAAAATCTGATTTCAGCTTCGTGCAGATCAGCGACAGCCACATCGGCTTTAACAAAGCCGCCAACCCCGACGTAGTTGGTACCCTGCAAGCCGCAATAGCCAAAATAAATGCTATGCCTGGTACACCGTCATTTATGCTCCATACCGGCGATCTTTCGCACCTCGCGCAGGCCGATGAGTTTGACACGCTTCAAGAGGCTTTAAAAAGCGCAAAAACCAGCCAGGTATTTTACGTGCCGGGTGAGCATGACTTAACCGACCAGGGCAAATTATACCTGGAACGTTACGGCAAAGGCACAAAAGGGAGCGGCTGGTATAGCTTCGACTCGAATGGCGTGCACTTTATTGGCCTGGTGAATGCCATGGTGCAGGTTGACGGGGGCTTAGGCACGCTTGGCGACGAACAGTTAAAATGGCTGGCTGATGATTTGCGCGGATTATCAAACAGCACCCCTATAGTGGTTTTCGCCCATATCCCGCTATGGGCCGTTTACCCGCAATGGGGCTGGGGAACTAAAGACAGCGAACAAGCCCTGGCCCTATTGCGCCGCTTTGGTTCGGTGTCGGTACTTAATGGGCACATTCATCAAACCATACAAAAGGTTGAAGGGAATATTACGTTCCACACCGCTATGTCGACTGCCTTCCCACAGCCGGCACCGGGCAGCGCACCATCACCGGGACCAATGAAAGTTCCCGCTGAAAAGCTGCGTAGCGTGCTGGGCATTACCGATGTAACTTATGTTGAACATAACCATACACTGGCTGTTACGGACAGCCCGCTGGAGGCCGCACAATGAAGAAAAGTCTTTTCATGGCATCGCTGGCCCTGGTTGCCAATTTTGCCGTTGCTCAGTTTAAGCCTGTCGACCAGGGTTCGTCGCTGCAATTCACTGTAAAAAACTTTGGATTTGAGGTCGCCGGCACATTTAAAGGCCTGGATGGCAATATCATATTCGACCCGGCAAATGCCGCCTCAGCTGTCTTCGATGTAACTATTGATGCTTCAACGGTAAACACCGACAACAGCCTGCGCGACGGCCACCTTAGGGACGATTCGTATTTTGACGTAAAGCACTATCCCCGCATACACTTTGTGTCTACAGAGGTCCGCGGCAAAAATGGTGCATACAAAATTACCGGCAAGCTTACCATCAAAAAAACAACCAAAGTAATTTCGTTTCCCTTCGATGCACAAATGTCAGGCGATGGTTATTTATTTAAAGGAAGTTTTACCATTAATCGAAAAGATTTTGATATAGGCGGAACAAGCACCATTTCCAATGAGTTGACCGTGGCGCTGAATATAACGGCTAAAAAAAGTTAAAAACGAAGCATGATAACAAAACACAAATTACTGTTCGGCATAATATTGGCTGTGCCCGTAACGATAGCTGCAGCTACCGGCTCACGGCCGCAGGATGACGAAAAGTTTACCAATCTAAAAGTGCTGCCAACAGACATCAGCCCGCAGGCACTAAAAAAAATTATGATCAGCGATTTTGAGGACGGCCTGGGCGTGGGTTGCAATTTTTGCCATGCACCCGGCAAAACCGAAGGTGAATTGGATTATGCCAGCGACGCCAAACCTGAGAAAGAGATCGCCCGTTTGATGATGCGGGTGACCCTCGGTATCAATAAAAAGTATTTTAAAGTAAAACACCCCATGATCGGTTCAGATGCGCTTACGGTAAACTGTAATACTTGTCACAATGGGGTGGCGTTTCCTGAAGGGAAGTGAGTTGGAAATATTAAACTGGATAATTAATCGGTGACCTGTAAGCGGGGGGCGAAAGCATTTCGCCCCTTGCAGATGGGTAACCATTACAACCTTTACAACTCGTTACAACCCCTACAACTACCTCCTTATCATCCTATCCTTCAAAATCTCCGCCAACACTTTTTCTCTTAAATTCTGGCTGATAGCGATCTTTTGCGTGCCGATATTGATCATATTGCCGTCGATGCTTTGAATTTTATGACGGTTCACCAGGAAGGACTTATGAACTTTTATAAATTGCGCGGCCGGCAGCTGTTCTTCCAGGCTTTTCAATGTGATGTAGACAATCATTTTTCGGCTACTAGTGTACAATATCACGTAATTCATCATGGATTCGGCATATAGCAAGTCCTGGTACAATACTTTCTCTATCTGGTTATCGCATTTTATAAAAAAATAATCAGCCGCCGGCTGACCGGATTGAGCCGGTTGTTTATAGTCGAAAACCTCTTTGGCCTTGTTGCAGGCCTTTAAAAAACGTTCAAAGGGGATCGGTTTTACCAGGTAGTCCAACACATCAAGCTCAAAGGACTCCACAGCATATTGCGGGTAGGCAGTCGTCATGATCACGCTGGCCGTGGTTTTGGAGTTCCTTAAAAAGCTGATGCCATTGATGGTTGGCATATTAATATCCAAAAAGATCAGGTCGACGGTGTTCTCCGTCAGCAGGCTAAGGGCTTTTGCCGGGTTTTCCGCCTCGCCTATCAATTCCAGGTAGTCGATATCTTCAATAAACTCGGCGATCAGTTGCCTGGCTATAGGTTCGTCGTCAATAATTACACACTTTAATTTCATAACAGTTCCAATTCAAGGAATGCTTCATACAAATTACCTTCGTGCCTTAGCGCCAGGCTGTGCTTGTTTGGATAAAGCAGTTCGAGTCTCCGGCGCAAATTGATCAGGCCGATCCCGCCGGTTTTAAACGGCGATGCCAGTTCAGCAATCGCCTCGGTGGTGTTGTGTACTCCAAAATCAAGCCGTCCTTTATCCGCCTTCAGGCAGATGCTTATGTTATTTTCTTTCCCGGTAAAACTGCTTACAAATTTAAAGGCGTTTTCGAGCAATATCACCAGCATCAATGGCGCCACCTGATAGGCATCCGAATCGCTGGCAATGTTTACCTCCACTTCCAGGTTCTTTTCCTTCCGGATCTGCTGAAAGGCAATATAGTTGCGGATGTACTCGATCTCCTTATCCAGGCTGATCTTGTCTTCGCTGCAGTCGTACAACTGGTACCGCAGCAGGCCCGAGAACTTGAGCAAGATATTACGGGCCGTTTGGTTTTGTTTATCAATATGCCCGTAAATTGTATTTAGTGAATTGAATAAAGCGTGAGGATTGATCTGCGCCTTTAAAAAGTCTAGCTCCTGCTTTACCCGCTCGCGCTCCAACGCCGCCAGTTGCTGCTGGTTATAAATACGATCGGTAAGCATTTTACCCATTACGATCAGTTCCACCCAAATAAAAATATTCAGTAATGACGTTAGGTACAGGCTGCCAAAAGGCGGTGGCGTACGTACATCAAATACATGCAGATTCATTTGAACCGATACCAGCGCCCGAAGCAATGCCGAAAAAGCTATAAGCCCGGCTGATAAAAGCGCAAACCAACCATACTGCTTGCTCTTCAAAAACCGAGGCATCAGGTAATAAACGATCACATAATAATCGGCAGTGATAAACAGGAGGTAGCAAAACTCGACTGTAATGGAACGTGTGAGCGAAAAGGAGTAATTGCGGAAAACAAAAACCCACAGCAAATAAATGCCCAGCCAAAACAGGCAATGGTATAGCGGCTTACTCTTCACAACGCGTTTGTTATGCCCAAATATATCCATAAGCGGCCTGCTTTCCGCTTATTTTACACCATGCACCCAAAATGCTTGATGAAATAGGGCTATTGGATACTGCATTAAACAAACATCTGACGCCCGATCGCTATTCAACCTTCAGCGAAACCGTCTTTGTGTCCCCAAACACCAACCTGGCAGTGGGGTTGGACGGCGCGGTATCCCATAAACATTCCCTGACAGTCAGCATTTGCATTACCGGGTCGAGCGAGATCAGCTGGAAGGATAGTTTGGTTTCGTCTTTTGAAGAGTACTTGCCCTTCATCGGGGAATCTACGCGAAAGGTGTTTAGCGCAACATCATTGTCCGGGCCTCTGTAAACATAAAATTCATTCCAGTTACTATTCCCGTGAAAATACGCCTTTATATTGGGGTGCTGTTTTAAAAACTTCACCCAGCCACGCTGCTCAATATCGGTGGCGCCGTCGTCACCTGCCGCAGTTGCCCCTTCTTTATAGCGCTCGGACACCAGGTTTTCAAACTTGCTTTGCTTGTTTATATCGAACGGAGCAACAGGGTTTGTAAAATGCTTGGCTTCGCAGGTAGGTTGATCATGACAAAGAACGATCACCGGAGTTTTCGCTGCTACCGTGTCCAGGTCCTTTTGCATCCATATCCGCTCTGCCGAATCGGGCCATAACGTAATGAACATAAAGTGGATGCCATGAATGTTGAGCGAATAGTTGATCTTATCGGTGGCGTAGTTATAATCATCATTAGTTTTCGGCTTCGCCGGATGAAGCATCAGATTATAAATTTCCACCATCGATGTGGGATCGATCTTTGGTTTCATCGGTTTGTAAAAACCAACCGCATTGGATATATCATGGTTGCCCGGGGCCAACAAAAGCTTCGCCCGTTTGCCGTCACGGCCGGTCAGGTTCACTCCTTGGATATAATCGGTGGTAAACTGCGCCCAACTCGCCGCTGCGCTTTGGTAGGGTACTTCCATCCTATTTGCAATGTCGCCGGTTTGTATCAAATAATCTACTGCGCCAACAGTATGTCCTGCAGCAACGCCGCCGTCGGCCGGCAATATAAGGCCGGGGACTGTGTTGATCTGCCGGATCATCGCCGCATTGACAACATGGGCATCTACATTGGTGTCGCCACGGAATTTTTTACGGGTGATGGCATAGTGGGCATCGGAAGTAAAAACCATCTCGATGTCTGTCCGTCCGCTATTTTGGCAAACCGCCGTATCCGGTTTAAACACCGAAAATAAAACTATTAAAAGCAAAAAAAACCAACATGCGGCAGGTTTGTTATGCAGCAAATTAACGATGTGTGGAAATCTGGGTGTTTTCATAATTAATTTCTTTCTTTTGGATCAGCAATACTATAGGCGTTCCTGTTTGCCTTTACCAACAGCTTTATGGTGACGGGGTATTTATCGGAAAATTGAAACAATGCATTCAGCACCTGCGCCGGCGCGGAGGTGTTGATCACAGGCGATGAACTATTGATATCAACTCCCATCCGATGTCCATCATTTCCAATTGTTTTATAGGAATTGGGGATATATTTCATATAATTTGAACCGTTAACCAGCCAGGGCGAAATAAAAATATGGTCGTACCACGATTTTGCGCCATCAGCCGTTCCGCAAGTGTTAGGTACGTTCGGCAATGCCCGGGTTGTTGTTGTAAGGAAAGGCCCAAATAAAACGGTATTATTTTCCCACTCGGCGGGATAGGTAACCGATTTATCAGGATAGAATGGCGGATCACTCATTTTTGTGGAAGTATCCGCTGATGCAATGATGCTTTGGTAGCCGGCCTCATAGCTGTTGTGGGTGTTAAAGTCGCCCATATTGACCAGGTTTGGCAGATAGGCAAATTTGGCCCTCAAATCCTGCATTTCCATTGACACTTGTATATCCCGTGTAGTACTCGGCGAACCCGACTGGGTATGATTAACCAAAACGTACATAAAAGTGGTATCTTTTGTGATACTCAAATTAGGGTCGTTGTAAAATAACTTATAAAGGTCGAAGTCGGTTACATTAGCTTCGATTGTTTCGGTTTTTAGCCAGGTAAGTTTTTGTTTATTATAGAACAAAACCGACATATCTGTTGCCCTCGATAAATTTGTTGGCGTTGCATAGGCATACCGTCCGGGGAAAACCACATTAAGAGCACCGTTGGTGACATGGGCAGCCAGGTTGAAGGGCTGTGCAGATGCGGGATCAAAAGCCGCCATCTTTTCAAAACTAAACAGGTCCGGCTGAATATACTGGATGATGGTTTTTAAATATTTGTTCAAGGTATCTGTGCTTCCCTGGCATCCGTTGCCGTACTTCAGCACATTATAGGCCATAACAGTCAGGGTGTCGGTTTTATCAACGGTATTTGGCAAGGGTGGTGGAATAACAACTACCGGCGTGGTAACCAGCGTAATTTTGGGAGCCTTTGAGCAGGACGCAGCCAAAAATGCCACGGCCAATAAGGTTATTAAAAATTTAATTTTCATTTAAAACATGTAATTGCAAAAACCTTTTGCGAGTAAAGATTTAAAACATAAAAGCCCCTTTTTATAGTCTATATATGCTATAAAAAGGGGCTTAAGTATTTATTCAGTTTTAGTGCTGGTTACCAGAACCATTTGACTGGTAGCAACCTGCATCTTTTCCCGGAGGAGTAATTTCGCTTGAGCCAAAGATAGGGTCAACTTTGATAGTACCGTTTTGAGTAGTAGTAATAGGCGAAAAACTGGTAGTACCGATGCCAAGCGCCGGTGAACCTGGCTGCAGATGGAAATTGAAACCGTCAACAGATGCCTGGGTTACCCAATTTAAATTTGGAAGCGGGTAGTTTACAAACATCGGGTTGTTTTTGCCAACCAATGATGAACCGTCATAAGCAAAACCAAAAGTATAGGTCGGACCTACCAATGCTGCCATATTTGGTACACCGGTTGATTGAGGATGAGTAACTACAGCCTGTGCAATATTTGTCGGAACGATCTGGTCAGCCTGGGCAGTATTGTCAACATAATAAAAGTTGTATCCATAAGCAGTTTGCATAATCGGCCCGGTGGTGTGGCTTAAGGTATCAGCTAAATATACTTTCGCGGTAATATCATTACCACCTGCAATACGAACACCAAAATCACAGTCAACAATCAGGTTATTGAATGCTAAAGCCCTTGAGTTGTTTTCAACTTCGATAGAACCGCTGCGCGCACCGTAGGTACCGGTATTCCGGTAACCACCGTTAACGTATGTATTGTTGTACATGGCAATCTGCGTTTGATTTGCTTGCGTGCCAGGGTCGTTAGCCGATTTGGTGCCATTGGTGGCGCCGCCGATGATCAGGTTATAAGCCATGTTGCCCTGGGTACCGCCTTTGGCGTTAAAGCCGTCGCCGCCTGTGCCACCGCATTTTTCCAAAGTATTTCTCATCATGTTGATGGTACCGCCGTAGTAACGAATTGCGTCATCCGGTCCGCCATATATCCATGAATCTTCCATAATGAACAAACCTGTAGGGTTTTGCCAGTAAACGATGTACTGGTCGCCTGTTGACGGACCGGTAAACGGAGGAGCAACTAAAGCCGCGCCGCCAAAATCAAGGTGCGTCCATTTCAGCACCAAAAGCGGGCACGACACATCGCAATAGATACCACCCCAGCCACCTACATAGGCAGGGTCGGTAGCTACGTTTGAGGCACCTGTAGTTTTGGTTTTAGATGGATCTTCGATTTCGATTGGAGCGCTTTTCGATCCTTCGCTGAGCAATATACCTTTTACGATAAAGTTCGATCCGTTAAGCACTTTAACGGTAACACCTTGTTGAATTAAAAGGGTATCGCCAGAGTTGATCGTAACGTCTCCGCTGATAGTGTAGGTCGTGTTTGCAATCATCGTTCCTTTGATTGGGCCGGATAAAGGAGCTGAGCTGCTTACTGTCTGACCCACTTTGAATAAGGGCACCGAAACTACTGCCTTATCCTTCTTACTGCACGATGCCAGCGCACCAAGGGCAAGGAGGCATAACGCGATTTTAAAATTTTTCATAATAAAT
>DASRTD010000292.1:0-10921 GCA_035656115.1 Mucilaginibacter sp.
CGCCTCACCCCAAACCCCTCTCCAATGGAGAGGGGCTTAAAAAAGACTATTTCCTCTATAAATTGAAGTCCTTCTCCTTTGGAGAAGGATTTAGGATGAGGCGGAAATGCGCAGGTGAACGCTTAAGTAAACGACATTGAATGACCAATGACTAAAAAATATGGCATTACCTGCAGATTATAGTGATGATAGCATCCGGTCGCTCGACTGGAAAGAGCATATTCGTTTACGCCCGGGCATGTACATCGGTAAGTTGGGCGATGGCTCCGCATATGACGATGGTGTTTATGTGTTGTTGAAAGAAATTATAGACAACTCCATAGATGAGTTTGTAATGGGTGCCGGCAAAACGATCGAGGTGAGCATGAGCGACCATAAGGTTTCCGTGCGTGACTATGGCCGTGGTATCCCGCTGGGCAAAGTGATCGATTGCGTATCGAAAATAAATACCGGTGGTAAATATGATAGTAAAGCTTTCCAAAAATCGGTGGGGCTGAATGGTGTGGGTACCAAGGCGGTAAATGCACTTTCCAACAGTTTTATTGTGCAGTCGTACCGCGATGGCCGGACTAAACAAGCCGAGTTTGCAAAGGGTGAATTGGTAAAGGACGAACCCGAAAAAGATACCACCCAGCGCAACGGCACGGCGATCAATTTTTTGCCGGATGATACCATTTTCAGGCATTACCGTTTTATCCCGGAATTTGTGGAGAATATGATCTGGAACTATGTGTTCCTTAACTCGGGCCTCATCATCAACTTTAACGGGCAAAAGTATTTTTCAGAAAAGGGCCTTCACGACCTGCTTTCGCGCAATACCGACGCAGAAACGATGCGCTATCCTATCATTCACCTAAAAGGTGAAGATATCGAGATAGCCATGACCCATGGCCAGCAATACGGCGAAGAATATTATTCGTTTGTAAACGGCCAGCACACCACGCAGGGCGGCACGCACCAGGCGGCTTTCCGCGAAGCGGTAGTAAAAACCATCCGCGAGTTCTATAAAAAGGAGTTTGATGCATCCGACGTACGTGCATCCATCGTTGCAGCTATCGCCATAAAGGTGCAGGAACCTGTTTTCGAGTCGCAAACCAAGACTAAGCTGGGCTCACAGAACATCGGGCCCGACCTGCCTACTGTTCGCGGCTTTATAAACGATTTTGTAAAGAAGGAACTGGATAACTACCTGCATAAAAACCAGGCGGTTGCCGATGCGCTGCTGAAACGCATTATGCAATCGGAACGGGAGCGTAAGGATATTGCCGGCATAAAAAAACTGGCGAATGAGCGCGCCAAAAAAGCTTCGCTGCATAACCGTAAACTACGCGATTGCAAGGTACATTTTGACGAAAACCACGAACGCAAGCAAGATACCACGCTGTTTATCACCGAGGGTGACTCGGCCAGCGGGTCGATCACTAAATCGCGCGATGTGATGACCCAGGCGGTTTTTAGCCTGAAAGGAAAGCCGCTGAATTGTTACGGGCTAACGAAGAAAGTGGTTTATGAGAATGAAGAATTTAACCTGCTGCAGCATGCGCTGAATATCGAGGATGGCCTGGATGAATTGCGCTATAACAATATCGTGATCGCTACCGATGCCGATGTGGACGGTATGCATATCCGCCTGCTGCTGATGACCTTCTTCCTGCAATTCTTCCCGGACCTGGTAAAAGCCGGCCATGTTTCTATCCTGCAAACGCCGCTGTTCCGGGTTCGTAATAAAAAAGAAACCGTTTATTGTTACAGCGACGAGGAACGCCGAAATGCAATCGCCCGTCTTGGCAGCAAGCCGGAGATAACCCGCTTTAAAGGTTTGGGCGAAATATCGCCGGATGAGTTCGGCCTGTTTATCGGGAAAGATATACGGCTTGACCCGGTAATTCTGAAAGACGCTAACATCCGCGCCCTGCTGGAATATTTTATGGGTAAGAATACGCCCGCCAGGCAGCAGCATATCGTGAACAACCTGCGGGTAGAGAAAGATGATGAGAGCGTAAACCCGGTGATAGGGGAAGAGGGGGTGGAGTTGGCGACAGTTTGATGGTTTGTAATGAAGAAAGTGACGTTAACCTATGACAGTTTCTGTGTTAAAATAAACGCGGAATTATATCGGTACTATTCCATTGACGACAAATTGCTTAAAAGTTTGTCGGATAATTATATATGGTTTTCAGATCCTAAAAAATTCAATGATCCGTTCGACTATAATTTGACTTTTAATTTTGAAAATAACACAGTCGAAGAAATAGACTTTCTATTAAAAGATTTACATGATAGCCTGCCAATAAATCACCCCTTAAAAAAAGGGGAAAAATATTTGCCGACTGTAAGGGAAACGTGGATTAATCGTCCAGAACTACTTTACCACCTTGCTAAAACTAGAAATGATAGCATGGTCGAAAATCTAGGTGTTTGTTGTTTTTCCGAAAGTGATAATTCAGTATTAATGTGGTCTCATTATGGCAATAAGCATCAGGGCGTTTGTTTGTCCTTTGATATAGAAGAAGATATGTCAATCTTTAATGAGTTTCCATTTGCTGTAGAATATCCGGCAATATATCCTCAATTTAATGCGATAAGGGAAAAAGATACAAGAAATAATTTGAAAAGACTTTTTCTGTATGCAACTAAATCATGTGAGTGGTCTTATGAAAAAGAAGTTAGAATTATCCGAAACGACGGCAATCCTCCGTACAGAGGTGCGGTGGTATTCGCTAAAAAAGCACTAAAAGCAATTAAATTTGGATACCAAAGTACACCGGATGATCGAAACCTTGTTAAAAACGTTGTAAACGGCGCAACTGGATACGAACATGTACGTTTCTATTTAGCTAAACTAAAGCATTTGGATTTTGGAATTGAATATGAAGAAATATTTAATCAGTAGTTGGCAGGAAAGATAAAATCACTTTTTTAAAAACAACAGAATAAACCCAAAAGTAACCGCAACCTGCCCTATCCAAAAAATAAACATCCATTTGATCATCTCATTGCGGGTGTCACTGATTTTTTCAGACAATTTCAATTCAACTGCGGTAATGTCTTGTTTAGTGCTAATGATATCCTGTTTGGTAGCTAAGATATTACTCTGAACCTGTATCTCATCCTTTATCTTGTCCTCGATGTAACCCGTTAAATTTTCAGCGGTTTCTTTCCCAACTTTTTCAGAGAGAAGCGAATATAGTTGTGTGATACTAATTGTTGTTATGATTTATAAAAGCTAAATTAAAGAAAAGTTATCGGGATTGCGAATGGTATTTAAATAAATCTTATTTTGTGTCCCCTTATTTTTTAAGAACAAAAATGACCAACCGCGAAATAAAAGTAAACTTTAAAGAATACCGTACTTTAACAGAGCTTGGCCCGGCTTACCAGTCGCTTTGCGGCGAGGCGGTTAAAGCGCTAAAAGGCTCGCATTCGCCCTACTCAAAATTCCGGGTGGGTGCGGCGCTGCTGCTGCAAAGCGGCAAGATCATTCATGGCAGTAACCAGGAGAACGTGGCATACCCATCTGGCCTTTGTGCCGAAAGGGTTGCGCTGTTTAACTGGGGCGCTAACCATGCCCATGATCCGATAATTGCCATGGCGGTTACCGCGCAGACAGATGAATTTGAGCTAACCCAGCCTACGCCATCCTGCGGCGCTTGCCTGCAGGTGATGGCCGAGTGTGAAAAGATGCAGGAGAAGCCCATCGAAGTTATCTTGTTTTGCAGTAACGGCACTGCCTGGCTGATTAAGGGCGTGAACAGTTTTTTACCCTTCTTATTTTTTGAAGATCGTTTAAACAGCTAATCTATGAAGATCAAATTTACGTTGTTATTTATCGCCCTGATTTTTTGCACGCGTGTATTTGCGCAAACCGGTTTCCCGTTTGACAATGAGATACGCGACTTTAAACACCAGGACAGTATCAGTTTTCCGCCTAAAGATGGTATCCTGTTTATCGGCAGCTCATCCATCCGCCTTTGGAGCGACCTGGAGCAGCGTTTCCCGGGTAAACCGATCATTAAACGGGGCGTAGGCGGCTGCGAACTTTGGCAGCTTGTGGACTATTACACCCCCTATATTTTGTTCCCCTACCATCCCCGCAAAATTTTTATTTATGCCGGCGAAAATGATATTGCCGCGGGAAAAAGCGGGGAGTTTGTGTTCGAAAAATTTGAAAAGCTTTTCGGGATGATCAGGAAACAATTGCCGGATGCCAAAATTTATTTCTTATCGGCAAAAATGAGTCCAAGCAGGGTAAAAGGCTTTAAAGACGTAGCGGTTGTGAATAACCTGGTAGAAAAATTCCTGGCGGATAAGCCCAACAGCAAGTTTATCGATGTCAACACAGCCATCCTGAAAACCAGTACGTCAATGCCTGATTCGTCGCTTTTTAAGTCGGATTACCTGCACCTGAATAGTAAAGGGTATGACCGATGGCAAAAGGTTTTGGAACCGTATGTGAATTGAGGTGAAAGGTAAAAGGTTGAAAGAAAGTGTAAGGAATACCCCATCAGCCTTTCGCCTTTTACCTTTCGCCTTTAACCTCTGTCAGGAAAACGTGCTGTAAACATTAGTGATCTTCCAGCCATTGCCGGTATTGGCGATGGTAACATAGTTGCTGCGGGTAAAGTCAGTATACTTCATGTCTACCTTTACGATGGCGATGCTTGCATTGCTTTCAACAATTGAAGTACTGGTGGTGCATATTTGCTCGGTGTTACGGTTACTTTTAAAATAGTCGAGCATTTGTTTTTTGCCGTAGCTGAGCACCTGTTTGCCGCGCACCATGCTGAATGATGCGGAGTTGTCGAGCACATCGTTCAGACCGCTTAACCGGCCTCTCGTCATCGCATCAACATAGGTGTTTACCGCGTAAGTTTGTGTTAGTTTGCCATTGTCGTTTGTGTCAGCTTTTGCAGCGCCGTAAAATGCCAGCATGACCAGCCCAAGCATCATTGATCTTAAAGTTTTCATAGTATTAAAATTTAAATTGTTGCTTTAGTTTTATATCCATCAGACAGACGCACTAATAAATTAGTTACGGCAAAAAGCCCCTTATTCGCTATATTTAACAGTTTTTAACAAAGAAGACAATGCTTTGACAAAAGTGGTCGGATTGGATACAATCCTGCCGCAGTTCGCGAAAACAGGGTGATCTCGCGAAATATGTGCAAGCTTAAACGTTTTGTGATATTGGCGGGATTGATGTTAATTGCTGCCGTTAAAGGTTTTGCACAAAACGTACTCTATCGTTTGGGTCCGGGCGCGGGCAAACCTAAGTTGTTGTAGCAGCTGAGAGATTCAAAATGACAAAAAAAACCATGGTCGATGGAAAATAAAAACGTTTGCCATCGACTATGGGTAATCAACTTTAACCGGCCTTAGGAAAACACACTGTATACATTAGTGATCTTCCAGCCATTGCCGGTATTGGCGACAGTGATATAATTATGGCGCACAAATCCCTTGAATTTCATGTCAAATTTTACTATTTCGACATTTGCATCACTGGCTATTATTGAGGTGCTGGTGGTACAGATTTCCTCGAGGTTTTTATTGCTTTTTAAATAATCCAGCATTTGTTTTCTGCTGAAACTAATTATTGTGTTTCCCCGTAGCATACTGAATTCTGCCGTTTTATCTAAAACATCGTTCAGGTTGTTAAGTTTGCCCTGGGTAATTGCATCAGCATAAGTGTAAAGGGCGTGATTTTTCGTTAATTTTTCGCCTTTGATGTTGCCTGCTTTAGTGACGCCGCAAACCAGCAATAATGCTAATCCCAGCATAATTGATCTTAATGTTTTCATAATCTTTGTTATTTAAATTATAGATTAGTCCGTAAGACAATCTTCCAAACAAAGGGCTTACCTAAAAGTTTCTTTTGAGGCAATATTTAACAAATATTTAATCTAAAGTGTAATTAATTACCAAGCCTTTACTAAAATTAAAAATTAATACAAAATGGTAGAATTCGATACCATCATGTTACAGTTTGCTGAGCAGGGCGAAAAAACCGGCTGGACCTATATTGAAATACCGGCCGATATCGCTCAAGAACTTAAAGCCAATACCCGCACTTCATTCAGGGTAAAAGGCATGCTGGATAGCCTGCCGGTTAGCGGTATAGCCCTGATGCCGATGGGCGAAGGAAACTTTATCATGGCGCTGAAGGCTGAGGTAAGGAAAGGCATTCATAAAAGCGCCGGCGCCATGCTGCATGTTTGTATTGAAGAGGATACGGAATATAAAGTAGAAGTGCCTGACGATCTGCAGGAATGTTTTGATTTCGAGCCAGAGGCGCAGGAATTTTTTAACAGTTTGCCTAAATCGCACCGCGATTATTTCGTCAAATGGATCAACGAGGCCAAAACCAATGAGACAAGAGCTAAGCGTATTGTAAATACGGTGAACGCAATGCTGCGTAAGTGGAAATATAATGAGATGTTAAGGGCGATGAAGAATAGATAGATGTGCGGATGTGCGGATGTGCAGATTTCAGATGTGCGAATGTAGTGGTGGGTTAATAAGTGCCGTAATGTTAAAAAATCTGCACATCCGAAATCTGCACATCCGCACATTATCCCTTACTTTTACCCATCCATAATTTTTTTATTTAGAATGAGTGACGAACTGAGCGCCAATAATATTCCTGACAATAACGAAGACAAATTACATAACATCATCTCCCTCGACGGCCTGTACGAAAACTGGTTCCTGGATTATGCTTCCTATGTTATCCTTGACCGTGCAGTTCCGCATATCAACGACGGTTTAAAGCCCGTGCAGCGCCGTATCCTCCATTCATTGAAGGAGATGGACGATGGGCGTTTTAACAAGGCAGCCAATGTTATCGGCAATACGATGAAGTACCACCCGCACGGGGATGCATCTATTGGCGATGCGATGGTGCAGATCGGCCAGAAAAACCTGCTGATCGACTGCCAGGGCAACTGGGGCGACCCGGTAACCGGCGACTCGGCGGCCGCCCCGCGTTATATAGAAGCCCGGCTCTCAAAATTTGCGCTTGATGTTGTTTTTAACCCGGATACTACCGATTGGCAGGCAAGCTATGACGGTCGCAACCGCGAGCCGATCACGCTGCCTGTTAAATTTCCGTTATTATTAGCCCAGGGCGCAGATGGCATTGCCGTTGGCCTTGCCACAAAGATATTGCCGCACAATTTTATTGAATTGCTGGATGCTTCGATTGAGGTTTTAAAAGGCAATGCGCCCAATTTAATGCCCGATTTCCCCACCGGCGGTATGGCTGATGCGTCACTCTATAACGACGGTCAGCGCGGCGGCAGGGTAAGGGTGCGTGCAAAAATTGTGGAGCGCGATAAGAAGACATTAGCCATCACCGAGATCCCGTTTACCACCACAACCGGCGGTTTAATGGAAAGCATAGTTGCTGCCAATGAAAAAGGCAAGATCAAGATCAAAAAGATAGAGGATAACACGGCCAATAACGTCGAGATCATGATTCACCTCGCACCGGGAATCTCACCTGATGTTACCATCGACGCCCTTTATGCCTTTACGGATTGTGAGGTGTCCATATCGCCCAATACCTGCGTGATACAAGACGATAAACCGCGCTTTATGAGCGTGAACGACCTGCTCAGCGAAAGCACGCACAATACCCGCCGCCTGCTGAAAATGGAACTGGAGATCAGGCTGAAGGAGCTAATGGAAAAGATATTCTTTAGCTCATTGCTAAAAATATTTATCCAGGAAGGGATGTACAAGCATCCCGACTATGAAGCGTCGGGAAATTTTGAGACCGTTGTTGAAGTATTGAACCGTTTATTCACACCCTTTTTCCCGCAGTTTTATCGTGCAATAGTTCCTGAGGATTATAAGAAGCTGATCGATAAGCCGATGAGCAGCATCACCCGGTTTGACCTCAAGAAAACGGACGAGCAGATCAAAGCACTCGAAGGCGAGATCAAAGAAGTAAAACATCACCTCAAACACTTAACAGATTATGCCATTGCCTGGTTCCAGAAGCTGAAAGACAAATACGGTAAGGACCGTTGGCGAAAAACCGAGCTCCGCACATTTGATAAGGTGGAGGCCGCCCAGGTGGCCCTGGCCAACGTGAAATTGTATGTGAGCCGCGAAGACGGCTTTATCGGCTCCGGTTTGAAAAAGGACGAGCTGGTTGGCGATTGCTCGGATATTGATGAGATCATCATCTTCAGGGCCGATGGCAAGTGTATCATCACCAAGGTGCAGGATAAGGTTTTTGTAGGCAAAGAGATCATCCACGTGGCGGTATTTAAGAAGAACGACGACCGCACGGTTTATAACATGATCTATAAGGACGGGCAAAGCGGTGTGAGCTTCATCAAGCGTTTCTCTGTTGTCGGCGTTACCCGCGATAAGGAATATGACCTGACGAAAGGCACAAAGGGTACACGCGTTTTATACTTTTCGGCCAACCCCAACGGCGAGGCTGAAGTAGTTAACATCCAGCTTAAGCCGCACAGCAAGCTGAAAAAACTTCAGTTCGACGAAGATTTTGCCGCATTGACTATTAAGGGTCGGGCCTCGCTTGGAAATATTGTGACCAAATACCCGGTTAAAAAGATCGTACTAAAAACCAAAGGCGTTTCTACGCTGTCCGGTCGCAAGATATGGTATGACGATATCCTGAAACGATTAAATGCAGACGGGCGGGGTAAATATTTGGGTGAGTTTGACGGAGACGATAAAATATTGACCGTTTTGAACAGCGGCATATACGAGCTCACCAGCTTCGACCTCAATAATCATTTTGATGACAAGATGATCCTGATCGAGAAGTATAAACCTGAAAAAGTTTATGCGGTAGTGCACGTCGATGGAAAATCTAAAAATCACCTGGTGAAACGGTTTGTATTCGAAAATACAGTGATCGGCAAACAAACCAGCATTATCAGCGACGAAAATGGTTCGAAATTGGTATTCATCACCGGCACAATGCAGCCTGTGGTCAAGGTAGTACAATTGAAAGGCAAGGAGCAAACGCCTGAAACGGTTGAAGTTGATTTAACAGGGCTGATAGACATTAAAGGCATGAAAGCGATGGGTAACCGTTTGTCGCAATTCCCGGTTAAATCAGTGGAGCTATTACCCGGAAATGATGATAGCGATAGCGACGCCGACGCCGGCGATCCCGAAGATAATGATCCGTCCGGACCTTCAGGAGGCTCCTCACCGGACACAGATGAATCGCCCGATGTTCAAGACGAACCCGCAGCGCAAGAAGCACCGGAAACACCGGAAGCCAAATCGGTGGAATCACCGCAACAATCGGTGAAATCCCGCGAAACAGAATCGGTGGAATCACCCGACCAATCGGTGCCCCCGATAGCTATCGGGGCAAAAAAAATAGACTTTGAAATAACCAATCCCGACGATATAGAAATGGACGATAAAGGACAGTTGGGATTATTTTAAACACTTCCAATGGGACTGAAAGCGCTCGACCTGTTTCTGACGCTGCTGCATTTCGTCATTATCGGCTTTAACCTCCTTGGCTGGATATGGCAACCTTTGCGCAAAGTACACCTGATCTGCGTTGCAATAACTGCCGGGTGCTGGTTTATAGTGGGGATATGGTATGGCATAGGGTACTGCCCAATCACCGATTGGGAATGGCATGTTAAAACACAGTTGGGTGAAACTAATCTGCCCAATTCATTTATAAAATATTATGCCGATAAAATAAGCGGTACTTCTGTCAGCGCTTCACTTATTGATATGTCGATTTCGGTTTGTTTTGGCGCAGCGATGTTGCTATCGGTGTATTTTAATTTCTTTGCCAAACGGTTCAAAAGAACGCGCTAATATATTGCATATCGTTGGCAAGGAAATTTCTTAATTTGCCCCGTTTTCAATATTGCTAAAATGAAAAAATTAATTGTGCTCGGTGTCGGCCTGTTGTTCCTAATAAATCTGTGTTCCGCTCAAAAAACAAAACACACGTTCGCCCTGGGCGATTCCGCCTTTATCCTCGACGGCAAACCATTTCAGCTCATCTCCGGCGAAATGCACTGCACCCGTATTCCCCGCGCGTATTGGCGCGACCGGATGCGGAGCGCTAAAGCGATGGGCCTTAATACCATCGGCACCTATGTGTTTTGGAACGCTGAGGAACCGGAGGAGGGGAAATTTGATTTTACCGGTAATAACGATGTTGCAGAGTTTGTTCGGATTGCAAAAGAGGAAGGTTTATGGGTGATTTTGCGCCCCAGCCCTTATGCCTGTGCTGAATGGGAGTTTGGTGGTTATCCATGGTGGCTGCTGAAGGATAAGGACTTGAAAGTGCGCAGCAAGGACCCGAAATTCTTAAAATATTATCACGACTATATCACCCAACTCGGTAAACAGCTTTCGCCGCTGCTGGTGACCAACGGCGGTAATATTTTGATGGTGCAGATAGAAAATGAATATGGTTCCTACGGTGACGATAAGGAATACCTGGACATCAACCGCAAAATATTCCGCGAAAGTGGTTTCAGCGGATTGTTGTTTACCTGCGACGGGCCATCGCAAATGCCGCGCGGTTATTTGCCGGGGTACTTGCCTGCTGTTAACGGGCTTGATGACCCCAAAGAGGTAAAAACCCTTATCAATAAATACCACGACGGCAAAGGGCCTTACTATATTGCCGAATGGTACCCGGGCTGGTTTGATAGCTGGGGCAGCGCACATAATACGAGCAATATGGACGACGATGCCAAAAAGCTGGATGAGGTTTTATCGGCGGGCATTTCCATCAATTTGTATATGTTTCACGGTGGCACAACGCGTGGATTTATGAACGGCGCCAACATGAGCAGGACGGACCCCTATTCGCCGCAAACATCCAGCTATGATTATGATGCGCCGCTGGATGAGGCCGGTAACCCGGCGCCTAAGTTTTATAAATTCAGGGAAG
>DASRTD010000293.1:0-22674 GCA_035656115.1 Mucilaginibacter sp.
ATCAGCCGTGGACAGTTGGAACTGCCGATGTGTCCCAAAAATCACAGCCCTTTGCCAACGTAAGTATCAGCAACATGGCAGCCGCCACTTCGGTAAATACCGAAACGCATACCCCCTCTATCAGTAGAAAAAAGGTCAGCATGGTTAATGCGAAAAAGGGCTTCCCCGTTAGCAGTATAAAAAGTGTGACCATCATCAGCCCAAGCGCCGAGTTTGCCGATTCAATGGCCACGCCCGTAATGTCTATCGGTATTAATGCTGGTTTATACCTCGTCAACCAGCTCAACCAGCTGGCATGCATTATCATTGACGATCAGGAACGATTATACACCTCGCGGGATATAAGCATCATTAATTAATTATTAATTTATGTATTTTTATACCGCACATCCGCCAGGGGGTGTATGGTTGCATAATAGTGCTTATAAATTGCTATCAGCATCGTTAAAACCCGCAGGGTAAACCTCAATTATAAACTTTCGGCACTATATATTGTGCCTGACGGCGCCGAAACAAAGGAATTAAAAATGGAATATACCGGCAGCCTGTGCTGTGTACTTGTAAAGGTTTGCCATAAAACGATAGCTGTTTGAAACGAATTTTACACTCTTCTTCGTTCATAATGATAAAGTGGATTGCTTATATTGGCTTTTTGTTAATATTTGCGCCCATTTCCTTGTCGGCTAAAATAAAAAAACATCAAAATTACGTTTATACTCCTGCAGCAGGTGCGGAAATATCATCTGCGCATAGGATAACCGATACGACAAAAACGAAAAAGCAGGAGCCGGATGATAAAAAGAAAATAAAGGAAGTAGCAAAAGCAAAAAAACAACCAAAGCCCGAGAAAGTGGAGCCTGTAAACAATGCCGCGTCGAAAACGAAAAACAAGCGGCAGCGCAGGCCTGAAGGGATGGAGCGGCCACCGGAAATACCAAGAAGAAATGGCAACTAATTCAAAAATAATTTCCAGATCATTGAAGAAGTATATACTGATATCGCTTTTCCCTGCCATTTGCAGTTTTGCCGATGCAGCGGCCCGCATAGCGCCTGACACTAGCCGGACCGTTGCCGACACCGATTCGGTGGTACGGAAGCAATCTGTGTCGCTGGGTATAAACTATGGCAGCGATATACAGTTTTTCGGGCGCACAGGCCCTGTAAAATATCCCTACCTCAGCGCAGATGCCATTTATAATTTCAAAAGTGGGTTTTTTATTTACGGATCGGCCGTACAGGTTTTTGGCTATACCCCGGTAATCGATGAAATAGACGCGGGCGCCGGCTACTTGTTCAAGTATTCAAAAAAATTTACCGGCACCTTTAGTTACACGCATTTTTTCTTTACCGACCAGGCGCCGCCGGTGATCGTATCCGCGTCCGCCAACGATTTTAACTTTAAAAATGCCTACGACTGGGGCGTGCTGAAAACTGCCGGTACTTTTGACTATCTTTTTGGCGATGCGAACGACTATTTCATTACCTTAAATATTTCCAAATACATCGAGCCCAACTGGGGAGTGTTTGACGACCAGGATTATTTAAGTATTAACCCCGGTGTGAGCATGATTATGGGCACCCAAAATTTTGTGGGACGCTACGCCTCGGAGCATTCGTCGGAGCTGTTTTATAATAATTATATCCCGGGACTGGATGCGCCGCCGCCTTTCCATGGGTATGATAATGGTAAGTTTAATGTGCTCAACTATAGTTTCAAACTGCCCATCGCCTACAACAGGCCGCACTATACTTTTGAAGCATCGTGGAAATATTCGCTCCCCGTTAATGTGGATGGTGCATTGAAAAACCACCGCGAAGTTTTTTTTAACCTGACATTTTACTATTTGTTCTTTAAATGAAGCCGGATGAATGTTTTAATAATTGAGGATGAAAAAGGATTGGCTGATGAGCTGGAAATATTCCTGACCAACTATAACTACATTTGCGAAGTATGTTTTAACGGCGCCTCCGCCTCGGAAAAGATCGCTGTTAATCTTTACGATTTTATTTTGATTGACCTGGGGCTGCCCGACTATGATGGCCTTGATTTGCTGAAAGAGGCAAAAAGAAGTAATTCCGAGGCCATTTGCATCATTTTGACCGCACGCGCTGAGGTTTACGACCGCATTAAGGGACTCGACCTCGGCGCTGATGACTATCTGCCCAAACCGTTTTCGCTGCTCGAGCTGCAAAGCAGGATGCAGGCGATAACGCGCCGCAAGTTTGGCCTGAAGCAAAACCTGGTTGACCTGGGCGGTTTTGTGATCAACCTTACCGACCGTATCATCAGCTACAAGGGCGCCGAGGTGAGCACGATCACAAAAAAGGAGTTCGACCTGGTTGCCTACCTGCTTTTGCACAAAAACCGAACGCTTACGCGGTCGCAACTGAGCGAACATATCTGGGGCAGCATCATTAACGATGATTATGACTCGAACTATATAGACGCACACATAAAAAATATCCGGAAAAAACTAAACGCCTACGCTTCGCCCGATTGGCTGGAAACCGTGCGTGGCCTGGGATACAAAATAAAAGTCAGCACATAAGCATTGAAACTAAGGACGAAACTTACACTGTTCAACACGCTTTCCAAACTGGTGCTTGTAACCATTTTTGTCCTGCTTTTACCTGTTCTTGTCCGTAATATCAATAAAATTTATACCGACAACCGCCTGCGTAAGGACAAAGATAAGGTATTGCAAACCGTTAGAGATCATGGCATAAAATCCTACATTCAAAACGGGGAAAGCTATGGCAGTTACACGCCGGTAAAAGATGTGTATGTAAGTTTGGATGAAGACACTTTAAACGAAAACCTTGATACTATACAAAATGAGCAACGTAAGGTTGAGGGTGATACAATACTGTACCGCATTTTAAGCCATAACTTTAGCGTCGACAAAAAAAACTACCTCCTCGAGATCGGGATCAGCCTCGATTCTGTAAATGAAACCAGTCGTCCGCTGCAAAGCATAGCGTTTTTGATACTGGTGAGCATGATTGTTTTAACGGTTCTCGCCGATCAAATCTACTCCACCTACGTTTTACGTCCCTTAGGTCAGATCATTAAAACCAAGCTCATCGGCCATAAGTTCCCCAATTTCGGTTCGTATGAGAAAGTTAAAACCAGCACTTCCGATTTTGAATACCTCGACATCAGCATCCACAAAATGATAAAAACGATCGAAAACACGTTCCAGAAGGAGCGGGAATTTATTTCGAACGCCTCACATGAATTGATGACCCCAATATCCATCCTGCAGTCAAAAATTGAAAATATGTTTGAGCAGGAGAGCCTGGCAGACGAGCCGAAAACCCGGCTGCTGGAAATGCAGCGGATACTGAACAGGCTGAAAAGCATTACCAAAACACTGTTGCTGATCTCGCAGATTGAAAATGAACAGTTTTTAAAGGAAGATAGCATATCGCTGCATGACCTGCTGCAGGAAATCTCGGATGAAATATCAGTCCGGCTTCAGGATAAAAACATTAGTTACGCGCTCCACGTCCCCGAAAACCTCGTTTTGGTTAATGTGAACAAATTTTTAATGTTTAACCTGTTTTTTAACCTCATCAACAATGCCATTAAGTACAATCGCGAAAATGGCGATATAAAAGTGGTGGTGGCACGCGAGAATGATCACTGGGTGGTGCAGATCATCGACACTGGTATCGGCATCGCCGACGGCGATCTTCCTTTTATTTTTAACCGGTTTAAAAAGCTGCGGGCTTCGCTCAAACAAGAAAGCTTTGGGCTCGGGCTGCCAATTGTGCAGTCCATAGCCGCCTTTCACGAAATAAAGATCGAAGTACAGTCGGAAAAAGAAAAAGGCAGCATTTTCAGCCTTGTTTTACCCGATTTTCTAATCAAATTTTAATGTTGCATTCCTTTTCCTGCGCACGTAATTTGAATATAAGATTTGTTTAACATTTGTTACAATTTATAAAGTAAAATCGCGGTATTTTTAACCTGTCAAATTAAACTATTCGCACGGTTTTTGTCTAATAGTTAACAAGTGAAAAGTTTTAGGCGATTACCATACTTAAAACAACGCACAAGAGTTAAATAGTGTTACATACAAATATGAAAAGGATATATCAATACGCATGCGGTTTAGTATTAACCAGCATGCTTTCATTGCTGATGGTTGGTACAGCGAGTGCCCAGCGCGGCGGCCATAGTGGCGGTGGTGGCGGCGGCGGGGTAGGTTTTCACGGGACCAGTGGCGTATCAACCGGGATACGATCAGGCACGGGAGTGCGCACAGGCACCGGCTACAGAGGCTCGGGTTCCTACGGAGTTTCGGCTGTGCGCTCGGGCAGGGGCTATTTTGCAGGTGTGGGTTACCGTGCCGGCGCGTTTTACCGCCCGGGATTTGGTTATTACGGGTACCCGCACATTGGCTTTTACTTAGGCTTTCTGCCTTTCGGTTACTATCCGTTTTACTGGGGGGCCGGGCTTTACTATTATTATGACGGTATTTTTTACTGTCCTTATGATAATGGCGGCTACCAGGTGGTTACACCGCCGCTTGGTGCAGCGGTACCTACTTTGCCTGAAGGGGCGACAGCTATCAAGATCGACGGCATTCAATATTACGAGGCCAGCGGTGTATATTATAAAGAAACAACTGACGATAAAGGCAAAGTAATGTACGTTGTAGCCGGCCGGGACGGGGTACTAGATACGAGTGACAGCGCCACCGACCCTAACGCAAGCGTAGCCACGCCCAAAGTAGGCGACCTGGTGAACCAACTGCCTGATGACTGCCACAAGGTGATATTAAATGGCAAGCGTTATTTTGTTTCGCCCGATGGAATCTATTACGAGAAAGTAACTGACCCGAACGGTAATCCGGCCTTCCGTATTATAAGCCTGCCGGAACCGGAAGACGATAAAGGCGCTTAATTTCCCCTCTCTACTCATACATATTAAAAAAGCCTCCAGAAAAAGGAGGCTTTTTAATTCGAAAAGGTTTGCTGATGTTGGGGAAATAGCACGTCCGCTTTGAAAACTGTCGCCTAAACGCTAAATTGCCTGCATATTAGCCTGACTTTGCAAATGATGCGAAAATACGTTTACCTTGTAACAATGCTGTTGATCGGTTCGGCCAGCGTTGCGTGTGCCCAGTTTACCCAGGCCAGGCTGCAGGTTGCCGGCTTAAACTGCGCGCTGTGCGCCAAAACCACGGAAAGAGAATTGAGAGCACTTCCTTTCGTGAGCGATGTCAAGCCCGACCTGATGCACAACATCTACCTGATCACCTTTAAACCGGGCTTGCCGGTAAGCTTCGACCAAATCAGCCAGATTGTTCACAGCGAAAACTTTTTTATCAGCTTTCTGAAAGCTACCGTAAATTTCGAAACGTTAAAGTTAAATGGCGATGCATTTACCAACGGGCCCGATACTTACCGCATCCTTAACCCGGCAGGCAGGGCGCTTACCGGCCAGGTAGAGTTTACCCTTGTGGATAAAGGTTTCGCCCCGCGCTCTGTTTCCAAAAAATATCCTGGCACTGCAGCGGACAATCCATCCCAAACTGAAAAAGTGTATCACCTGGCGATTTAAAAGCAACGGCATTCGCTTTTACTCAACCGTTACTGATTTTGCGAGGTTTCGGGGCTGATCCACATTACAGCCACGCATAACGGCTATATGGTATGCCATCAACTGCAGCGGAATGGTAGCCAGCAGGGGTACGAAAGCCTCGTCGGTTTGCGGTATTTCTATCACATGGTCGGCCATGCCTTTCACTTCGGTGTCACCCTCGGTTACAATGGCAATTACTTGTCCTTTACGGGCCTTTACCTCCTGTATATTGCTGATCACCTTTTCGTACGATGAATCTTTGGTGGCGATAAACACCACCGGCATCTCTTCGTCGATCAGGGCGATAGGCCCATGCTTCATCTCGGCCGCAGGATAGCCTTCGGCATGGATGTACGAGATTTCCTTCAACTTCAAAGCGCCTTCCAAGGCAACCGGGAATGAGCTTCCGCGGCCGAGGAACAAGCAGTTGGTACTATCCTTAAACTGCCAGGCGATCTGTTTGATGTGGTCGTTGCTTTGCAAGGCTTTCTCCACCAGTTCTGGAATAGCGTTAAGCTCGGTCAGGTGCTCCACCAGTTTGCTTTGTGTAATGGTGCCGCGTTGTTGGGCAATGTAAAAAGCCATCAGCGTTAAAACAGTCACCTGCGCTGTAAATGCTTTGGTTGATGCTACACCGATCTCGGGCCCGGCATGGGTATAAACACCGGCATGTGTGGTGCGCGGAATGGAGGCGCCAACCACATTGCAAATGCCGAAAATAGTGGCGCCTTTTTCCTTAGCCAGTTCAATAGCGGCCATCGTATCGGCTGTTTCGCCGGATTGTGAAATGGCGATCACCAGGTCCTTTTCGGTGATAATGGGGTTCCGGTAGCGGAATTCAGATGCATATTCTACCTCAACCGGTACGCGGGCATATTCTTCAATCAGGTACTCGCCCACCAGCCCGGCATGCCACGAAGTGCCGCAGGCAACAATGATAATGCGATCTATATTTTTTAATTTTTCGGTATACTCTTTTATGCCGCCCAACTGTACTTTGCCCTGCTGCGGATAGATGCGGCCACGCATGCAATCACGAATGGAACGTGGCTGCTCATATATCTCTTTCAGCATAAAGTGATCATAGCCGCCTTTTTCAAGCATTTCCAGTTTCAGGTCAAGCTCTTGGATATAGGGGGTATGCACCTTGTTGTCAATGGTCTTTACAAGAAGGTTTTCGCGGCTGATATAGGCGACCTCGTTATCGTTCAGATAGATAACATTTTTGGTGTACTCCACTATCGGCGTGGCATCCGATGCAATAAAATACTCACCTTTACCTACGCCGATCACCATCGGGCTGCCTTTGCGGGCTGCAATAAGCAAGTCGGGTTCATCTTCGCTCATGATTACGATGGCATAGGCGCCGATTACCTTGGTAAGCGCCACGCGCACGGCCTCACGCAGGTCAAAACCGGTCTCGCTCTGTATGTCTTCAACCAGGTGTATCAACACCTCTGTATCCGTGTCGCTCTTAAAAGTATGACCCTTGCTCAACAGCGTCTCTTTTATGGGGCCATAATTCTCGATGATGCCATTGTGGATGATGGTAAGCTTCCTGCTCCCGGATGAGTGCGGGTGCGAGTTGCGGTCGCTGGGCGCCCCATGGGTTGCCCAGCGCGTGTGGCCCATGCCTATGGTGCCGCCCATGTGTACGCCTTTAACAAAATTTTCCAGGTCGCTCACCTTGCCAGCTTTTTTGTATACGCGCAGTCCCTTATCAAACAGCGAAATGCCGGCGCTGTCGTATCCGCGGTATTCCAGGCGGTGAAGCCCTTTTATTATTATCGGGTAGGCGTCCCTAAAACCTATATAACCTACTATTCCGCACATAAATTCGGATATTAAATGTTAATTGAACAAAAGTAACAAGATAATGATACTTCTGTGAGTAGACAATTGAAAGGCAAGAAAGTTTAGTGGAATAGAGATTAGTGACCAGAGGTTGGAGATTAGTTAAATTTTGATAAACTAATCTCTAACCATCAGCCTCCGATCACTGTTTGGCAATCTTAGTATAGATCACATTCAGTTTTATACGATATGGTGAGCTCAAATTTGTACCCACTGCAACTGTACGCGCTGCTACCTGGACGGTTGGCAAAATGTCGACAGACGTGGTATTCGCATTATCGATCGGTGCGATATAAGTGCCGTATCCAATCACCCTGCCAAATAGCAAATCCTGTAAATACGCCGTCAAAATAAAATGATATTCATTTAATGACGAGTCGTAAAATCCGCCGAACGTGTTGACGCCGCCTGACCGTACATCGACACTGGAGGCATCCTGGATCAATGACGGTTGATTGGCAAGGTCCAGTTGGTACATTGTTATCTTCGGCAATGGCTGATACGGGATATAGCTACCCGGCTGGGGCGTTATCACCAACTCCGCGCGGTTGATCAGGATATCACTATCCTTTTTCAGTAAACCGCTACGCAGGTTTGCCATGAAATTCGGAAAGCTGATCTTTGCCCGTAACCCTGCGAGGCCCTGCAAATAGAATGTTGGCCGCGATCCGGCTTTATTCTGCGTTGCCGTTAATTCGTTTTGTATCACAGTTGTGAATGTGTGCTGGATCGAGGACGACATGTGGGCAATCGGCAGCGAAATCTGCGCAGTGTCAATCGTGGTCCCGCTTACGGAGTGATAGTAAACGGCCAGGGTATCGGCGCCATTGAACATGAGTATACCGCCCGCTCCGGTAGATTTTGTCCGGTCAACGGTGATATATAATCCATTAACAATATTCTGAAAATCCGAATTTGAGCTAAGTTGGGTCGCACTTAGGTTAAAGAGGTTGGTGTTTATAAAGCTGTTACTGATCGGTATGCGGATTTGAGGGGGCACTTTAATCAGGGTATCCGGCGCGCCATTGATAATATTGAAGACCTTAATCGAGTCGTGCGGCCTTGCATTAAAAGTTTTGGTGCCGAGAAGGGTATTCCCGTTAATTTTCCACTTTTTGGTATTGTAATAGGCAGAATCGACATTAAACTTTTCGGCCAGCTGGTAAACGTTAACAGTATAGCTGGATGTGATAGAATCGCCGTAAAACCCTGCAGCATAACCCAGCACCAGCCGGGCTGAATCGATAGTAATAGTGCCGGTTGGGGGCGTATAGCCTGCCTGGCCCGGAAGATTTATATCAGTGGCCAAACTGGATACCGAAGTACCAAAAATAGGATCGATAAAATAGCCCAGCGGGTTTTTAGCAAGCCCGGTGGTTACCAGTGAGCCGATGGTATCGGTGTTGATAACGATAGTTGAGGTGTCGGTAAAGCCGCTATTTAACTGGTTAGTTGAATTTATACCCACGCCCACTGTGTCCTGGTTTTTACAACCATTCAAAATAAAAAGACTTATTAACAAGGTCAATAAGTCTAACCGGAAAAATTTCATAGATGTTCTCAAAGCTTATACAACGTGTGCCAACTCCTCGTTAACAATTTCGTCGTAAAAATTGTAATAATTTTCGAAATCGGCGGCCGATTCGAAATCTAAAACGGATTTACTGCTGTTTTTAACATAATTTAACACATCTTCATCGATGTTTTCTGCAGCTAAAATAATTCCGTCGCTATACTGGATAGCCCCGGCATAAAGAGAGGAGTTTGAACCCGGTTTATAAACCTCGGTGTGTTTTTCGGTCATTTCACCCATCACTGCCTTATGGGCAAATTCAGGATCCATTTCGCCTTCGAAGTCATTGTCATAAATGGAGTAAACCACTTTCGAATTTTTGAATGTTGGGTCGTCCTTGTAGGTGGTTTTTAAATAAGCAGGAACCAGCGAACTCATCCATCCGTGACAATGGATCACATCGGGCGCCCAGCCTAATTTCTTAACAGTTTCGAGCGCACCCTTGCAAAAGAAGATCATGCGTTCGTCATTATCAGCGTAAAATTTCCCCTCTTTGTCAGTGAATACATGTTTTCGCTGAAAATACTCTTCATTGTCCAAAAAATAAACCTGCATGCGTGCAGCAGGAATAGAAGCAACTTTAATGATAAGGGGATTGTCGTTATCGTTAATGATGATGTTCATTCCCGACAAGCGAATCACTTCATGCAACCGGTTCCTGCGCTCATTGATGTTTCCGAAACGCGGCATCAGGATACGAATTTCGTAACCTTTTTCCTGCATTGCCTGGGGCAATTGGCGGGTGATTTCAGAAATTTTTGAGAGTTCGAGAAAGGGAGACATTTCATGAGTTATAAACAGAAGCTTAGATTTACCCATCACTATATCAGAATTAAATTAAAATTAAAGAGCTTAAAAAATTGAGTTTGCAAATATAAGCATTATTATACAAACTGGCAACCAATAAAGCAAGTTAGTTTTGGTATTTCTTTATCAATTCCCCACCTTTGCCCGATTGGCTAATTTGAACGTATTTTGAAAGTTTTTACTACCAAAAAAGACCTTGCGCAGCACCTGCAGGCAAGCAGAAACAGCGGTAAAACAATCGGTTTTGTGGCAACTATGGGCGCGCTGCACCAGGGCCACCTGTCGTTAATTGAGCAGGCGCGGCAGAAAAATGATGAAATTGTTTGCAGCATATTTGTCAATCCCACGCAGTTTAATGATCCTAAAGACCTGGAAAAATATCCACGCACTATTGAGGCCGATACCGCCTTATTGGAGCGGTCCGGGTGCGATATATTGTTCGCTCCGCCGGTTAACGAAATTTATGATGATAATGAACAATGGCATTTGGACATCGGCGAGCCGGAGTTTCTGCTCGAGGGAAAATTCAGGCCGGGGCATTACCAGGGGGTTACCCACGTGGTAAATATACTGTTCAATATTGTCAGGCCCGATAATGCCTTTTTCGGTCAGAAAGACTATCAGCAGTTTTTGATCATCAGCAAAATGGTTGATCAGTTGCATTTGCCGGTTAAACTGGTGATGTGCCCCATCATGCGCGAGCCGGATGGCCTGGCCATGAGCTCCCGGAACGTTCATTTAACCCTGGAAGACCGCCGCCATGCGCTCATCCTTTCAAAGACGCTGAATTGGGTTAAGGGCAATTTCGACAAAAGCAGGATAAGCCAGCTAAAAAATGAGGCGGAACAAATGATCAATGCTGAAGACGACGTTGAGCTGGATTATTTTGAAATAGCCGATGGAAACACCCTGCGTCCAGCAACCGGAGATTCAGAAAAGATCGTCGCCCTGGTGGCCGCAAAAGTGGGGAAGACGCGGTTGATCGATAACGTTATATTAGTCGATGGTCTATCGACCATCGACTAAATTTTTTTATAAGCCGCACGTGGCCAGGGACTATGGACCATGGACTATGGACACAAAACGCAACTTCTCCGCCATCACTTCACTGATCTTCCTGTACGAATCAAAAGTCCAGCCGGCTACGTGCGGGGTTAGCAATATTTTTCCCGACCGTTTCAGCTCATCAAACCATTCCTGTTCAGCGAGGGCGGGGAACCGTTCGGTTTCCAGCACATCCAAACCTGCGCCTAAAATTTTGCCTTGTTTAATGGCATTTAAAACGGCCCTTGTTTGCACAACCTTGCCGCGCGAGGTATTGATCAAAAATATGGGCTTTTTAAAATGAAACAGGTATTCTTCGTTTACCAGGCCATTGGTTTCAGGAGTTAGCGGTACGTGAAAACTCAGCACATCACTGTGCTTTACTATTTCTTCCATACTCACTTCGCGGGCATACTGGTCGGTGAACCCGGTTTTGTATTTATCGTAAGCGATAACATTTACCTCGAAACCAGACAGTTTCCGGGCAAAACTATGCCCCATATAACCACAGCCTATGATGCCTACGGTTTTCCCCTTCAACTCGTAACCACGGTTAGCCTCGCGCTGCCAGCTACCACTGCGTACCTGGGCGTCGGCAACATTAAAGTTATTCATTAATGAAAGCAGCATCCCGACCGCATGTTCGCCCACAGCATCCATATTGCCTTCGGGTGCGTTAATCAGTGCAATGCCTTTTTCGGCGGCATAAGCCTCGTCAATATTGTCCATCCCGGCGCCGGCGCGGCAAACAAAACGCAAATTAGCGGCAGCGTCAATATATTGCCGGTTCAGCTTAAATTTCGAGCGCATTACCAGGCCTTCATAGTCACCAATGATCAGTAGCGCTTCGTCGGGTTTGATGGTTGGGCGATAATCGCAATGATAGCCCATGGCTTCAGCCTTATCGATAAAAATGGGGTGGATATCGTCGACGATGAGGATCTTGTTTTTCAAATAGCAATCGTTTATATGGGCAGTAAAATTATAAAATGATGGCGGTAATTGAATAGCGTACGACGATTATACACAATCGAGGGTTTGGCACGTTAATAGTGAGGGTATTATCGTCAGGATTTCCTCCATCATTTTGCTTATGAAACTCACAAAATTTAAAAAAGCAGGGGCCGATTTAAAGCACTATGCGCACAATCTTGCGCAAGCCGGCTTTAAGCAAATATTTGAGCACATCAATCAACTCCATATCAAAAAAGGGGTTGACAAAATGGGCCTCGATAAATTTATCGAGCAATGCGCCTGGCTTGCAGCTGGTTCGGGTGTAGTTTCAGGCAGCGGCGGTATGCTGACCTTAGCTGCGGGTATTCCCTTTGATTTCGCCAACCTGCTTACCCAGCAATTCAGGGTCACCATGGCCATTATGTACTGTAACAGGGGCACCTATCAAATCAGTTTTGAGGAGTTTATGTCGCTGGTGGCCACTTCGCTGAAAGTTGAAGCAGGCGTAGCGATCTCAAAAACGATGATGGAAGGTATTGCCGAAAAAATGCTGATGATGCTTGGCACGCGAACCGCCGAAAGACTGGTACCCATCGTAGGTGGCGTTATTGGCGGCGGTACTAATTACATTTTTATAAAGCGAATGGCAAAATCAGTAAAGGAAACGCAGTTGGCACAGCCAATGACCCTCCAGGTAATTTAAAAACAGCCGCCTCCTTATACTGTCCAGGCAATCATTTTACTATAATAGCGTGCGGCGTTTTATATTTCCGCAGCCGGGAGTAAGGAACAAACCACTCCCTGTCGGGTTCGAGGTTTTGCACAACATGCGGCAATATTCCCTCCGTACTGAACATTATCCCTGATTTGGTGAACAAGTAATCTTTTAACATTTCCAAAGAGGTAAGGCTATCTATCGATTCGATTAAATCGGCACGCACATTCTCGTCTTCTTCACCTTTTCTCGATTCAAAGTCCTCAGCAATACGTTGTTTCATCACCTTCCTGTAGCTGCTGTATATCCATTTAAGCCCGGCAGTGTTAATTTCTCTATCGAGGGTGTATGCTTTGCCGGTATGTACATTTAGGGTGAGCCTCTTGGTATTTGAACTTGGGTGAGCTCCCTCTGCGTCAATAAAAATTTCTATAGACAGAATATCTTTACTTTCGAAAACAACCTCATAACTCATGCCAGTAATGCCGCAACCGCATGCCGCAAAATTGTCGATAGCGTCCTGCAATCCATCCGCGTCGCCGATATTTTCAAACGCCAGGGCTTTTTTTAACCCAAGGTATTTATCCGAAACTACCGGGATGTTCAGCGTGTCGGTGTGATCTTCCAGGTACGAACTGTCGTTGTGTTTGAAGCTAAGCACGACGATTTTAGTGGATACAATGCTTTTGTGATGTTTGGTTTGCGAATAATTTCTGCTGATAAATAAAAAAATGCCCAGGATGGTAATCAAGGCAGGCTTAAGGTATTTCATCGGTTTGCGACAATGGTGTTAGTCAAATTTACGAAATCCTTCACACTCAACCGCTCGGCACGCAGGTCAAGCATCTTCTCAGCGGTCATTTTTTCCTTATTGATCAGTGACGACAAAGCATTTCGTAATGTTTTGCGCCGCTGGTTGAAGCCGGCTTTTACCACCTGCCAGAAGAGCTTTTCATCGCAATCCAATTGCAACGTTTCGTTTCGTGTTAACCTGATCACCGCTGAAAGCACCTTCGGCGGCGGGTTAAAAACGCCTGCCTTCACCGTAAATAAATATTCAACCTTATAATAAGCCTGCAAAAAAACGCTCAGAATGCCGTAATCTTTGGTGCCGGGTTTAGCCGCGCAGCGCTCAGCTACCTCTTTTTGGAACATCCCGACTACCTCAATAACCTGCTGCCGGTTATCCAGTATCTTGAAAAGTATTTGTGAGGATATATTATAGGGGAAATTACCAATCACCGCCATAGGGCCGGTAAAAAAAGCCGGGAAATCCATCTCCAAAAAATCGGCATTGATAAGGCGGCTGCCTAACTGCGGGTATTTTTTTTCCAGGTAGTCAAATGATTCTGTGTCGATATCGATGAGATATACATCAAGGTCGTTTTTCTGCAGCAAAAAATCCGAGAGGATACCCATACCGGGTCCTACCTCCAGAACCTGCGTATACTTGCCGGACGGACGGAGGCTTTCTACAATTTTTGCAGCGATGTTTTTGTCAGTAAGGAAATGCTGGCCCAGGTGCTTTTTTGCTCTTACCAATGTCATTATTCGTCAAATATTGCGGCAAATTATACATATTTGTTCTTTAATCGTTAATTAATCTTTTATTTGCTTTTTGATGTTGTAAGTGTTGTAGCCGTTGTAATAGTTGTAAAGGTTAAAAATAAGGCAGCGATAATCAAATCGGTGAAATCACTATTCAGTCGGAGAAATCCCCAAAAATAACATCGGTGTAATCAAAGTTAAAAATGAGTGAAAAACTAAAAATAGGTATAAGCATAGGCGACGTAAACGGCATCGGGCTGGAGATCATTGTCAAAGCCCTGGCCGATAACCGCATTTACGACTATTGTACCCCCATCGTATACGGCCATACTAAAGTAGCCTCATTTTATCGCCGGACCACCCATATCGAAGAACTCAATTTTACGGTGATCGGCAACGCTGCCGAGGCTTCGGGCAGAAAAGATCGCAAACCTTACATGATCAATTGCTGGGAAGAAGATGTAAAGATAGAGCCGGGTGTTGTGAACAGCGCGGTGGGCAAATACGCTTTCCTTTCGCTGGAGCGGGCGACAAGCGATCTGCTGTCGGGCCAAATCGATGCGTTGGTAACCGCCCCGATTAATAAAGATACCATACAAAACGAACAGTTTAATTTTCCCGGCCATACCGAATACCTGCAGGACCGCACCGGCGCAGCCGAGTCATTAATGCTTTTGGTGAGCGACACCCTTAGGGTGGGCGTAGTTACCGGACATATCCCGGTGGCTAAAGTGGCGGGAAGTATCACCTCCGAAAAGATAGTGGCGAAGCTTAAACTGATGGATCAAAGCCTGCGCAATGATTTTTGGGTACGCAAACCCCGCATCGCTGTTATGGGGCTTAACCCGCACGCCGGGGATAACGGCCTGATTGGCGAAGAAGAACAGACAATAATCGCACCGGCCCTGGAAGAAGCGCGGAACAATAATATCCTCGCTTTCGGCCCCTATCCTGCAGACGGCTTTTTTGCCAACGGCAGCTATATGCAGTTTGATGGCGTACTGGCCATGTATCACGACCAGGGTCTGATCCCCTTTAAGCAGATCGCCTTTGAATCGGGCGTTAACTTTACGGCTGGTTTAAACTTTGTACGCACATCGCCCGATCATGGTACCGCTTACGATATTGCAGGCAAGAATAAAGCTTCGGAAGTATCCTTCCGCGAAGCGATGTTCACCGCCATGCACATTGTAAAGCACCGCCGTGAAACAATGGAGCTGGAAGAAAACCCGCTGACGTTTGCCAAGCTCAGCAGGGACAGGGATTAATCATGCGAGCGGTTAGCAGGATCATATTGCCAGTTGTGTTATTATGCCTGCTATTTTGCAATTGCCATTTCAACAGGCCGGATAAACCAACCAGCCGCCGGCACCACCGCTCGGCATTAGATCCTAAGCAGTTGCCAGGGTTGCCGGCGGGCAACTTTGATCCCGAAGACACACTTAGTCCTTCAACGGCCATCGACACGGAATCTTATAAAGTCTTGAACGCCTTTTTGGCCGAAAAAGCAACCTATGAGGTCAAAATAACGACGCTATTTTGCAACGAGGCAAAAAAAGACTCGTTAAGCACTAACTGGCTAAATTATTTTGTTAAACGAAAGCTGTTCTCCCCTTCGGATACTTTAGGCTTGCTGCATGACGATACGTCGATTTACAGAATTGACTGGCAGAAGGCAGGCGGTCGCCAGGGCATTTCGCTTAAACAAGCTTATCGCAGCTTATCCGTTTTCTATCACCTACGCTTTGCACACGGCAATGAGTTTGCCGGTACCAGGCGCTTTTTCAATAAGGCCTTTGGGTACGACAATTTGGTTTTCATATCCTGCCCCCCGGTTTAACAAAACAAATACCGCGGCAACCATAATTATGGGCGAATGGACATTCGGGGCCGATGGAGGTGCACAGTTTTACACTTTAAAAAAGGTAAAAGGGAAATGGACGGTTACCGGGGAGCATATGATTTATGCATCATGAATATCGCCCCAAATATACTTGAAAACAAAGCGGATGAACCCTATAAAGAATCGTCCGCTTTTTATTTATATTTAACTTATTTGTCTTCGGCTTTTTAAGCATGCACCCCCATCGTTTTCATTGCTTCATCCAGATCTAACTGCAACCCTTTGGCAACGGCCATGCCAAGGCCGATATCAGCCCTGAACCAGTGACAAAGCTGGCGGTTGATGATCAATTCGCGTTTTGGTCCGTCAATCCCACTCATTGCGCCGACAATGTTTTTGGTCAACTCCTGCTTTTCGTCGCTGCTCATCAGGCGATACAAATTGCCCGGCTGGGTATAATGGTCATTTTCGCCCTCTGCGTTGCGGTCGTACCAATCGGCTATGCCAGTGCCCAGGTCCCATGAGGGTTGCTTGTAAGTTGAATCAGCTACGATATTATCAAAACTGTTGGGGAAATAGTTTGGCGACGAACCGCCGTTACCATCAACACGCATATAACCGTCGCGCTCATAGTTGTTTATGGCGAATGGGCAGCGATTTACCGGGATTTGCTCATAGTTGCCGCCCAGGCGGTGACGATGGGCATCCGGATACGACAATAAGCGGCCCTGCAGCATCTTGTCAGGCGAGTAACCAACGCCATCCACTACATGCGCAGGCGCGAATGCTGATTGCTCCACATGCGCGAAATAGTTATCGGGGTTTTCATTTAATTCCAACTCGCCCACATCTATTAGCGGAAAATCGCTATGCGGCCATACTTTTGTGAGGTCGAAAGGGTTCCATCGGTAGCTTTTCGCCTGTTCGACAGTCATCACCTGTATCTTCAGCGCCCATTTTGGGAAGTCTTCGTTATCGATGGCGTGCAACAGGTCATGCTGGGCAAAATCCGGGTCGATGCCGCGCATGGCGCTGGCCTCTTCGCCAGTAAAATTCTTGATGCCTTGTTTGGTTTTGAAGTGGAATTTTACCCAAACGCGTTCATCTTTGGCGCTGATCATTGAGAAAGTATGGCTGCCATAGCCGTTCATGTGGCGATAACCGTAAGGCGTCCCCCTGCCCGACATCAGGATGGTCACCTGGTGCAGGCTCTCCGGGTTCAGCGACCAGTAGTCCCACATCATGGTGGCGCTTTTGCAGTTGGTATGCGGGTCGCGTTTTTGGGTATGGATAAAGTCGCCGAATTTTTTTGGGTCCTTTATAAAAAATACGGGTGTATTGTTACCCACCAGGTCCCAGTTGCCATCTTCGGTATAAAATTTTAGGGCAAAGCCCCGAGGGTCGCGTTCGGTATCAGCCGAGCCCTTTTCGCCGCCAACAGTGGAAAATCGCAAAAACACTTTGGTTTGCTTGCCGATAGTATTAAATAATTTAGCGCGGGTATATTTTGAAATGTCGTGGGTAACGGTAAAAGTGCCGTAAGCGCCGGAGCCTTTGGCATGTACTACACGCTCAGGTATGCGCTCGCGGTTAAAATGGGCCATTTTTTCGTGCAGGATAAAGTCCTGCAGCAATATAGGGCCGCGCGGGCCAACGGTCATCGAGTTTTCGTTTTCCACGTAGGGGATGCCCGACGCGGTTGTTAGCTTTTTCTTGTTGGTTTCCATAGCAGTATGATTTGAGTTCATTCAAACTTCAAAAAAATTTTTCAATAGAAAAAATCAATAATTACTATATTTGAATAGATAAAAACTATACATGACCATCACGCAACTCGAATATGTCGTCGCCGTGGATACCTACCGCAGCTTCGTATCAGCCGCCGATAAATGCTTTGTCACCCAGCCTACGCTGAGCATGCAGATACAAAAACTGGAAGACACGCTGGGCGTCAGGATTTTCGACCGCAGCAAGCAGCCGGTTATCCCGACTGAGATCGGCATCGAGATCATCGCGCAGGCAAGGGTGATGCTTTCGGAAGCCGAAAAGATCAAAGAAATTATCACTGACAGGCAGCGCGAACTATCCGGCGAGCTGAAGGTTGGCATCATCCCAACTGTGGCGCCTTATATCCTGCCAAAAATTCTACATGGTTTTATCGAAAAATATCCTCAGGTAAAGCTGATTGTGTCCGAGCAAACCACCGAGCAGATCGTCCAGGATCTCAAATTAGGCCTGATCGATTGCGGGATACTCTCCACCCCACTGCATGAAAGCAGCCTGACAGAGATACCCGTCTTTTATGAAAACTTTGTGGCCTACGTCTCCAAAAATAGCAAACTCTCCAAAAAGAAGAACATCAGCCCGGACGATATCGATATGGAGGAGATATGGATACTGAACGAGGGCCACTGCATGCGCGAACAGGTGCTCAACATTTGCCAGCGCCGCAAAGCCACACAGGGTTTTAAGCATTTTGAATACAACACCGGCAGCGTGGAAACCCTTAAACGCATGGTCGACCAAAACAATGGCGCCACCATCCTCCCCGAACTCGCCCTTGCCGACCTGAGCGACAAACAATTGGACAAAGTCCGCTACTTCAAATCGCCGGAACCGGCAAGGGAGGTAAGCGTGGTGATCCAGCGCAATTTTTTAAAGCGGCGGCTGATAGAAGCGCTGAAAAATGAGATACTGGAGTTTTTGCCCAAGCGTATGAAGAGCAAGAAGAAGAAGGACGTGGTGGATATATAGGAGTCCGGGAAGAAAAAGCTTCGGCACACCTGGTACACCCGGCACAGGTGAATACACCTGGTACACTAATTTTTTCTTACGTTTTCTTGATTTTGTCAAGAATTTTCTTTATACATTTTCAATCCGGCCAAAATAATATACCGTATTTTAAGAACGATTTCCCTGACAGCTCTTGCAACTTATTACAACCTTTACAACTAAAAAATTAACTTTGCCCTCATGATCATATTCAACGATACCGTAATTGTAGAAGAGGCGATACATCAACAATGGCTTAAGTGGATGCAGGAGGTGTATATACCGAAGGTAATGGCAACCGGCCACTTTAAATCGTACCAGGTATTGAACGTTATCGATTCGCCCAACGAGGGGGTAACTTACTGCATTCAATACAATGCCGAAAATTTAGTCGATTTTAACCAGTTTTATACCAACCACCTGCACCAGTTGCAGGCCATGCACAATAACGAATTTAAAGACCGGTTCGTGATATTTAATACGCTGATGCGGACAGTGGAATAATCTGAACCGTTGATTAAGACTTTATCAAATTATACAGTTCATCCAGCTTCGGCGTCAGCACAATTTCAATCCGGCGGTTTTTGGCGCGGGCGTCATTACTATCCGCAGGGTCGACCGGCTGAAATTCGCTTTTTCCGGTGGCGGTGAGGCGGTGGGGATCGATCTTCTCGGTCTCCGTAAGGTAGCGGCACACGGATGTCGCGCGAAGTACGCTCAAGTCCCAGTTGTCTTTTATCTGTCCCAGGTTAATCACTTTTTTATCGTCGGTATGGCCTTCAACAGCAATGTTTATTTCAGGCTCTTTGTTTAATACGGCCGCTAATTGCTGTAAAGCCAGTTTGCCATTCTCGTTAATAATAATACTTCCGGAAGGGAATAACAGTTTATCAGCGAGCGAAACGTACACTTTGCCATCTTTGATGGTAACAGTTAGGCCACTATTCTGAAAGCCGAGCAAGGCCTGCTGCAATTTGTCTCTTAACGATGCCGATGCCTCGTCGCGGCGGTGCAGGGCGTCTTCAACTTCTTTTAACCGCGCCTCGCGTTTCTTCAGATCGGCGGAAAGCTGGCTTACTTTGCCGGAAGTTGTGGTTAAATTGTTATTCAATGCGCCGTATTTATCATTCAGCGCGCTATAGTTGGTGTTTAAGGCATTGTAAGTATTGGTCAGGTCGGCTATTTCATGGTGCAGCCGCATGGTGTCGGCGCGGAGTTTTGCAACGGTATCTTCCAACGCCCCGGTACGGGTTGCAAGGGAATCGCGCTCAGCCAATAGAGCATGGTATTTTTTGGGCGATAATACCACACATGAGTTTAAAGCAAGGCAAAGAACCACGGCCAGGAAAAAATATACAGTTTTCATTTTAAATTATGGATTTAGTTAGGATAATGCATTGTTTAAGAAAACGTTGAGCGGATAAATTTTACTACAGAGTTGCGTAACGGCTGCGGCGGCTTCCGGCAGTATTAGTTCAGCATCGTTCAGTTGGCGAAAGGCCACAAAACTTTTCAATTTTAGCAAGCCGGCATTTTCGTTATCGGGACTGAATTCCCTCGGAACACTTTTTAGCTGCTCCTGTTTTCTGAATTCGCCGAAAAGCCTGATAAATTCCGCATCGTCGATTATTTTTTTCAGATCGTCGGCATTATAATCGATCTCCTGCCGAATGGCTTTCAGGTGATCGGCTTCGGGCATCCAATAGCCGCCGGCGATAAATGAATTGCCGGGGCTGATCTGCAGATAATACTCGGCCCGGCCTAACTTTAACCCTTTTGTGGGTATGCTGATGCCAAAATTATCTTTATAAGGAGTTTTATCCTTGCGAAAACGGATGTCGCGATAGATACGCATGACACATTTTTTTGCGTCGAGCGTTTCATCGATGCCGGGATCGATTTGGTGCATTTGCTTTAGCCATTCGGCTGTAAAGTCAATTACGTTTTCCCTGGCAGCCTCGTAACGGTCTCTATTGGCCGTGAACCATTCGCGGTTATTGTTTTCAACCAGTTCTTTTAAAAAATCATAGGTGGACTGCCGGATCATCTGTATCTAAATGTGGCTGATAATTTATTTTTGGAGATAACCAATACAAAAGTACAACGCGCGCATACCGGAAGTTAAGCGGCGCCAGCAGGAAGCATCCGCCTAATATAACGCCGATATATAACCAGGGCGACGTAGTATTATGAGTAAGGACATAAGTACACAATCCCAGGATAAGCCCCTCCCCAACGTTAAATGCATAGCTTACATACATGGCTGCATAAAAATAACCCGGCTCAATTTCGTAACGCAGGTCGCAATGCGGGCATCTGTCGAGAATTTTGTTTGAGCCGAAGTTATAAACGCCGCCTTTAAACATATCGCCCCTGCGGCAACGCGGACATTTGCAATGCAGCATTGCCCATGATTTTGGAGTTTGCGCCATAAATATTTTGGTTGCGGGGCGGTAAAAAATTACAGCACTTAGTTTAAGTGCAGTTTTTCGTTGTGCACTTCCAGGTTCACATCTTTGCGTTTATATTTTTTGTACCAAACATAACCGCCAATCGCCACGGCCAGGTAAGGCGCGCATAGCAAAAACAAGATCCCTTTGTTTAATCCGTTTGCGGTAACCGAACCGCTGCTGGCATTGGTCTTCACCGCAGCTGCGCATTGGGCGCATTGGGCAAAAGCGGGCATCACGCTCACTATTGTCAAGCTAAATATCAGAACGACTAATGCTATTTTTAAGCTTGTTTTCATGAGGACAAACTTACTGAAAAATGTTGGAATGCGATTCAATAACTAATCCATCTTTACTTGCCCTGAAAGGGCATCATACGTCAACTCAGGGCGAAGTCCTGTGTTAAAAATGATAGTACGGCGATATCATCAAATAAACCACAACGCCCGTCACCGTTACATACAACCAGATAGGATACGACCAGCGCACCAGCTTTTTGTGTTTTTCAACCTGCATTTGCAACCCGCGGTAAAAGCTTAATAATATGAGCGGCAAAACAACGGCCGCCAGTATGATGTGGGACGTGAGTATTACATAGTAGATATAACGTAGGCTTCCCGCAGCTTCAATTTCGGTGGGCGATAACTTACTGTCCCCGTTGAGATCGCCATACCGGGTTTCCGGCGCGAGATAATGAAACAGGATATAAGACACCAGGAACAACGATGAGAAGCAGAAAGCCAGGATATTGATGCGCTTGTGGATGGTAATTTTCTTTCGTTTGATAAAGTACAACGATAAAAGCAGCAGTACACTGCAACTGCCGTTTAACACAGCGTTAAGCTTAGGCAAATACGCTACAAACGACGGTACCTGGGCTGGTGCCGGTATCAGTTTGCGGTTTAATATCAGCACCACCAAAAATACGAATACGGATACTGCTGCAACAAAGCGGAATATAAATTTATCAGTCATAGTTTTTAATTTTGAGCGTCAAGATTCAAGTGCCAGGCCAGGTTTTTCCCTGGTTCCCGGCCCTTCTTTCAATACTCAGGTGTGTCCTTTAAAAATTTCTCGGATAGTAAAACTTTTATTTCATCATTCAACCGGTTCATATCAATCACGGAAGCGCCGGTGTAATACCCTCTGATCCGTTTATCCTCGTCCACCAGCATCACTTTATCACTGTAAATAAAATCGTTTTTACCGGTTTGCAGGGCGTTTACCAGGAAACCGTTGCGGGCCAGGTTATAGATGGTGCTCGTATCGCCCGTCAGGAAAAGCCATTTTTTTGAGGCCGGCTTCAAATTCTCAGCATATTTCTTCATCGCCCCTACCGAATCTCTTTTAGGGTCCACCGTGACCGACATAAAATATACCATCTTACTTTTGGCATAGTTGGCAGCTACGCGATTTAAATTTTTCATCATCTCGCCGCAAACGTTCGGGCAATTGGTATAAAAAAAACAGGTGATGAATATTTTCTTATCAAATGTTTGGAGCGAAACCGGTTTACCATCC